>NZ_JBLFBO010000047.1:0-19252 GCF_047338595.1 Nitrospira sp. BLG_1
GATGAAGATCTTCAACCGGTTCTTTGAGATGCTCCGCACGATCGGCCATCTGTGGGCCGACCTTCCGCTACTGATTCGATTGCTCAACGAGTGGAAGCGAGGCAGCTACCGGGGTCTGTCCGTGCGTACCCTCGCATCAGTTGCCGTGGGGATCCTCTATATCCTGAGTCCTGTAGATGCGATACCGGACTTCATTCCGGGAATCGGCCTGATCGATGATGCCGCAATCCTGGCGTTGCTGCTTCATAGTCTCGCACAAGACTTGGCGGCGTTTCGTGAATGGGAGCAGAATCGCAGGAGTTGATGATCCTCATTCCCCACGCCGTTTAGCTTTGGCGGTCGGCGCGTAATTCAAGGGATCCTCTGGCCAATGGTGTTTGGGATATCGGCCTCGTAGCTCTTTTCGCACCTCTTGGTATGCTCGTTTCCAGAAACCACCCAGATCTTGTGTGACTTGCATCGGTCGCTTGGCCGGTGAGAGGAGGTGTAGCATCACGGGAACGCGACCACCGGCAACTCGGGGTGTCTCCTGACAGCCGAACATCTCTTGTAACCGGACTGCGAGTACCGGAGGACCTGACGCGCTGTAGTCCAGGCGGAGACGGGAACCACTCGGTACCGTGATATGGGTCGGAGCCAGCCGATCAAGACGTGCATGTTGTTCGTATGTGAGCATGGCGTGCAAGGGAGTACTCATGTCCATCCTGGTCACGGCGTTGAGGGTGGTCATGCCTGACACAAATGGACCGAGCCATGTCCCCAATGTCTGTAACAGTGTTTCTTCTGAAAGATCAGGCCATTCCGAATCCGACCCTTCGAGCTGTTTCAGCCAGGCAATGCGAGTGAGCCATTGAGTGAGTTCTGGAGTAAAATGGAGTGTCTGCAGTCCTGCTTGACCAATCCCTTGCAGCAGGGCGGTCGTGACGAGCTGCTGCTCAGGATTTGAAATCCCTTCTTCTGTGAGCACAACCGCTCCGAACCGACGGCGACGCAACGCTCGAACCGCCCCGAGCCGTTCGTCCCACACGACTGATTGCTCTTCGACCAGTTGGTCACGGTACAATGATGCAATGTCTTCGGCGGCAACGGGAGCCGCAAGGGTGATCCCTGCCCACTGCGTGGCTCCATCCAGGTCAGCGATGACGAGAAATGGCTCCTTGCTTAAGAGGTCTGGCCGTATGAATCTGGCACCGCGCCCATTGGCGAGTAGGTAGCGAGGTTCATCACCAGACTGTCGTTTCGCGATTCGATCTGGGTAGGCCAGCGCAAGTAGTAGTCCAGCGTTCCGAGACAGGTCAAAATCGTCAGTCTGTTGTAACCGCCCGAAGAGGCCGGCAAGTTGCCGTCTCCAAAGTTCAGCGGTTTGTTTCACTCGATGAACGGCAGCCCGATCCACTGTCAGACCGGAAGTCGAATCATAGTCTCCTCGCAAGGCATCAAGCCTGATCCGCAGATCGACTGTGTGTAGTTCACGTGAACCATGCAGAATTTCGCGTTCACTCAATAGCGCCGCTAATTCACAAGCTTGGCCCGCAAGTCCGCGTGGAACGGATTTGAGCAGCATATGAGCCAGACGAGGGTGTACGGGCAAATCAGTCATGGCCCGGCCATGATTCGTGAGGTGACCATCTGCCGTGAACGCCTCGAGTCTGATCAGGAGATCGTTGGCCTGTGCGATTGCAGCCTCCGGAGGAGGCGTCAGCCATGACAAGTCCATGGGATTCTGAGTGCCCCACTGAGCCAAATCGAGCAACAACGGTGTCAGATCAGCCTCCAGTATTTCCGGCGGACGGTGGGTCGTCAGGGTGGCCTGCTCTCGTTCCGTCCAGAGTCGATAGCATAGGCCTGGTTCCAATCGGCCGGCCCGACCACGGCGTTGTTCGGCTGAATCTTGCGTGACACGAATCGTTTCTAATCGTGTTAAACCTGAACGTGGATCGAAGCGAGGTTGTCGGAGCCGACCAGAGTCGATGACCACCCGCACGCCCTCAATCGTCAAACTTGTTTCTGCGATGGATGTGGCGAGCACGATCTTTCGTGTTCCGAGAGCCGAGGGGCGAATGGCGGCATCCTGCTGCTCCTGCGGCAGGTCACCATGCAGCGGGGCGATGCGTACGGAGGGGCCAAGGTTGGCGTCCTGTAGCATCCGTTCAACTCGGCGGATCTCTGCCATTCCAGGGAGAAAGACCAACAGACTCCCCTGATCCTTTGAGAGTGAGTGTCGGATCAGTTGTGTGATGGCCACATCGAGTCGTCCGGCGAGGGGCTGATCCAAATAACGAGTCTCGACTGGAAACATACGGCCGTGACACGTCATGAACGGCGCCTCATTGAGCAATGTGCCGACTTGGCCACAGTCGAGCGTTGCGGACATGACCAGCAGGCGAAGGTCGGGGCGGAAGAGCCGTTGCGTTTCACGACAGAGAGTCAGTCCCAGGTCGGCCTGGACGCTGCGCTCATGGAATTCATCGAACATGACGATTCCATAGGTCTCAAGCGACGGATCCTGTTGCAGCAGCCTGGTCAGCACCCCCTCGGTCACGACCTCGAGTCTCGTGTTTGGGCCCACCTTGGTGTCAAGCCGCATGCGATAGCCGACGGTTTCTCCAATGCGCTCCTGACGCTGCTTTGCCATGTAGCGAGCGGCAGCTCGTGCCGCAAGTCGCCGAGGCTCAAGCAGTAGTAGTTTTTTCCCGGCGAGCCAGGGGGCGTTCAGCAGTGCCAACGGGATGCAGGTCGTTTTCCCTGATCCTGGCGGGGCGCTGATGAGCGCATTCTGACCCGTCGCCAGTGCTCGATGAATCTCGGGGAGAATTTCTTCTATTGGAAGTCTCGACATGACGTGATACGGTCATCCATTGGCTCGAACAATGTACCAGAACGGAACGAGGCTGAGGAATGGCGAATCTCAACTCGTGTGAGGAACCACTGATGTCGACGTATCGTTGGAGTACGGACAAACCAACCCAACCTGGCTGGTATTGGTTTCGCGGGAAGGCTCATGAAGCGGATGCCTTCATCGTCCTTGTCGATGAGGCCGGACAGTTCCAATGGCCGGATGGAGGATTCCAAGAAGTTTCGCTGACTCGTGGCGAATGGGCCGGTCCCATCCAAGAGCCAGACGAATAGTGTTTCAAGACTGGCTGTAGCTCCTTACCTGTCTCTCCGTCTCTACCCCTCGATGTGTCCGCCACCGTGCTAGGATGGTCGCATGACTTTCGATGGGGGCATTCCTATTACAACGGCGGTTCCACAACGTCTAGATCGATTGCCCTGGTCGCGCTGGCACTGGCGAATCGTCTGGGCGCTTGGAGTGACCTGGTTGCTCGATGGACTGGAAGTATCCATCGTGGCTGCACTCGGCCCGATGTTGACCCACCCGAACACATTACATCTCACACGCTCAGAAGTCGGACTCACGGCCTCTGCGTATTTGACAGGATCGGTCGTTGGAGCACTCCTCTTCTCGTATCTCACGGATCGGCAAGGTCGAAAGAAATGGTTCATGATCACTTTGGCCTTGTATCTGTCGGCGACGGTATTGACGGCGTTATCGTGGGACCTCATGAGCTTCATGGTTTTCAGATTTTTGACCGGTGCCGGCATCGGCGGGGAATATGTTGCAATCAATTCGGCCATCGATGAATTGATTCCCGCCCGAAACCGAGGGCATACCGATCTGGCGATCAACGGGACGTGGTGGCTTGGCTCGGCTGCCGGCGCACTGTTGACCTTGCTGTTACTGGATCCCGCGATCTTTCCTGAATCAGTCGGCTGGCGGCTGTGCTTTGTATTCGGTGCAGTGCTGGGCGTGGCGATCATCATCGTTCGGCGTGTGATTCCTGAAAGCCCACGGTGGCTGATGACGCACGGGCGTGTGCCTGAGGCAGAAGTCATTGTGTCGCAGATTGAACAGCAGGTGGTACGAGATCGAGGAACAGCACTGAGGGAACCTCACGGCACTATGACGGTTCATCCGCGGCCTCATGCCACGATCATGACTGTGGCTCGAGAACTCTTCCAGTCGTATCCTCGACGGACGGCATTGGGTATTGGACTGATGGTGACACAATCGTTCATGTATAACGCGATCTCATTTACCTATCCGCTGCTGCTCACCACATACTATGCAGTGACCAGCAGCGATGTTGGGTTGTACCTCTTGCCGTTCGCGGTCGGCAACTTTCTTGGCCCGCTGTTGTTGGGACGATTGTTTGATACGGTCGGCCGCAAAGTGATGATCAGCTTCACGTATGGAATTGCCGGTGTCCTTTTGTCGGTGACAGGCTATCTATTTTGGCTGAACACATTGACGCTGTCGACGCAGATGCTGCTCTGGTCGTTGATGTTCTTCTTTGCCTCGGCCGGGGCGAGTGCGGCCTATCTGACAGTCAGCGAAATCTTTCCGATGGAAATCCGTGCGATGGCGATCGCCTTTTTCTTCATCGTGGCACAAGGAGCCGGCATTGCAGCACCGTGGATTTATGGAATGATGATTGAAACATCCGCTGCCAGTGTCTTTTACGGTTATCTGCTCGGGGGTGGCATGATGTTGCTCGGGGCGGTGCTCGAGTTGTGGCTTGGTGTGAAAGCAGAGCGGCAACCGCTCGAACATCTCGCGCCGCCACTCTCGGCGAGGACTCCGGGGTCCGTATGAAGGGGTAGGAGACAGACGTCGATATCAGCCGTCTTCTTTCAAAACTTCATCTGAGTATCGATGGTGGAGCTTCACCGGTGGCGTATGGCGTGCACGGATTCGGATGTTGATCATCTCCACCGTGACTGAAAATGCCATCGCAAAGTAGATGTAGCCCTTGGGGACGTGCACGTCGAAGCCCTCAACCATCAAGGTCACTCCGACCAAGATAAGGAACGACAGAGCCAGGATTTTAATCGTCGGATGGGCATCGACGAAATCGCCGATGGGACGAGCAGCGAACATCATGACGAGGACGGCCAGAATGATGGCCGTGGCCATGACCGATACTTCGTTCACCAGTCCAACGGCAGTGATGACGGAGTCCAAAGAGAACACGAGGTCTAAGATGGCGATCTGGAGGAGCATCATGCCCAGCCCGACTGGGACGGATGTGTCGGCTTGTTCGGTCTCTCCTTCCAGACTATTGTGGATCTCATGTGTGGCCTTTGCGAGGAGAAAGAGGCCGCCGACGATCAGAATCATGTCGCGGCCGGAGATCGCCTGATTCAGCAGGGTGAATACCGGCGCCGTCAGGCCCATCACGAGCGAAATCGAGAATAAAAGTCCCAACCGTGCAAACATGGCCAGCCCTAACCCCAGCCGGCGGGCCAAGTCACGCTGGTGTTTGGGGAGCCGAGCGACGAGGACCGAGATGAAAATGATGTTGTCAATGCCAAGCACAATCTCAAGTGCCGCAAGGGTTCCCAATGCGATCCACATTTCAGGATTCGTCAGCCAGCCGAACATCTCATCCTCCGGATCTTGATGGAGCGGTGTGGAAACGAGCACTCGCCGATCGCACTGAGGCTATGACCGATCGAGACCATATCAGATTAGCATAGTTGGTTGTGTCGTCGCTGTCGCGTCTGTTCGCTCCAGGGTGAAGACGTTTGTCACCCACCTGCGTTGAATGTGGAGTCCGGCTTGCCCATCGATATCCACCCGGTCATCGGTCTCTCAGCAACTCACGATGATGTACGAAACGAGAGCAAGATGAGCCGCATTTCGAATAGAATGCAGATCCATGCGGCCCTATGTTCTGTTACCCCAAGACGGAGAGGCACCCTGGCAGGCGCTGTTGACATACACCATCGGTATTCTGAATGAGTTTTGTACATTCAGGACAACGTATGCCATGCACGTTTCGTGACTGGAGCCGTCATGCGTAATTGTGCTATAAGATAGAGCCGTATGTCGTAATTGTACTGACGATATAATGTAGTAGATCCGATAGTCCGTGGTTGGGTGACGAATAGTGCCCGTATCTTGAGTGGGGCCTTTCAGATCTGGTGCCTGGTCTGCCAGGATCCAGATGATGGGTGAGCCAAATGAGATGCCATGTGCATGGAGTTCAATCGAGCGTACTGCAGATGCGAGAGCCAGTGACACACCTCGTTGTAAAACCTAGCGCGAGTCACAATGGATGACCTAGCCGAAAATATCTTGGGACGTTCGGGAAGAGAGGAGTGAGTCATGAATGACATGGTTGGGTCAAGTCTGGCCATTTGTGGGGTGTTCGACAAAATCTCCAAAGTTGCGGCGACTGAGATGCCGGTACTGTTGACCGGTGAAACCGGCACAGGCAAGGAGCTAACTGCGCAGGCCATCCACGCGCGAAGCGTTCGGAAGCAAGGACCCTTTGTGCCGATCAATTGTGCGGCTATTCCGGAGACCTTACTCGAGTCCGAACTCTTCGGCCACGAACGAGGGGCCTTTACGGGAGCGGTCCATCAAAAAAAGGGGAAGCTTGAGGCTGCAGTCGGCGGGACCTTGTTTCTAGACGAAGTCGGTGATCTTCTTCCTTCTTTACAGGTCAAACTGCTCAGATTTCTTCAGGAGGGAACCTTTGAACGAGTCGGAGGGCAGGAGACCCTTCATGTCGATACGCGAGTGATCGCAGCGACCAATGTCGATCTCAAAACAGCGATCGACCATAATCGATTTAGGGAAGACCTTTATTATCGGCTGGGAGTCTTGCATATTCATCTTCCGCCCCTTCGTGAACGAGGGGAAGATGCGTTGCTGATGGCAATGGTGTTTCTTCAGCAAGCTGCAGCGACGACTCACAAGCCGATTCGTGGATTCTCAGCTCAGGCCATCGAGGCCCTGCGTACGCACCCTTGGCCTGGCAATGTACGGGAGCTAAGTAATCGAGTCCGACGGGCCGTGGTCATGTGCGAAGGGGCGGAGATTACTCGTCAGGACCTCGATCTGGGCTGTGAAGATCTTCATGCCACGGATTCCTTGGATTCGCTGCGCGCGGCCCACCAGCGAATTGAGACGGAATTGCTGGTAAAAGCGCTTACGCTCCATCGTGGGAACATGAGTCGGATCGCCCGCGATCTCCAAGTGAGCCGCTCGACTCTTTATCGAAAGCTGAAACAGTATGGACTTGAAAAGATCACCCCGATGCTTACACAACCCTTGGTGTCCACAAAAACGAGGCGCAAGCCCAGTGGGAACTCACATCCGAGTGAGCAGAGTGCTGTGATGATCAATGAATCCCCAGTCGCAGCTTCGTTTGAACCAGCATCTCAAGTTCCCTAGCAGCATCATTCATCGCCCTTCTGCTGCAATCGCCGCTACTCTATTGCACCAAGTCTGAGGCCTGCCGGTTCGCGAATTGTTTCTCCACATCATGCCTCTTCCGGTCCATCACGTCACATGACGGACTTAGCTTCCCTAGCTCTGATTGAAACGAAGTGATCCCTATAGAAAGTCGAGAAAGTGTTTCATGAATGAAACACTCCTGTGAACCCATCAGTACACTATATGTAGAGGGATTAAGATGACGATTTATATCTAGAGTGTTGCTATTCCAGAATTTCCCACAATTGCACGAATGATTTCGTCTGAGAACGTGCAATGAACTGTCTCATAATAGAACACTTCTTCTGATTGGTATGAATGGCTAGCCAGGGGAGAGCGTAGCCTGACACGTCCGTAAATATAAGCAAAACAGCAGTGCCATGCAGCCTCTCCTCAGCCGGGCTCCATCTCGGCTGAGTTCGGAAGTACAAGTCTGAATGAAGTGTGTGTCCCAAAATAATACTCTGTGTGTAAAAACAGTCACTCACTCATGGTTTTAAAATACATATTTTTAAAACTATTAGTAAAAGTAAATATTAGCAATATGGCACTTGATTTGCTTGAGGTGTCGAATGAACTCGTGAGTGATGTCGATGTAGCGGTTTGTGAAAACAGGGGATAACTTAACACGAGGGAGTATCAGGGATTATTTCTGTATGATTCGTCCACGGTTACTGTTCAGCATGCAAAGGAATGAAGGGGCATCCGGTCATTCAACGATAACCGTTCAGCCCAAGGCCGTACGAATGTCGGCTCAATATGCGATGGACGGATTGGTTCCCGGATGGTGGTTCCAGAATTTTAATCCTCTCTGGAAGCCGTTGGTGCATTGGATCAAACGCCAACGGCATATGACGTTGGCGGAGTTCAAACTGATTGCTTCCCACATCCCTGAACTCACTGCGATTGAGAAGACCATCGTGATCTCGGCCTTCATTGCCTACAAGAACATGCAGCCATAATGGAACGGCATTCTATTTGACCTCTACTCAGCTCTCACTCGCCAGCCCTCCAGGTTTGCAACCGTACACCCATACTCAGAGAGGTGAGCCGTTTTATGCATAGGCTTGCTGCCTATTGGTAGCAGCCGTGTACGTGGAGTGCATAGGAGACTCCGGCTCAATGGTTAAATTGCCTCTGTGCATGGGACCTTCAGTTGATGGATCGATCGGAAGGGTATCTACACAACAAGGCGCTCATATTCGCGTAGTGTTCTGGCATTCAGGAAGTCAATCAACGCAACTCGTAGGGTACGACTAAGACGTAACCGCGAATCCAAGGATAACTCCATGAATTCCAACCCGCACTCAGACCCCTGAGTCCAGATGATTCGGCCCATCTCAATCGGTAATGCGCGCAGCTGATCGGGTAACAGGAGGCTCATACGTGCCATGCTGCCCAGTGCTAGCTCACGGTCGGAAACGATCGAACAACCCTGCAAGGAAAGGTTTCGGAGTACTCCTTCGCACACATAGGATTCCCCACCTATAATCAGCGGCGAAGAAAATGGAAACCGCACATATGTCCGTGTATGAGAGTAGCCAGCCATGTGGTGTGAGGGATTGTACCCGATACTCACGCGAGTCTGATATCCCACCTTCGATGGGCTGAGAAGAGAGGCCTGCCGAGGTATCTCTCAATACTGACTCATCACAGGATAGGGGAACAAGGAATCTGCTGCAGCTTAGCGCATCCGGATAGCCGTTCCCGAAGCACCACAGAAATACTGAGAGATCACGCCTCCGGCGGCCGTGACCGTTTCTTGCTCAGGAGGGATGGGGCCATTAAGCATCACGATAGTGCCTTGTGCGTCGATTTGTCCAACCATCCGAACACCCGTGATGGTATAGGATCGGTCGGCTGCGACGAATGTTCCCTCCTGAACGAGACTCCCGTTCGGCTTCAGGAAATACGTTAGGTCGGCAGTCTCTTCGAATGACATCGACGTTGATCCTGGTAGAACCAGTGTTCCTTGTTGCGTAAGCTTCGCGGACCCACTTCCATCATAAATAATAGTTCCATTGAAGTAGAAGTGTGCCGTGGAACCGATGACAACATCCGTGCAGGTCTTGACCGTGCTAAACCGAAACGCCCCTTCAAGGGGAGTGTTGGACTGACCTCGACCGTCCTCAGCCTGTGCTGCTCCCGTCAAGAACAGAATGAGTCCTATCGTTATTGCCCCTCTTCGGCTATTGAGTCCCCACGTCATGAGCCCTCTCTTACACGCTGAACACTGATGAATGCAATACAATTACACGTAAAACTAGTAGTGCTTTTGTATGGGGTGGTGCAAGCCGTATCTACTTCACCTTGAGACGAAGGCAATGTCGGACAGGCTCCTAGCGTGTTGTGGAAAGGGGGATTTGCCCGCTTGTGCATGCCAATGATGAGGGGATCTCGAGCTGACCGGACGGGCGGAATCCCCAGGTAGTCGCGAGCGCTTGGCAGGTCAGGTTCTCATAGACTTCGTTCGTACGGTCAACGCAATGTGGGTAATAGGCGCTGCCTCGGAAGACCGTTTCTCGGCTCACCAGGGCGAGCCCTCGCACGGTGACGCTGATATTGAACCGTGGGCCGCAATGCGACTCGATCAACGCTCCTGTCTTCAGTTCATCTCGTTCAAGTAGGAGCACAAATTCTGCCTGTTGTTCTGTTGCGAGTGAGAGTACGGCCTCACGATCCAATGCAGAATCGCCAATTTGTGGATGGCTTAGGATGTAGGAGTAATGATGAGAACGAAGCCACTCTTCAGTCACATTGAGCAACGTACGCTCACCCCAGATGAGAATGCGCTGCTGCTCAGTGGGCAAGAGCGTGTGAAAGCCATTGGTGATGGGGAAGCGGATGGCAGCAGGCGGATGCTTGGAAGCGCACCCTTCTCCGAGAAGTATGACGGAAAGAAGACCAGCGAGCGAGAGAGCTACTATGATGCCATTTCGTCGCTTCACTAAGGATACATTCCTGATACTGCTCTCCTCCACCGTATTATGGCTGAAGAGGATCACTCGATGGACGAGAAGGGGCATCCACACTCATAAGCTTAATGGTGGTGATTCGTGGATAGGAGGAGGTCTCGGGATGAGTTTGTACCGACAACGCTCCTGAAGTTAATACTCATTTACCAACCATCTCTGCTGAGCCGCCATCGAGATAGATTCTTCCCATCACGTAATAGCCTGGTGGATAGGTTGGTGTCACAGCTGGATGAACAGGCTCCTCATACTGAAGAATCCCTTCGGCATGGACGTGTGAGAGCGGGACGGCGTGCCACTGATACCCAATCACAGAACTCACCAGACTGCTGACGCCAGCAATTAGTAGACACTTTGCAGTGGTCATGGCATTCCCCCGAGACAGTTCGAGTCCGATCTGCATCGAAAGGATACACTCAGGAACAGGTCAGGCCAAAACAGTTTCAACGAACTGCTCTCCCAGGTGATTCTTCATTCGTCGGGACGTAGGCCGTCCGCCTCATTTCCGAATTCTTCGTTGTGACTGTGGCTCGATGACTTTATTGACTTGCCCAGGGTTGGATGGGCACGGTGGAGATAGCATTTTGTGGTGAACCCTCAATGACGCGGTCACTATAGGCCAGATAGATATAGGTCTGCCGTTTTTTGTCGAAAAACCGAACTACTTGCAGTTTCTTGAAAACAAGCGAGCGACTCTCGCTAAAGACTCGTTCTCCTTCTTTCAACTCACTCGTCTGGTGAATGGGACCGACCTGACGACAGGACAATGCAGCATCGGAGGTTTCCTCCGCCAAACCAACCATCCCTTTTAAGCCGCCTTTTTTGGATCGACTCAAATAGCAAGTAATCCCTTCAATCTTGGGATCATCAAAGGCTTCAATCACGATTTTGTGATCAGGTCCCAACATTTTGAACTTCGTGTCGACACTCCCTACTTCCTCCGCATAAGCGGCCGAAACGAGCGTGATGGAACAAAACAACATGATCATAACGCTGTTGGTATTCATCGATGCCTTCTCCTGCCGTGGCTAAGTGTTATCTCCGCCGGGAGATGTGTGTTTGCAGAACCGATCCCTCAAGTTTCATCGCATGATCTCTGCCCAGCTAGTCACAGTCTTTAAACTGTGACTGCTGACAACGCTGCGCGAGGTCCCGTGCTTGCTCAATCTGTGCAGCCGTCATCTGTGTCGTCAGATGGTCTCGACGCTGTAGGGCCACCTTTCCCTCATTGCCGCTCAGCATGGTGGCAGCGATCGTGTACCACATCAGCGCACGAACCACGTCTTTCCTGACGCCTCGACCGCGTTCATAGATCAGACCTAGATTGTTCTGTGGGCCTGCGTAACCCTGCGCCGCCGCCTTGCGAAACCATGTCAGTGCCGTGAAGTGATCCTGCCGGACACCTCGTCCCTTTTCATGCATCAGGCCAAGGTAGAACTGGGCTGATGCGACGCCTTGCTCTGCCAGAGGACTAAAGAGACGAGCAGCTTGAGTATAGTCGCCACGATCATACGCCAATTCCGCATCCTCAAGGGACTGTGCGGCCAACGCCGACGCTGGCCACATACCTGATACGTAGGTCAGAAACAATAACAGGGGCAACACATAACGCCGCATCAACACCATCCTTTCACCCGAACCAAGCTCTCAAGGAGTCTTCTTCCCACGGTCCATAGAGGAAGAGAATACTCCACATTTTACTGTGCCGGATCCATGTCGGTCTATGGATTTAAAGGGAGAACTGCAACAGCTTCAGATGTCCGCAGGGGAAATTGAACGGGTCGATCCACGATCGTTCTCAGAGTGAGAGAGCACCTCAATGGGTAAGGGTTTCTGGACATTCTCTTTACACTATTCATAGATTCGTTCACCGCGCGTGAGCCAGGCACCCCATAACCTCGAGTACGCATGGACGGCTTCTGTTGTATCGCCAGCTGGAGTCACAACCGGGTGTCCTGTATTCACCCATTCAAAGATTCCGCCATAGACATTCACCACATTCGTATAGCCTTGCCGGCGTAGGTATTCAGTAATGCGCTCACTACGATACCCCACTGAACAATAGACGGCTATCGGGGCATGGTTTGCCAGACCGGTCAGCCGATCTAACGAGAAGTCTTCATGCCCTACCCAGACAGCCCCGGGAATATGGCTCACGTCGAATTCGTGGGAAGAGCGTGCATCAAGCAGATGAAACTCACCGGAGTCGATCTGATCGACTGAAACTGCCGGTACGTTGTGCGAGAGCAGGGTAGACAGCACCAAATCATAGGCCCTGTCACTCACATGTCTGGGTGCCTGGAGGTTGTGTCTCCATAGAAGAAGGAAGCATCCGAGCAGAAGCAGTCCGATGATCAGTGGATAGCGCATCGGTATCCGATAACAAAACCGATCATATGAACTGAGACCGTTCGACGAACACTCTCGCTGCCCCCTGAGAACGTAGGATCAACTCCATCCCAAGGCACTGGGTCATTATCCACCAGCGAGGACCGGGCGAAACCCTGCCTCGACGAGAATGCGGGCAACGGCCTCACGCTGATCGCCTTGAATCTCGATTCGACCGTCCTTGACTGTTCCACCAGCGCCGCAGACTTTCTGTATCTGTTTCGCGAGCGCTTCCTTCTCCGCCTGCCCAATCCTGACAAACCCTGTGATTACCGTGACGGTCTTTCCCCCGCGATGCGCCGTCTGCCGAAGGATATCGACACGTCCACGATGCTTCTTGGGCACGGTGGGCGTGGCAACATGGTGATCAGGAGTTCCATGCGTGAGGGAACCCATCGGCAGTTGTGCTTGTTTCAGTGTAGCGAATGGGCTAGTCCATTTGACTGACCCACCATCAGTAGGAAGGCGCTTCTTCTCTTTCATGTGGTCATTGCTCCGGGACATCCCTGCAGAGTGCGCAAAAAGGTCTTCGTGCTCACCCGCTCACCCCTGCGCGCCGAGACGCATACCTCACCGTTCAAGGCCGCAGCGAGCGAAGCGGCGAATTGTACTCTGCCCTGTACGTTGAGCCTCTGAGCGATGCGAGAACGCTGCTGGCGGCCTTTCCCCGCATCCTGCTAGAAGGGTTTGGGCCTGTACCCATGATCGTGGCCGGACTCCTCCTCATGTCGACTTCTCTCTCGTAGCTCCCGTTCCGTCTCCACACGATGCCGCTCTGCCGTAATCATTCGGTTGAGCTCAGCAAGGTGTTGCTCGGCAAAGGATGAGACCGCTCGTCGCTCATCTGTGAGCCAGTGCGTCAGCGACTCCTTCTTGACTCGCCAGGCTTCCGCCAGGGCGAATTCACCGGAGACCAAGGCCATGTTCGGGCTATTGATGATGGTCCGAACCTCACCCATGATGCGATCGTCATCAGAAAAGCGTGAGACAATCTCTTTCACGACACTGTCGGTAGATGTCGAACCAAGATAGTTCTGGAGCAGCGCCAGAGAGAAATCTGCTTCCTTGTCGCCACCGGCCTTCACCAACTCGCCGAGCGCAGCTGCGAAGTTAGGTGTACAGGTAGGAAACGCCCTACTAAGCAGACTCCCTCCTCGAAATCGGAATTCTGTAGGGTCTTGAGCGAACCATGCCAGACCCTTGCTGACGGCAAGTGTGGGATCTTTCGCCAGCACCGCTTCCAGTCCTTGGAACTCACATGGGATCAGCTCGCCCTGTGCATCGTCGTTCGTATCAGCCCCCTTGGCGAGTCGAGCCGCCACGACCTCATGCAATCGCTGCCGTTCCGTCTCTCTGATGCGAACAAATGCCAGCCCGGCGCGGTCCTCATCCGCCCACTGCACATCGGCCCCATCAATCATCAGGGCCCACTCGAAGCCGGGGACTGCGATCCGCAGTGCTACCGAAAGACCAGGCAACATGAGGAGTGGGCTTTCCAGTCGGCACCCGTTTTGTGACAGATCAAGCAGAACGCTAGTCCCTTCCGCCTCTACAGAGTCAGACACCATGGTACGAAATTGCACCGCAACTCGGGGCTCAGTCCGCTGTTCGTCGACCTTCAGATCCATAACTGATCGATGCTCCGTTCTTCCATCACTGGGACTCCTTACGTTCCCTCACCATGAATCATGAGGGGAGGGACTTGTGCGTATTCTCTCAATGAAGACTCACTGTGCATAGTGCCTTCAAGAGCGCATTATCCCGCGTAGCGGTGTCACCCGGCAACAGCCCTTCGAGATACTGTCGTGGTTAATGCACTTGGAGTGAGCACTCAGGTGGCTAACCATGTAAGTGGTTGGAGGGCGTAACCTCTGCAGGAGGTAGTGTTTCATTCAACTTATAGTTTAGGTTTCTTACGTGTACCTGTGGAACGAGAACGCGTAGGCAGGGCAATCACAATCCAACGAGAACCTTTACGGTGGAGAACAGCGAGGGGGACCCCGGGTGTACCCGTCTCCGTGGCTAAAGCGACAGGCCGACGGCCCCTCTTTCCGCTTGTACCGATCGGTGTTACGACCACCTCCACGCCTTCCTCAATTTGGCTGTTCTGGGTGGCCTCCTCCAGACCTGTACCGACAGAAGTGGATGGCATCGGTTTCGTCTCAGCTTCCACATAGCGCACGGATACCTGGCAACGACTCTTGGTACTCGGCAAGGTGAACTCAATCGGTGTGAGGACGCAAATCTCTCTTCCGATCGCATCAATGGCCATGCCAGGACTCAGAGAGATGTGGGAGCCGGGAGTATGAACGGATACTGATAATCCTGAAATCACCCCGTACCCATGCACGTGCAGGTTGCGAAATCGCTGTGTATCTTGAAGGTAATTCTGCTCGGCCAGGAAATCATCTGCGCTTAACAGCCGACCAGAGAAATAGTGTGTCCTCGAGAAATTCATCCGTCGAATGATCATGCATCACCTCCGGCTGTGAGCAAATGAGTCTAGCCAAATTGAGATAAGGATATCTCTGCTCATATATAAAGAAACACTTTAAGTACAAGCTAGGTAATGCCTATCCATGAGCGGCGCGCGTTCAGGGTAGGTGAAGGGCGGTCTCTTTCACGACTTGAAACATAATGAATTCAGACGGCCTGATCGGTGCGATTCCAATGAGGCATACCAATCGACCCTGCTCGAGATCCTGTTGGGTCATCGTTGTCTGATCGCATTTTACGAAGAAAGCTTCATCCGGCTTGATGCCCAACAGGGCGCCATGTTTCCACTGCTCATGAAGAAACTGTTCGACCACCTGTCGGACCTTCGTCCACAGAGGCTCTTCGTTCGGCTCAAGGGCAACCCACGTGAGGCCCTCTCTGATGCTTGATTCAAGAAAGAGGGCAAAGCGTCTGACGTTGATATATTTCCATTCACTGCCGAGCTCATCCCGACCATCTAAGGTACGTGCACCCCAGACAACAATACGGTCCAGGACTGGCCGGAGACAATTAATGCCTTGGCTGCTCAGGGAGGCGACGTCATCCTCCGACATCATAAATGGTAATCTGGAGACGCCGGCGACGGTGGCGTCTGTACCAGCAGGGGCCTTCCAGACACCGAGGGTTTCATCTGTTCTTGCAATAACTCCTGCCACTGCCCCTGATGGACCAATCAGACGCAGGGCTCCGGTTGTCACAGGATCATCGACATACATGCGAGGGACATAGAGCATCGCATTGGCCGCAGTCCTCCCCAATGTTTCCTGGGACGGTATAAGCTGATTGACGAACCCATGCACCAGCGTTGAAGAAGACGGTTCCCATTCAGCAGGCGGATCGATCAGCAACATGGCTCGCCTCTCCTGGCAGTAGGCCAAGGCTTTCCGGAACGTCGCGAGAGGGACATCCGCTCCAGGAGTGACTGGCGTGAGGCAAAGGAGATTGAACCGTTCTGCTCGTTCAAGTGCATAGAGCCCGGTCTTTCGAGCGCGTGATCCAGGAAGGCCGGTCGTTCTCCTATGAGGGGAGGGGGCTCGAACACGGACAACGAGCGCCTGCTTGCCTCCATTGTCGAAGAACGCGCGTACGCTGCACCACAAGTCAGGTGCAGAGGTGAACGAGCCGAAGTGTGATTCGAACTCGGTTAAAATCGTGATTGAGAGCGGTGAGTGGAGTGGCCCTGCTTGCGCAACTCCAACAAATGCTGTGACGGAAGTAGGAACTCCTGTAATTGGGTGGGGACCTTGAGAAGCTTCCTTAATGAACAAGCCTGGATGGGTCAAATCGCCTGGCATCGGAGTGCCTGATGATGGTGAACGAGCCAGGGGTATTCTACTGTTTCAGGCCAGGCTGGTCTATGGTGGTGACGGAAGGGACTATGGCGATAGGAACTTGATGCGTTGGTCACAGGTTGACAGTGGACTGATGGGTTGCATAGCATGCTAGCCATTCATTCGGAGAGAGTGATGCGTCAGATACTTGTGCTGCTCGCGGTGGTGACATGCGCATCGATCACGGTCTTTGCGATGGAGTCTCACAATGCTGCGGTAGCCGGCAAGTCTCGAATCAGCGCCTGTGCTCTTCTGACAGAAGATCTGGTCACAAAGTTCGATACCACTCCGCCCCATCTGCGCCAGTCCGGGGTGCTCAAGCAGTTTAAACCCACAGAGGAACCGGTGGGACCGAACGGTTCGTATTGCGACGATGGTCAGATCGGCCTGCAGGTCAATCCCTTCTCAATGGCCGACGAACTGCGCAAGTCTCCGGGGAAGGATTGGCAGCCGGTGTCTGGCGTCGGCGATACTGCGTTCTTCCACAACAACAGGGACCAGTATGCGGAGCTGATGGTCTGGACTGGTCCACATCATTTCACCATTCAACTCAGTGTGCCGGTCGGCGGAACAGCTGACTCGATCAAGTCCAACGTCATCGGACTGGCCAACGGAATCATCCCAAAACTCCGTGGACAGTGACCACTTGCCTTGCTACGCGAGTCCTTAGAAGGGAGCACCCACCTCAAAGGCTCCGGTCAAGGATCATCGGCCAACGCGTCGCCAAAAACCGTTGCAAGACCTGAGGTGGCTGCGTATCTCGGGTGTTAGGCGGTAGAACTGATCCAATCAGTAGTTTCTATGCAAACCATCCGACTGTAGGCGATCACTGTCAAGCGTCTTCCAGTCGAGGTATGGACTTATTCCTCCAGGTCCTTGCGTTTGAGTAAGTCGGCGAGACGGGCAAAGGGCGTGAAGGTTGACGGTCGTTCAGTTTCAGGACTTCGCGCGGATTCACTCGGTTGGTCGGCCACCAGATACCGCTGGTGCTCATTGTCATGACAATAGAGACACAGCAGCTCCCAGTTACTCCCGTCGGGTGGATTGTTGTGATGGTTGTGATCTTTGTGGTGAACCGTGAGCTGGTTCAGCTTCTTACCGTCAAAGTCTCGTCCGCAATGTGCACAGACCCAGGGTAAGAGTTTCAGCGCGAGGGCTCGATAGGTCTGCTCGCGGTGATGCGGGATACTCCGTGCCATGAGAGCCTCCGTTCGATCGGTGACTCCGCACGTCATTATTCTACAACAGACTTTATACGAAAACACGCTAGGCGTGGATTGGGACTGGATATCGTTTCTTCGACAAGCTCGGTTCGACTGTCCTCACCATGGACAGGATGGACCCTTCGATCGTGCTCTGAGCAAAACGCCATGCGCAGAGGTTTCTCAACATCAAATGCGGGATTGAAGGCTTGGCCCTCATTATCCACCTCGGAGTTCAGTCCGTTGTTCCTCTCCCTTTGGATTCAGGACTGATCGACGCTCCTCTTTTTCATCAAGGAGAGCCAACACTCCTGCAGCTTGACTTGGTCACATTTTCGAGTCTACGCTGCGCCACGTTTCGCCGTTGTCTGCATAGCTAGAGAGAAGGGTGGGGGGCCTAGGGTACTCGGTTGCATAACTTTTCTATGGGTCATCAATGGTAAAGACCTCACGGTAATCAGAGATTCGATATGATGAACCTATTTCTTGTGACGATTGTCCTTCTCCTGGTTCTCCTGCTGATCGGAGTCGTGCTGTATGTGCGCGCCCCCCGTAAATATCAGTCTGCCGATTCTGTCGCCGATTCCTATGATGACTGGACGAATGACGGCATTCTCGAGTTCTACTGGGGCGAACATATCCATATGGGACACTACGGCTCTCCACCCCGCAAAAAGGATTTTCTCCAAGCCAAGTCAGACTTTGTGCATGAAATGGTGCGTTGGGGTGGGTTAGGCAAGCTGCCTTTCGGTACGACGGTGTTAGATGTGGGCTGCGGCATCGGCGGCAGCAGTCGCATGCTGGCGCGGGAGTATGGTTTTGCGGTGACCGGAGTCACGCTCAGCCCTCAGCAAGTCAGACGGGCTCAAGAACTGACCGCCCCGGAGGTGAATGCCCGCTTTCAGGTCGATGATGCGCTGGCCCTGTCGTTCCCCGATGCCAGTTTTGATGTGGTCTGGTCGGTCGAGGCAGGACCGCACATGCCGGATAAAGCGCAGTTTGCTCGAGAGCTCATGCGCGTGCTGAAGCCGGGTGGAATTCTCGTTGTGGCCGATTGGAATCAGCGGGACGATCGCCAGGTTCCACTCAACTGGTGGGAAAAGCCGGTGATGCGGCAGCTGTTGGATCAATGGGCTCATCCGGCCTTTTCGAGTATTGAAGAGTTTTCAGAACTACTAGAGGCAACCGGACTAGTGGCGGGTAACGTCACCACAGCGGATTGGACTGTCGAAACCTTACCCTCGTGGCTCGATTCGATCTGGCAGGGCGTGATCCGTCCGGCAGGGCTTGTTCGGTTCGGCATGAGCGGGTTCATGAAATCACTGCGAGAAGTGCCCACGATCCTATTAATGCGTCTGGCGTTTGGGACAGGGCTCTGTCGTTTTGGCATGTTTCGAGCCGTGCATGCCACTGTCCCGACGAGTGCGCGGTTGTCTGCGCAGACGGATGACAGGCTGGTACGGTCATGAGTATGGAGACGCTGTGAAGTGGGATTTATGAGCTTCTACGACATCGACCTGGTCACGATCGACGGTACGCCGCAGAAGATGGAGGTTTACCGCGGCAAGACGCTGC
>NZ_JBLFBO010000085.1:0-4574 GCF_047338595.1 Nitrospira sp. BLG_1
TGGCGTTTGCCGGTGACGGCTTCCGTGAGATCCATGAATTGAGGGTTGTTGTCCCATGGAATTCCCTTGCGTTCGGCAAGCCGATGAATCTCCTCGGTCGATGGGCCTACCTGTCCAGATATCCTCCCGGTCGGAACAATCGGCTCCTGGATGATCGTAGGCTCTCTAGGTTCAGGCTCAAGCAGAACCGGCACCGTGGGGACGGCCTGCTCCTGCACGATGTTCGGCTGCCTCACTACCTCATCAGGCGTGGCCGGTACTTCCGTTGCCATCGCCTGCTGGGCAGGATTCATCACCAATGGCTCCCGTCCTATGGGTTCCGGCGTGACATGCGGGGCGGGTGGTTGCGTGATGCCTGGATCAGCGGCACGCTCCTGCTGTATGGCTGGCTGAACCACGGACGGCACGACGGATTCTGGCGTTACGGATGCTTGAATGGCCGTCGGCGTGCGCTTCACGAGGAACGGAGATCGTGGCGAGATCGTCAATTCATGCGGAATCGATCTGATGAGCTGGTCGGGTGTCGGTGCCTGCTGCACAGGGAATCGTAGTGGTGTCTCCCGCAATGCGCCGACATCGAGGCGTTTCGGCTCTGGCTGGAACTGGCTTTCCGACGCATGCACGTTCCTCGGTTTCGACACCCCCGCCATAGACCCAAACGGCCCACCAACGATAGCGCCCGTGACGGCTGATTGAAGGATACGATTGCTGACCTCTGGCCCTAGCGCATCATAGTTCCTATCGACAAACCTCCTCGCTGCAATCGCTACGGCTTCCTGTGCGGCTTCCGTGGCGCCTTCGCCGACTGCCGCGCCTGCTCCAAGCGACGCCATGCGCGTGAGGAGCCCCTTCTGCTGCAAGGTCCTCATGAACGTGCTGGTAAACGCAGGACCAAGGCCAGCGGCCCGAGCCAGCGCATACGGAACGGCTGATTCTAAAATACCGGAGACGGCACCACCGACCAACGCCGTCTTCGGGCTTGGCTCAAGCCCTGCCTCTCGCTGTTCCCCATAGATGCCGCCAGCCTCAAGGGCCGATCCGGCTGCGGCGGCTCCTGAAAATCCACCATGGAGCGCCCACTTATCGGCAGCCTGTATCGCGGCCTGCCCGGCGGCGCGATTAATGATACCCTTTCCGATCAATCGGCCAACCAGCGAACCAACGCCGCCGGTCGCCACTACGCTGGCCATCACGGGCACTTGTTCGCCCAAGGCCCCAGCCGAGTACGAGAGAAAGGCACCGGGACTCGACAACGCCTGATCCCACGATACTGATGATGGATAGGCAGCCGCATCCTTCTGCAAGGCGTCGTAGGTCTTCATCCAGGTATCGGCTGTATCGCGTGCGCCAACCGCACCGGCTAACGCCGACGCACCACCGACAAGCAGCGCCCCGGTCTGACTGACGCCTCGACGCACCCCTCGGCCAAACTCTCGCCCGAGATCCATGGCTGAAGGCGTTGATGCAGGAGCCGTTGTCGTCACGGTTCGCGTTGGATTCCCCGCTCGATCCGTGAATTGAATCGATGCGGACTTTCCATCAGATGCCGGAAGGGTGTCAGGTGTCGAGAAATCCATCGAAGAGCCGAACCGATTGATGGTCGGCCTGATCTGCGGGGTGACCTGCTTGCGAGCATGGTCGCCTACAGCCCGATTATATTTCTTGACCAGCGCATTGAATTCATTACGCTTCTGGTTGAACGCATCCACTTTCTGGTTGAACGTCTGTCGAATCGCGTCATGCTGCGCCCGAGCCTCGTCCGTCATGACGGGCTGTTGTCCCGTCCTGATCTGCAACTTCGGCTCAAGGGCATCCATCTGAGCCTGCATGGCGTCAAGACCCTTGCGGTCACGGTCCAGCTCAGCCGAGCGACGATTCACTTTCTTGAGCATCGATTCTAAGGCTTGGTTGACTGGTGGGATCGGCAGACTGGAACGAGACGGCTCCGATGGTGCCGCCGTGGAAAGCGCCGGTATCTGAGCTGCCGATTGCATCTGTCGGTCAATCTCATCGCGCTCCCGTGGATTGGCCAACATTTCAAACTGATCGCGGGTCACAGGTTCCTGCCGCTTCGTGTCGATGATGGAACCATTATCGAGGGCGAACCGTGAGCCTGCGGCTTTCGGCTGCGGGATCGGCTGTCGTGATGGTGGAGGGATGCCAGGAACAGACTGCGGAGGGGCCACCGTATCGGGCGTCATTCCCTGCTGTTCCTGCGGCACGTCAGGGCTCAGGAACGGCGGAATGCTCCCCGTGATGGCGGAAAATGCCCTCTCTAGCTTGGGATAGGGATGAAGTTCTTTCTCCTTGGCTCTCGCTTTCTTGACCTGATCGGTGAGGGCGAGGCGGTCAGACTTGAGCTTGGCGAAGTCTTTCCGCCCTGATTTCAGGAACTTCTCTGGATCATCGCCCGGATACTGGCCGACTTCTCCTTCAGTTATCGCCTGTTCACGCTCTTCAATGGGGACTTCATACGGCGCAAACTTGGCTTTCGACTGTTCGATCCAGTTGTCCCAGTCCGACAGTGTGGGCATCGTCTAATAACCTGAGTCTCCCTGGAACATCGCATCCATGAGCCCTTGCTTGGCAAACGCATCGAATTTCCGGTCCTCCTCATCCTGATCGCCGTACAGGGAGTCCGGGATCGTGTCCTTTGGTCCGATCTTGATGCCATGCTGCTGAAGCATTTTCATCATTTTGTCTCTGGCCACCTTTGCCTCATTCAAGTGCATCATCTGCTGCCGAATCATGCCGAGCGTCCTCGGATCATCGGTTTGAAACATGTCCGGGTACTCTTTCTGAAAATATTCCAATCGGTCGTGCTCGTTCTTGTTTTTCTCGAACTGATTGTACAGCTTTTGGTAGTCTCTGTCAGCACGGCGTCTCCTTCGACGAGCGTCAACGGCTCGCTGATAGTTTTGCCGTATCTTCTTGCCGCGCTCGTACAGCTTTTTCTGTTCGTCGTCGAACCAGTCAGGATATTGCGTCTGCTGCTGCTCTTGCGAGGCCACCACCGCCATCCCTGTCGGCTGGGCATTCATGCCCTGTGGCGGCATTGTAGACGGCATCCCGCCACCGCTCGGCACGAGAGCCAACGCATTCGACCTATCCCCCTGCGCGAGAGGATCCACCGACATGGACGGGACGGGAGGTTGCGGAGCCTGTTCCGCGCTCGGAAGGGCACCCAGCGCACCCGTCGGCCTTGCCTCTGCCGAAAACTCATCTCCTGGATTAATGGCGTACCGTTCGCCTCGAAGTAGCGCTAATGCCCCCATGGTCCTTTCTCCTTTCTACCATCAGCTAATATCGAGTAATGCCTAACGTCCTACGCATCCTTGATTCAGTCGGGACATCTTCATCCATCCTGAGGTATGGCTGTCTGTACATCGGCTCACCAAAGCTACGCGGCTGCTTCACGATCGGTGGACGAACCATCATGGGTTGAGCCTGGGGTTGAAGCGGGCTTGGCATGACTGGAACGGTTGATTGCTGCGCTCTCACCAGTGCCCCGGCACTCGTTGGAGGAATCGCATTGGGGGTTGCGTATTCCGGCCCACTGCGCCGCTGAAACATTCGGCCCATAAAACTAGACGGATCGGCATCCCGCGTCGTCTGATAGGGCGTTCCGCTGCCGTCCGTCCTGACGCCCGTCACGGGTCCACTGGCCGTCGCCATCCTGCCGCTCATACCGCTCGTGTCCCGTCCGCCATCGTCATCTCCAACGTCATCCCATCCCATGCCGAACGCCAGCCTGTCGCGATACAGCTTTTGCTGTTGCTTCTGCATCAAGATCGGCAAGATCATGCCTTGCATGTTCTGAACGCCCTGTGCGAATCCCTGTCCAACTCCGTATGCCATGGCTCCTCCTCCCCTCTTGACGAAACCCCTGACCGTGGTTATGGTATAGACATGAGAACAATCCTACTACTGCTCCTGGTGCTCACGACTGGATGCGCGTACACGATGGAAGATGCGCTCAAGCAGTATCCTTCGTGCCGAACGATGGAAAACTGCCATGTGCCATCGCATCTCTCGTCGATGCCTCCTTATCCTCGCATGTCTGGCCCTGGCGGTTCTCAATGGAACGCCATCAGGACGCCGGACGGCAGGACCTACTACAACGGTGGAGGCTACGCCGTGTACGGACCGGACGGCACGTATATCCTGTATTAGCGCACCAGTGCGAGCGCCGAAGATGTCCATGGATCTCCCATCTGACTGACTTTCTCGTCAATCGCACGGATGCTGCCCGTCAGGAGCCCGAGATACGACACCAGATCGAACGCCTTGCCGGTCGAAACCGTTTCCGGCATGGTGTCCGCCATGGCCCCAATGTGCAGGACGCCATCAGGATCGTCCTTGTACCGCCAGCGTTTCACCGGCATCTTGCGAACATGCGCCAACAGCTCCGCGTCACTCATGGGTTCAACGTCGGTCTTCGCATCTGGATCTGACAGCAACATCGCACCGCCAAGCATACCAGCCAATCCCATGCCGCCACTGATGTATCCGGCGCGGTCTTGTCCTGCCGCGACATTGCTCTGATACTGTAGCCCTCTGGTGTAGTTGTCTTG
>NZ_JBLFBO010000016.1:0-57058 GCF_047338595.1 Nitrospira sp. BLG_1
AAGAAGGAAACGGTCAGGAAGTGTAAACCGCAACACAACCGATCAAGCCGAGAGGACCGCCGCCTGAACCAGTTACACACCTATTGACATGACCTCGATCAATGCCCATTTTAGAATTCTGGATCAAGGCCCGGGGGGCAGTTCAAAGACACGATCATTGATGCAGCGTTGAGCTTTCCCTCAATGCTCAAGCGAGAGGTCGTGGTCACGAAGTTCAAAAACGTGCGAGTCGTATTCTCTCATCTTGGAGGAGCTGCTCAAACGAACAATCATTACGTGATAGATGGACAAGTAGCAGCGTTTCCCCTCTATGTGTCGTCCCGCTTTAGAGCGAAGCTGTTTCTCCCCGATCAACTGAAGCGTGTACAAAATCCTGCGCAATATGCCGAGTCGCATCCGAATGCGAGTTTGCTTCAGAAAACCTATGAGCGTATGAAAGCGCTATCGAATTAAGGAGGTTTTCGAGTTGTGGTTATCATCGCTCCAAGTGATTCGCGCTTGCATGGAGCAGAGTTTGAAGATTTTCCGAGATTGTCGGAAAAACCCCATTTCGACATGTTTGTTGAACGTCTGGCTGGACAGTCTGGTTTAGGAGTCGCTAATCTAGAAAAGTTATTGCGGCCGCTCACTGCCAACGAGCTTCTTTACTTTCGCGATGATGACCATTGGAATGAACGAGGTCATGCGGCGGTCGCCGATATTCTAGGTCGGTTTCTCAAATCCAGGCACATCATCAATAGCGACAGAAAAGCTCTTTGAGAAAGTGGTGTTCCCGAAGCGAGGGGGACTCCATGCGAGAAGTCCTATCAATGTGTGAGGGGCAAGGGCATGAGTAATATCCTTGGGATTTCGGCTTTTTACCATGATAGCGCGGCATGTTTGATTCAGAGTGGAGAAATCATTGCCGCCGCTCAGGAAGAGCGGTTTACCCGTAAGAAGCATGACCCAGGGTTCCCCAGCTATGCCGTGACCTACTGTTTACAGGAAGGGAGAATCGCCCTAAAGGATCTCCGCTATATCGTCTTTTATGATAAGCCGCTCGTAAAATTTGAGCGCTTACTTGAGACGTACCTAGCCTTTGCTCCAAAGGGACTGCAATCGTTTGTGGCGGCCATGCCGGTGTGGCTAAAAGAAAAGCTCCTACTCCGGAATCTGCTTGAGAAAGAATTCATGGCGCTCGCCCCGGAGTTGAAAAAGTCTGAGCTGCCTATGGTGCTGTTTGGCGAGCATCATGAGTCCCATGCAGCCTCGGCCTTTTATCCGTCTCCCTATGACAAGGCGGTTGTGCTCTGTATGGATGGCGTCGGGGAGTGGGCCACGACCTCCGCTTGGCTTGGTGAAGGAAATAAGCTCACTCCGCTCTGGGAAATCCCATTTCCCCATTCACTGGGGCTGCTTTATTCCGCCTTCACATATTACACCGGGTTTAAGGTCAATTCGGGTGAGTATAAGGTGATGGGTTTAGCTCCGTATGGGGAGCCTAAATATGTCAAAGCGATTTATGATCATCTGCTTGACCTCAAAGCGGATGGGACGTTCCGTCTGAACATGGAGTATTTCAACTATTGCACCGGGTTGACCATGACCGGGGATAAGTTCGATAGGGTCTTCGGTGGCCCTCCGCGGAAACCAGAGAGTAAGTTGACACAACGGGAGATGGATCTGGCGCGTTCAATCCAGGAAGTAACCGAAGAAGTGATGCTTCGGGTCACGAAGACTCTGCACCGAGAGACCGGGGTCGAGTATCTCTGTATGGCCGGCGGCGTGGCGCTCAATTGTGTGGGAAACGGGAGGATTCTACGAGAAGGCCCGTTCAAAGGAATTTGGATTCAGCCGGCCGCCGGGGATGCAGGTGGAGCAGTTGGTGCAGCGCTCTCTGCCTGGCATCGGTATGATGATCAACCAAGGCTGTCAACGGGTGTTGACCGCATGAAGGGGAGTTATTTGGGGCCGAAACATACGAATACTGAGATCGAGCAGTTCCTCAAGCAAGCCGATGCCCCCTATGAACGTCTAGACGATGAGCGGCTCTTCGATCGTGTCGCCAAGGAGCTTGCGGAGGGAAAAGTCGTCGGATGGTTGCAGGGCCGGATGGAGTTCGGACCTCGTGCCCTCGGTGGTCGAAGCATTCTCGGTGACGCCCGAAATATCAAAATGCAGTCGGTGATGAACCTCAAGATCAAATATCGCGAATCGTTCCGCCCCTTTGCCCCTTCGGTCGTGCGGGAACGTGTATCTGATTTCTTTGAGATGAACACGGATAGCCCCTATATGTTGCTTGTTGCGCCGGTGCAGGCAAAGCGATGCCTGCCGCTTCCGGCACAACAGGCCACGCTCTGGGGAATTGACCTGCTGAATGTCCCGCGCTCCGATATTCCGGCTGTCACACATCTGGATTATTCAGCCAGGATTCAAACGGTGCATGAAGACACGAATCCTCGCTATTATCGACTGCTCAAGGCATTCGAAGCCCAAACCGGCTATCCTGTGCTCGTCAACACGTCCTTTAATGTTCGAGGAGAGCCAATTGTGAGCACACCCGAGGACGCCTACCGGTGCTTCATGCGAACGGAAATGGATGTCCTCGCACTTGAGAACTGTGTGCTGTACAAGACCCAGCAAAAGCCACTGACGAACGAGACAAACTGGCAAAAAGAATTCGAGCTCGACTAGGAGATCACACCGTGAATTCAGCATACCATCACTCTACGGAGAAAGATTTGCGGCAGTTTGGGCTTCTGGTGGGCAGTGTGTTTGCCGTGATCGGAGTCTGGCCGATTGTGTTTCGGAGTGAGTCGCCTCGGCTTTGGGCGGTGATTCTCGGATGCCTACTTATTGCCCTCGGCGCAATTGCCCCGAAGAGCTTGACACAGGTTCATGCCGGATGGATGAAGATCGGCCATGTTCTCGGTTCGATCAATACGAGAATCATACTCGGGGTTATTTATTATCTTCTCATTACTCCAATGGGTCTTGCGATGCGTCTGATGGGTAAGGATTCCATGCATCGCACGCTCGCGCGAGACGCCGAGACCTATCGCGTCGTTCGAGCCCCTCGGCCCCGTCAGCATATGCGGAATCAATTCTAGGTTAGAAGAAGGAGAACGTATGGGAGAATTGCTGGCTGAATTGTGGGCGTTCATGAGAGAGCGAAAGAAGTTTTGGCTGTTACCGATTCTCGTGGTATTGCTGCTATTCGGGACGCTCATCGTTCTTACGCAGGGGTCTGCGGTTGCGCCATTCATCTATACGTTGTTCTAATCACTACGAAACGTATGTCGGTTCAAGCAGAATGGTCCCTGTCTTTGACATTGCTCATCCTGCGTCCACCGGCATCGATAGCCGATTGATGACCTGTCTGTGCATCCTCTCCCAGGAACGGGCATTGTAGGAGCGGATACATCCCGTGCCATGCCCCGTCGGCTGATCAAAAACCGGTGCATGATTGACCGTGGGCGTGCAGATTGTGCGCCGGATGTCAAATCTGGCGGACGTGATCTGGAACAACGCACCGAAGAGCATCCTGGATCCGTTCCCGGCTCAGGTGCAGGGCGCCAAGAGTGTGTACTAAGTAGGGGGATAGAATCTGTAGCCTTCTTCAGTGAGGGTACAGTGAGGGGGCTGGTTTGGATATCCGGGCCAGCCCCTTGTGGTGCCTTCTATTTTTCGTGCGAGACGCGTCAACACATCACCTTGCCATTCCATTGGTACTGCTCGTAGAGCCCCTGTCCAGTAGTGGTTGCCTCGACTTCGCTGCAGACCCATGGTAGGCTGCGCCCAAAAAATCTGTCATGATAAGAGGAGGAGCCACCGGTGCTTCCTGTGCTTTTGGCGGGTCCAATTCTGCGCCGTGCAGAGCCAACGCTTGTCACGGCATGGATGGCCTTTTCGGAAGAAGTCACAGTTCGAATCAACATCTGGGACGCGTTGGTCCATGATGCCGGTCCCAGCGCACTACTCTCCACCGATCTCCAGCCGCTTAACCCACGATCGAACTCGGCGTCAAGTATTCGGATCGGCGACAAGCTGCACCTGGCACAGGCGATTTTCAAAGTTGAGCCGGAAAAGGCGTTGTTCCCGGGCCGGCCATATTCTTACAACGTCCTAGTAAGAGACCGTGCAGGGAATGACCATGATCTGAAAAGCCTGGGCTTGTTGAGCAATGGTGAGATCAATGGGCACTCGAACCTGGCAATGGGGTACGAGCCCGGCTTTCTGCCGACGTTCATGCTGCCGCCAGCAGAGTTGACGGACCTGCGGATCCTCCACGGATCGTGCCGTCGGATGACGCAAGAGATGGAAGATGGGATGGCGTGGGTCGACGATCTGATCCGTGAAGCGCGGCTCGCCGATCCGATCCACCGTCCGCACCAGTTGTGCCTGACGGGCGATCAGATCTACGCCGACGACGTGGCGTTACCCTTCCTGCCCCAGCTGATCATGCGTGGGCGCGAGCTGCTCGGCAACAATGAGTTCCTCCCCACGCGGTGGCCCGGGCCCGATACCAGGTACTGGCCTGCTGATGCCAAACACTTTCCGCCAGCGTTGCGGCGAGAGGTCGTCCTCTCCGAGGGGCGCTTCACGACGATCGACTACCACAGTCACTTGCTTTCGTTTGGTGAGTTCGCAGCGATGTATCTCCTCGTGTGGTCGAATGTGCTCTGGGACAAGTCGGCGCTCAGCTCGTTCGATGAGATTGTGGAGCGCTTCTTCGCGAGCGGACCTCCCTGGGATCACCTTGGTATTCACTTTCAACAACGGGATGCCTCGGACCAACCGAAGATCGAGCGGCCTCTGCTCGAGAAGTTCCTCGACCTCGTGCTGCCATCGGGCAGCGGGCCGAACACGCTTACCGTCGGCGAGCTGCGTGCGACGCTGAAGCCACGTGACATCGACGCCGAGCCCACGTGGCGATTCGCGCTCGAGGCGCGTCTTCTGCTACCGGATCGGCGCCAGCGGATCCTCGATCAGGTGAACGCCGATCTCGACGCCGACACGAAGGTGACGCCCGCAAACGATCAAGAGCGGGAGTGGTTGAAAGACAAGCACGAGGGGCACACGAAGATCTTTCGAATCGTCGATGGCCTGCCGCAAGAGGAGCAGCCGGCGTTTCAGGCGTTCTACGAGGCGCTGCAGAGCAACTGGGGCGGGCTCTACGATACGAAGCACAGCGTGCGAAAGCGTGAGGTGGATCTCTTCTACAACAACCTGCCGAAGGTCCGCCGCGCACTGGCGAACGTCCCTGTCTACATGATGGCCGACGATCACGAGGTGACCGACGACTGGAACCTCAATCCCATCTGGAAGGACCGCGTCTACACGAACCCACTCGGCAAGACGGTCCTGCGCAACGGGATCCTCGCCTACGCGCTCTTTCAAGGCTGGGGCAACGATCCGGACTACTTTCAGAGCGGACCAGCCGCCGAACTGCTGACCCGCGCGCAAGAGTTGTTTCCGACTGGTGCGACCGCTCCATCCAGGGAATCCGAGGCCGCTGAACGCATCAATGTCCTCCTCGGCCTCGACGGAGCCGAGCGACCACCGGTGCGGTGGCACTACTCGGTGTCGTGCGCGCGGCATCTGCTGCTAGCCCTCGATAATCGCACGCGCCGCAGTTTCGTCTCTCGAATCGGTCCGCCCGGCAACATCGCGATTTCTGCGATCGCGGAACAGGTGCCCGAGGGGCCGTTGCCCGCGGGACTCGAAGTCCTCATCGTCATGGCCCCCCTACCTATCGTCGGCCCGCCGGTCTTCGACGAAGTCGTGGCACCGTTGTCCTATCGCGTCTTCGACATGATCAGCTACGTCTCGCACCGGAATAACCAGATCAAGGGCATGCCGGGGACGAACCCTGACGCGATCGAAGCCTGGGCGTTCGATCCGAAGACGATGGAGGCGGTCCTCAAGCGGCTGGAACCGTACCGGCGGATCGTCTTGCTCTCGGGTGATGTGCACAACGGGTCCACTCAGTTCCTGAGCTATTGGAAGAAGGGTGACACCCAGCCGGCGAGGTTCGTGCAGTTCACGTCGAGCGGTGTCCGGAATGTGATGCCGAACTTCCTCCGCGTGGTAGACCGTGGATTTGCGTTCGTGCAACGGATTATCCGGGCGAACATCGGGATCACGCGCCTGGGGTGGAATCAGAAAGACCCAGCACCTTTGTCGCTCCCACCTGGGAATGAAGGCGTGATGCCGGTGCTCGCCGGGAAGCTCGCATCGAGTCCCGTATTGATCCCTGCCGGCGGATGGCCCGCGACGGCCTCTTTTGCGCGGCCACCCGATTGGAGCTGGCGTGCGCATGTGGTGCTCGATGAGCGTCCCGACAGCGCCCGACCCGAAGCGGCGCGGCCAGCACCGCTGCCATCGACGATGAATGCGACCTCTCTCGACGGATACCGGCAGCTCGTGGCGCGACACGTGAAGCAGTTCAAGAAGGCATCACACGGACGGCAAGTGTTGATGGCCAACAATCTGGGACGGATCCACTTCGAACAGTTGCCGCAGGCCATTCACGCCGTGCAGGAACTTTTCACCGTCCATCCCGCCGCCCCTGATCCGAAGAAGGCCGAGGTCTACGCGCTCCACCGCGTGCAGCTGGCGGCGCTCGCGGGTGCGACGATCGACGAGCCTGAGCCGACGCTAGGAGACGCCGGGTGAGCGATTCCAAGAAGCCGACGAAGACAAAGAAGAGCGTTGTCCAGCGCATCGTCGGCTGGTTCGTCGACGTGTATCTCTGGGCGCGTGAAACGCTCACGGATGACCAAGCCCGTGCCGCGCTCCTGACCGACCTCGGACTGCCACCCACCTCGAACGCGAAGCTGGATCTCCCGAAGGACAAGCTCGACAGCCTGCAGCGCTATCGCGCGGCACAGGACGTCGACGCAAAAGCGTTTCTCCAGGCCGTCGAGGATCTGAAGGCGATTGCCGACGCCGTGAAGGCGTTCGCCACGGCGGTGGGCGTCAGCGGCGAAGCTGCGATCGAGGAGTTCTCGCACCGCGTCTTCCACCTGTTGGCGCTTAACTACATGCGCCTGCACCAGCCCATGCTGTATTGGGCGGCGCAGCCCTTCGGCTTCATCGAGGAGTCGCTCACCACGCACTCGACGGCCAAGGCCTACCCGGAGCGAATCGTTTCGTTCTTCAAGGGGATCGGCAATCACTTCGAGGCGCTCGGATGCAGTCTGGCTACCGAGGAACAGGCCAAGGCATTCTCCGATTTCATTTTCATTCCGGTCTCAATTACAGCGGCCTTCGGCGGGCAGGCGATCGCTTCTGCCATCTCCGAAGACTTCGGCCAAAAGAACCTGATCGAGGTCATGTACGGCTGGGAGCCGGCGCCGGGGACACCTCCAAGCGATGCCGATCGGTTGTCGGATGGGATTCTGTCGGTCCTGATCCGTCATCCATTCAAGCCCCCCGCCGCGATCGGCGAGGTCAGTGAGGCCAACGCGAGCTGTTCGTTCATGCTGGTGCCGCGCGCACACGGCGGTCCCGGCCTGCTGGTGGCCGTCGGCAGCGCCCTCCAGTTCGACCTGCCGGTGGACGATGACTGGACCTTCAGCTTCAGGGTTCGGTCGGCCAATGCCGTCGACTTTCTAATCCGGTTCGACGAGCTTAACGTCGAGGCGAGTGCCGCGACGGATGCCGACATTCGCGTGGCCATCGAGGCTAACGGAGAGGAATCCAATGAACCATACGTCGTCGGCATCTCGGAACGAACGAGGCTTGAGTTCGGACGGCTGGCGCTCTCAGGGGAGCTGTCGTCGACCGGTGCCGGGTTCAAGCTGGCGGCTGCCGATTGTGCGCTCGTGATCGATGCCGAGGCGGACGGTGACGAGTTCATCGCCGATTCATTGCCGAAGCAGGAAACCAGGATTGCGTTCCAGTTCGGCCTTGGCCTCTCAAGCGAACGTGGGCTGTATCTGGAAGGCGGTGCGGGGCTTCGATCCATCATTCCAATCGCCAAATCCATCGGCCCGGTGACGATTCAACACATGCAACTCGGTCTGGTGCCGGATACGGAGAACGATCGGAGCAACCTTGCCCTCATGGCGACCGTCGCGATGGCGTTTGATATCGGTCCCTTGCGGGCGAGTCTGGATCAGATCGGCTTTCAATTGAAGCTGGATTTCGCGAGCCGGAACCCAAATCTGGGGTTTGCGGATCTGGTCTTCGGTTTCGTTCCGCCGAAGGGCGTGGGGTTGCTGATCGAGGGCGATGTCGTGTCCGGTGGCGGCTTCTTGCTCCTCGATCCCGATCAAGGCCGCTACGCGGGAGTCCTGCATCTCGACCTCGGCGGCGGCGTGGCATTAAAAGCCGTCGCGCTGCTCGATACGAGGCTGCCGGACGGCCAGAAGGGCTATTCGTTGCTCGCGATCATTACGGTAGAAGGGTTTCAATCGATTCCGCTGGGCTTTGGGTTCTTCCTTTCGGGTGTGGGCGGTCTCATCGGTATTCACCGGACCATCCTCCAGGAACCGCTTCTGGCCGGCGTGCGCAACCACACCCTGGATCACATACTGTTCGCGGAGGATCCTGTCCGCAACGCGCCGGCGTTGATTGCTGCCGTGGGTGCGGTGTTCCCACCGTCGAAAGACAGACATCTCTTCTGCCTCATGATCCAAGCCACGTATGGTAAGCCGGCGCTCCTACATATCCATTTGGCATTGGGTATCGAACACAATCGTCAAAGTGGAAGCGGGAGGACATCGAAGTTCTTCGTCATGGGACAGATCAAATCGTTGTTGCCGGACAAGGATAAGGATCTGATCCGATTGCATATGGACGTGGCTGGCGTGGTGGATTTCGAACAGAAGACCGCCGCATTCGACGCGTCATTATTCGATTCGCGGTTGGCACGCACGTTCACCATTGCGGGGGACATGGCGCTGCGGGCGCAATGGGGAGAGTCACCGAATTTTGCGTTGGCGGTCGGTGGATTCCATCCGGACTTTGCCGCGCCGGTGGGTTTCCCAAAGCTCACGCGAGTTTCCATCAACCTGTCCGATGGGGATAACCCGCACATTCGCTGTGAGGCCTATTTTGCGTTGACATCCAATACGACGCAATTCGGTGCCAAGACCGAGATCTTCGTTAAAATATCGAAATTTTCGGTACATGGCTATGTGTCATACGACGTGCTTGTCCAGCATGATCCGCTGCAGTTCAACGCCGCCTTTGACGCAAAAGTTCAGCTCAAGATCGGCTCGAAAAATCTACTCATGGTTCGGTTGCGAGGGGAGCTGATCGGGCCGAGCCCGCTCCATATTCGCGGAAGTGCAACGTTCGGATTTCTGTGGTGGGACTATACGGTCAGTATCAACAAGACGCTGGCACAAGGCGAAAAGCCTCCGATACCCGAGCCGGTCGATGCCGAAGCGCTGTTACTGGCCGCCCTCCGTGATCCGGCCAATTGGAGCCACGAACTGACGGACACAGACCGGGCCTTGGTGACGGTGCGAAATGCCGAACCGAACACGGAACTCGTCATTCATCCGTTGAGCCGGCTCTCGGTTCGACAGCGAGTGTTGCCGCTCGATCGCGAGATCTCCCGGTTCGGCGTCGCCCGGTCGAGCGGAACGCGTCTGTTCCGCATCACCGAGGCACGCGTCAACAGCCAGGTGAAGTCACTCGAACCGGTTACGGAATTTTTCGCACCGGCGCAATTCCTCGACATGCCGGATGATCAGAAGCTTTCGGGCCCTTCGTTCGAGCGGATGCCCGCCGGCATCCGTGTCGGCACGAATCGTGTGGTGTTCGGCGCTTCAATTACCGCCGATCTCGATTACGAGGAGATTGTGGTGGATTCAGCCATGAACGTGAAACCGGATCCCACATTCCAATCGTCCGTGCGGCTGACCGCACCGGCGTTATCAATGCAGGTTCAGTGGGGGGCGGCGAAACAAAGTCGTGCACAACGGCTGGGCCGTGCGAAGTATCGATCGGCTGGGATCGCGGTGAAATTCATGGAGCCACACTTTGAGATCGCAAGCACAGAGGATACGTCGCAGGTCATGGTCCGCCATCTCACTTTTTCTGAAGCGAAAACAACCATGGCGAAGTTGCAACGCAAGAGCCCGTCGGCAAGTCGGTTTCTACGGATTGCGCCGGTCGCAGAGTTGGTTAGGAGATAGCTATGTCGGAATCTGAGTTTGCTGCGCTTCGGTATCTGCCGTGGGTACGTCAAGGGGCCGCTGCCGAATTTGTCGACGGCGCTTCGGTAGAAGTGAAGCTCAAGGTGAACGATTCCGATGTGACCATGCCGATACGGTTAATCGGTCCAGGCAGGGTGGCCGGTATCGATCCACAGCAGATCATCCGCATGGAACCGCATCCGGGAACGGTTGACTTTAATCCATTCCAATTCCCGGCCGTTGAGTTCGACCGGCCAGATTTTCCCTGGCTCTTTACTCCCGGCCAGGCTGACGCCAAGGATCGCCTTCTCCCCTGGCTTTGTCTGGTGGTCGTTCGGAAACAGATTGGCGTCACGCTTCGAGTCGGCACGGTGTTGCCTCTCTTGGAGATCAAGAGTCCCGCACTGCCCCAGGTGGAATTGCCGGACCTTGCTGAAAGTTGGGCATGGGGGCACGCGCAAATAGCAGGCCGGTCGGATTCGGCATCGCCGGAGGAAGGTCTGGCGATGCCGGCGCTCAATCTCTCACGGTTGATGTGCCCACGCAAGCTCGAGTCTGATTCGGACTACATCGCGTGTGTCGTTCCGACATTCGAAACGGGGCGTTTGGCTGGCTTGGGATTGTCCGACACCGGAGCCGAGGACTCGAAACCTGCGTGGTTCTCCGGTGATCAGGCACCGGCGGACATCGCACTGCCTGTCTATCATCATTGGGAATTTCGCACCGGTCCACCGATGGACTTCGAGTCGCTGGTGCGCCTGCTGAAGGCACGTCCGCTGCCGGAAAAGGCCGGACGGCGGGACCTTTTCATCGGGCAGGCCGGATTGGGTCTGCCGAAGCTCACGCCCGATGTGCCCGGTGCTCTCTTGGCCTTGGAAGGGGCGTTGAAACATCTGGATGCCAAACCTGCCGAGTGGGAGGCGGTGCCGCGGGCGGCCTTTCAAGCGACGCTTCGTGCCGTGGTGAATTCGCCGGCTGAGGCACTGGAGCACGGTGCAACGGATCCCGTGGTGGCTCCGCCGATGTATGGACGATGGCAAGCGGGGAAGGACCGTGTCGAGCTGACCGGCGGTCAGCCGCTCTGGCTGCATGAACTCAATCTCGATCCGCGGCATCGGGCAGCGGCGGGGTTGGGCGCGGATGTGATCCGTCGAGATCAGGAGTCGCTGATGGCGGCGGCGTGGGAGCAGGTGGGAGAAATCCAGCGGGCGAATGAATTGCTGCGGCAGGCGCAACTTGCGCGATCGGTTACGGAGTCGTTGCATCAGCGGCATTTCAGCCGGATGCCGGAGCCGACACTCGTACGCATGACGGCAACGGCGCACGCCCGCATGAAGGCGGTGTCCGTACCGAATGGCGCTCCCCCGCCGTCGACGTTGGCACTGAAGAGTCAGGTTGTCAGGAGCACGGTTCGCTGGCTGGCGGCGGCCCCGGCGATGCGCCAGGCCGCTCGTCCACGCGGTCCCGTATTGAGGCGAACCGGCACGCATCTTCTCCATGGCTCGTTGCACATGCCGCTGGTCTTCTCCGTTGCAAATCCAGGGATGGTGACGATCGAAGGTGTATCAGATGCGGTGTTTGCATCACTGCCGGACCCAAAGGCCAAGGTGCGGACCTTCGGCGCGAATCCTCAGGGGTTCGATCCCCAGCCGCCCGGCAATGCGTTCATCTGGATATTCACTCTGCAGGCAGAAGGCGCACCGCTGTTGGATGGCCACTGGGAACGGCGCCGCGCTGGTGACGCCGGTACCGGCCACCATCCGGTATTCCTTAACTTCCGTTCTGCGGCGGCGGCGCATGAAGCGCGACTGCCTCGGCCGGGACTTGTCGCGTTTCAGTCTCCCCTCGTGTTGGGGAATATCAAGGACGCCTTGCTGGCGCAACTGAACCCTACGACTACGATTCCGGCGCTCATGCGTTCGCGGATTCGATCGTCGATGCCGGCGATGCATGCGGAGCGTGAAGATCCGCTCGAGCCGATCATGACGGCGCCGGAGTTTCCCCGTCCGATGTATGAAGCGTTGCGTGAGCTGTCGTCGGATTATCTTTTGCCTGGTTTGGAGCACGTCCCGCCCGACACGGTCGCCGTCCTCCAGACAAATCCGGTGTTTGTCGAAGCCTTCATGGCAGGGCTGAGTACGGAGATGGCACGTGAGCTATTATGGCGCGAATTTCCTACGGACCAACGGGGGACATATTTTCGCCAGTTTTGGGCGGCAGCGAATCCGGCCGAGGCTCGCCAGATTCAGCCGATTCATCGCTGGCGGAAAGCGTTGGGCCAGCATCCTGAGCCTGGTCTGAGGCAGGCTTCGTTGGTGTTGTTGATTCGCGGCGAGTTGCTGCGCCGGTATCCGCATACGGTCATCTATGCGGCCAAAGCGGTGATGTCCGGTGTGCGGCGAGTGCCTGGTCCCACGGAGCAGTATCCGATCTTCCGTGGTTCACTCGATCCGGATGTGACGTTCCTTGGTTTCGATCTTTCCCGTGCCGAGGCGCTCGGCGACACGACTGATCCAGGGTGGTTCTTTGTCATCCAGGAGCAGCCGACGGCACCGCGCTTCGGCCTTGATAAACCGGAGGGTTTTGCCGAAGCCATGCCCAAGCCGGCAACGTGGAACGACCTGAGCTGGGGCCACCTGGCGAAGGATCGCGCGGCGTTCGATAAGCTGACCCATGTCTCAGTCACAGGGGCGCTGCCCGATACGTCTGCGATCCGTGAACCTCCGGGCATCAGCTGGGGAGCGAACTCGGCGCATATGGCGTGTGTGACCGCGCAGCGACCAGTCCGCATTGCGATTCACGCGAACGACCTGATTGAGCCGATGAAAGGGCAGCGTCCATGAGCTCTCTTCCCACGGCATTGCTGCTTCCCGCCGACCGGCCATTGGTGTTATTTCCCGTGCGGATTGAAACACGTTTCTTCCCGGCGGTGCCTGAGTCCTATACGATTCGGATTCGTGTCTATCCGGATACGATTCATGTCGATACGCACGAATCCGGCCTCACAGGCGATGAAGCTGAATGGGGACGGCACTATTGGCAGTCCTTGTGGCGAGCGGGCAATGACGAAGAGCGGCGGAAGGCGGCGTGGCGCCAACTCGCCGAACGGTATGAACCGCAACGCGCTTCGTGGATTGCCTGGCAGCTGCATCCCCTGAACTCTGAGGACCGGCCCGACGGTCCAATCGCAGAGAATCAGCCGCTGAATCCGCCGCCCCGATTCCAGCAACCTCCGCAGTTGCAGATCCAAACGGAAACTTGGACAAGGGCTCCCTGGACACGCGTACTGCCGGATCACTGGATGGCCGTCGGATACGTGGGTGGTGCCGTGGTAGCTGTGGCCGAAGGTGGCAAGATTCCAGATCCGTTGCCGGTGGGACCCTCTCCCGATGCGGATGTTACGCCTGTTGACGATCAGCCGCCGATCGACGCCGGCATGAAGTGGATGATCGATTACGACGAGGCTGTTCTCGTGGGGATGGGGTTGGAACTGGTACTGCCAGCCGGCATATCGCACCTCGACCGCTTACTGGTCTTCGGTGTGAAACGATCGCTGACGGCCGAAGACTCGGCATTGCGGTTGAGCGAGCTGCTTTCCGCTCAGGGCTATACGCAGGGCTTGAGTTTTCTCGAACCTGGGATACCTTCGAACAACAGTTCCATGGGATCGAGCGGGTTCAGTTCTTTTGATGCCGGTTACGAGTCGAGCTTTCACGCGAACCAGATGCAGGCCCTTGGCCAAGACTCCAACGGCGGCCTGTTGGCAAAGGCTTTTGGCCTTCCAGACAAGACGTTCCAACGCATAGAGCGTGCGGGATTGACGGAGTCGGTCGATGCGTACCACATGAATACCGCACTCTGGCAGCCGACCTGGGGGTATTATCTGGAGCAGATGATGCGCCCTGCGATGTCGGAGACCGAGGCCGACGAGACTATTGAGCTGGCGCGACAGCATTTCATCCAGTACGTTCGTGCTGGAGGGCCGCTTCCTGCTATTCGCTGTGGGCGACAGCCCTATGGCATTCTGCCCGTCACCTCCCTCGACCTGTGGAAGCCGCGCAGCGCGGATGGGGCTGGCACCTCTCTTCTGACCTCGCTGGTGTCGATCCTTATGAAACTTCGAGCTGCTTGGCGGCGGTGCGCCGAGCGAGCCCCGCGTCTGGGGGCCAGCACGAACCCGGAGGATGACTTACGAAATGTGCTTCGGTTGGAGGCCACCTCTTCAAGTTACTCCATTCGAGCTGCGATAGGTCGGCACTACTTTCAAAATCTCTGGCAATTTCAGTTGATCGATCTCGATCGACCAGGTTGGTGGGCCAAGCACAACCAGCTTGTCGGTGCCTCTCTGGAGGCACTCGGGTTTGCGGGAACAAACACCCGGCTGAATCAAACCGTCTATGCCGGAGTCGATATACCGCTGAAAGCGGCACTCGTCCAGCCCGGCGAGGTGGCAACCGACACGCGACTCGCCCCGAATTTTATCGACTTGCTGCTGTCGACGTCCGTGGCAGGAATCCGGATGGAGGCGTTTCCTGACCCTAAGCCGAACAGTCTGCTCTATGTCCTGCTTCGGCATGCGGCGCTGCTGGAGTACGGCAAGGCTGCGGCAAACATTCTCCTCTCTCAAGGGATGATGACACAGGCGCAACGACGCGAGGCGGAAATCATTGATGTGGAACCAGGCTCGACAGTGTTCACGGCGATGAAGCAACTCGCCACCGTGGTGCCGGCGGTGTCGCCGCTGCCGCTTGAGGTCTTTCTCCAACAATTGAGGTCGTTCGATGATGACGATGTGGTGCAGCTCGGAGCATTTCGCACCAGCCTGATGCATCTCTCAGGTCTTCACGTGACCGGGCTGGAACGGTTGATGACCGGTACGCTTGATCTCTGCTCCTACCGCCTGGACGCGTGGATTACATCGCTTGCCACGAGACGTTTGGCGGCCATGCGACAGGTGAATCGGACCGGTGTGTTCCTCGGCGCCTATGGGTGGGTAGAAAATCTGAAGCCTGGACCGGCACCCTCGTTTGCCGCGACCGTGCCGGAAGAGTCGAGTCCTCCGGTGTTTATGCTTCCGGGCAATCCTGGGTTGATTCATGCGCCGTCGCTCACGCAGGCGGCAACCGCGGCCGTGCTGCGCAGCGGACATCTCACGCACCAGGACGTGGAATCAGGCCGGCTGTTGGCGATCGACCTTACATCGGAACGTGTGCGTTTGGCCAAGTGGCTACTGGACGGAGTACGCCAAGGTCAGCCACTCGGTGCCTTGCTGGGCTATCGGTTTGAACGAGGCCTGCATGAGGGGCATCCTGGCCTGGAGCTCGACCGTTTCATCAAGCCGTTTCGAGAAATCGCACCACTGACGGCTCTCAGGCTTGATTCAGCCGACGACGTGCCTGTTGAAGTGGTCGCTGCGAACAACGTCGTCGACGGCTTGAAATTGCAACGCGTATGGCGGCAAGCCGTGGGTGTGAACGAAGCGGCGTTTTTCGCCAAATTGCCCGCGAGCACGGCAGCCGAACTGCAGGCCCTTCGCACGGAGTTGTCGGCGTTGGACGATATGATCGATGCCGTGAGTGACGCGTTGATGGCCGAAAGTGTGCATCAGGCCGTGCAGGGTAATCCATCACGCGCATCGGCTACGCTGGACGCTGTGGCGCGGGGCGATGCACGTCCTCCCGAACTCGATGTGGTCGAGACGCCGAGAAGCGGCATTGCCCTGACGCATCGGGTGCTGGTGTTGTTCGGCGGCCAGATACGGGCCGCGCCGGGATGGACTCGGGGACGGCATCCCTATCGCGGCGATGCGGCGCCGCATTTGGATGCATGGGTCGGACGACTGGTGGGTGACCCGTCACGGGTGCGCTGTCGCATCCAAAAGGTAGACGAGGTGAATGGCACGATCCTCGAGACCCATGAACTGCGCTTCAGTCAACTCGGCCTGTCGCCGCTGGACTTTGTGTATGGGGTAGAGAGCAGCGGTGAGGTCACACGATCCGAGTTTGAGCAGCGTCTCTTGTTGGAGGCGATGAGCCGGAACCCTGGTTTGGGACCGGAAGGGGCGTTGCGCGTGAACTTCGATCGTGATCCGGCGTGGAACATCCAAGACCTCAGCGGCGTCGAGTTCCTCGAATTGATTCGTGCGGTCCGGCAGTTCATCGCACGATCGCGCGGTGCGGAGGGTCGTGACCTGGCTCCCAGCGGCGGAGCGGCGGTGCCGAGCGGGATCGATGATGGTGAGCTGCGGCAACGGGCGATCCGTGCGACAGAGGCACTCCGTAGCGCAGTGAGTCAGCTCAAAGATCCCAATGGCGACCTTCGCGCATCCCTGCTGCAGATGGCCCATTTTGGCATCGCCGGAGCAATACCGACGGGAGCCGATCTGATTACGCAGGCCCGCTCAGTGGAACGCGAAGCGATGAACCGGCTCGAACGGGCAGAAGCTGCGCCGGACGCCGGAGCCGCCCTGCGAGAAGTGTTCGGAGCTTCGTTCGTGGTGATGCCGGCGTTTCGTCCGGCCAACATGGACGAGCTGGCTCAGACGTTGGCCGACAGTCTGAAGCTGCAGGGTGATGATCCCAACGAAGCGGTTACCTGGTTGCATCGAGCTGCGCGTGTGCGTGAACCGTTGTCGCGCTTGGAAGACGCGTTGCGGTATGCCGAAGTGCTCGGAACGGGCGTGACCCTTGCGCTTCGTGTAGGCCAATTGCCGCTGCGTGACAATGACCGGTGGGTCGGGCTGCCTGTGGCGGGAGGCAATCCGATCTCGGGAGGCGTGGTATCGCTGGTCGCACAGATGGATGCACCGTTCAACCCCCACGAGCCTCTGACGGGTTTACTCGTCGATGAATGGATCGAAACCGTGCCGAATCCTACGGAAACGACGGGTGTCGCGTTTCAGTATGATCAACCGGACGCCTCGCCGCCACAATCAATCCTCATCGCCGTACCTCCGGGCAAGGATCACACCTGGACGGCGCAAACCCTGCAGCAGGTATTGATCGAAACCTTGGACCTGGCTCGCCTCCGTGTGGTGGATCCTGAGGTGCTCGAGGAAGTTCACCATTTTCTGCCTGCGTTGTTTTTTGCGTCAAATGCCCAAGACGAGACGATCTCAACCGACTGGACGAAGCTGACACGCTAAGGAAAAACGGATATGCCTTCTATCACCAGTTGGATTCGTCTTGAACCGAAAGTCCGAGTCGAGGATGAGACCGAGGGGATCCAGGCCCGTGTCTGGGATCCTCTGTGGCTGCTCGGGCGCCAGTGGCAGATGGGCGAATTTCAGGGATCCGATAGTGGATCACCCGTAGCCGCGCGGCTGCGGGCGGAATCGGCCAACATCACACGCTATCATCCGGGGGTTCCGACGACGAAGGTGCAAGGGCGCCGTTACGACGGCCAGAAGCTGCCGCTTGAAACACTGGTGGAACAGGAGCCGGTGCGGCAACCACATCGGCTGGTTCTGGCCGTGGATGCCGGCCTTCACTTCCTTCGATTGCTTGCACAGCGATCGCTCAGTCAGAGCTATCGCGCAGCGTACGTACGGCGATACGGTATTGCGCCGTTGACGTCGGAGCAGCGCGCGCAGTTCGATGCAGCGAGCATCCGGATGTTCGAGTTGTTGGCCAGCCGTGCGCTGGATGGAGATCTTCTTGCCGCTGATCTCCAGCAGTTGCGTCCCGATCTTCCTACCTCCCCACTCATTGAATCCGGGGATGTTGAAGCCGTAAAAGCAGTGGTGGCCGAGTGGTTGCGTTGGTATGACGGGTTGTTCGCTGACGTGGATAAGAATGATTCAGCATGGGTCGACGAGCGAATGGAGTACGCCTTTTCTGTCTCGGCGCGCACGTCATCGAGAGAACTGACTCTGGTGGCGCGTGAGTATACGCAGGGGCAGTTGGATTGGTATGCGTTCAATATCGGTGGCCCGCAACTGGGCGCGGTTACTGATGCCCCACCCAACACGGTCACACGTACGACGATTCCCGCTCCAGTCAGCTTCCGGGGTATGCCAGCCCAGCGTTGGTGGGAATTTGAGGATGCACAAGTGCACTTCGGTGCAGTCGACACCGGACCAGAGGATCTTGCGCGCATGTTGCTCGTTGAGTTTGCCACAAGTTTCGGCAATGACTGGTTTGTAGTTCCGGTAGAACTCGAAGCCGGTTCCCTCTGCATGATCCGGTCGCTGATCGTTACGGATACGTTTGGTGGACGCTTTGCCGTACCGAACTCCGTACCTGGTGGAAAACCGTGGCGTATGTTTCAGCTGACTTCTGATCAGCCATCCTCGATTTCCAACGCCCCTCCAGTCCTATTCGTGCCGCCAGTGGTGCTGAAGAACGTGCAAGGTCCACCGATCGAAGAGGTGGTGCTCTTCCGCGATGAGATGGCGAATATGGCCTGGGGTGTGGAGCGGGTGGTGGATGGCCCTACTGGGAGGCCGTTGAATCGGCATGATGCGTACTATGAGCGAGCGATCCCACAGGTGCCGGATATTCCACTGCCGGACGCTCTCCGCTATGAGCTTGCTTCGACCGTTCCAGACTACTGGATTCCGTTTGTGCCCGTGCAAATCAGCGGCTCACGCGCCGTTCGCTTGCGGCGCGCAGCGATGCTGGATGCCAATGGCCAACCACAATTCAACCGGTCACAAGGTAGGATCCTGACGCCCAAGCCCGGACTACGACTGGACGTGTTCGAAGAGGAAATTCCAAGGGAGGGCATTCGGGTGAGCCGTAATTATCAGTACACTCGCTGGCTGGATGGCTCTACTCATGTATGGGTCGGGAGGCGAAAAGGCGTCGGGCGAGGCGAGGGATCAAGCGAACTGCGCTTCGATTCGCTTCGGTAGTCTCTGTTGCTGGTTTCTGTGTCGGGCTTGTGCTCGAGACGAACGAGGAAGGTTGGTTGCGGGGAGAGGATTTGAACCTCTGACCTTTGGGTTATGAGCCCAACGAGCTACCAGGCTGCTCCACCCCGCGAAGGGAGACTAACAAAGCGTTGAATGACAAGTCAAGTTTCGTGGTCGCCTGATTGCATTCTGCCCATCACGATGATAAAGCCAAGCTATGCGTATCGTCTTCATGGGCACACCCGACTTTGCCGTTCCATCGCTCGAAGCACTTCTGAACTCAGGCGATGAAGTAGTAGGGGTTGTGTGTCAACCGGATCGTCCGAAGGGACGGGGCCATCAGGTGGTTGCACCGCCGGTGAAACTGGTGGCAGAACGTGCCGGTATTCCAGTGCTGCAGCCGCTCAAGATTCGAACACCTGAGTTTTTGCAAGCCTTGTCATCCTGGCAGCCGGATGTCATTGCGGTAGCTGCGTACGGCCGTATCTTGCACACACCGATTCTTCAGCTTCCTCCGATGGGCTGTGTGAATGTACATGGATCGCTCTTGCCGAAATATCGCGGTGCCGCTCCGGTGCAATGGGCCGTCATCAACGGCGAGACCGAGACGGGCATTACGACGATGCTCATGGACGAAGGCATGGATACCGGCGCCATGGTACTGCAGGCGAAATTGGCGATTCTTCCTGATGATACGGCCGGGACATTGGCGCCACGCCTGGCCGCACTGGGTGGACGACTGCTCATCGAGACACTTGTCCAGCTGAAAGCCGGGACATTGGTGCCAACGAAGCAAGACGATCAGCAGGCGACCATGGCCCCGCTCCTCAAAAAAGAAGACGGTCTGATTGACTGGACGCTGAGTGCCAAGACACTGACCAATCGGGTGCGAGGGCTCTCTCCCTGGCCGGGGGCCTATACGTTTCTGGGTCATGAGCGTTGGAACATTTGGAAGGCGGTCTTACAGGGGACTGCGACTACTGATACCCCAGGAACGATTGTTGCCGTGAATAAACAGTCGATCGTGGTGGCAACCGGCGATGGGCTTCTTGAGATCCGCGAAATCCAAACTGCTAATTCGAAGCGCATGGCGGTGGCCCAATTCCTGGCCGGTCACCGGGTGACAGTTGGACAACAACTGGGTCCACCGCCAATCACCTTGGTCGGGTAATTAATTACCTCGGCTGGACCTCCTCAAACCTCCCATGCCAGACCCACGCACGCTGCCGAGTTCCACAAACCATTCACCTCGGTCTGTCGTGCTGTCTATCCTGCTTGCAAGTCAACGAGGTGATCGTGCTCTTGATGAGGCACTGGATCAACGGGTGAAGTCGGTTTCAGACCCACGTGACCGGGCGCTGATTATGGAGCTTGTCTATGGAGTTCTTCGAAGACAGGAGACCCTTGACTGGCGTCTAGGGGCAGTACTCACCAAGCCTCTTCATCGACTTCCGGCCCTGGTGCAGATGTTGCTTCGGATCGGCGCCTATCAGCTGCTCTTTCTCGATCGTATCCCCGCGTCAGCTGCGGTCCACGAAGCCGTCGAGCTGGCCAAGGCATCCGCCAAACAGTTGGGACGGGACTGGGGTGCCTTGGTGAACGCGGTCTTGCGCAACCTCATCCGGTTGCCTGTCCCGACTTTGCCGGATCCCGCTCTTCATCCAAGTGAATATCTTTCGATCAGCTACGGTATCCCTTTGTGGCTCAGTCAGCGGTGGCTGGCACGATTGGGATATGAGCAGGCGGAATCAGCTTGTGTAGCGGCTAGCGCAATCCCTTCACTGACCTTTCGGGTTAACCGGATGCGATTGACGAGGGACGGTCTCCTGGAACTGTTCGCGCAAGCCGGAATCGGAGCCCACTCATCGGCTATTAGTCCGGTGGGGGTGCGATTGGACAAGGGACAAGATGTTTCCTCGCTTCCAGGGTTTGAGACTGGGGACTACTATGTCGAAGACGAAGCCGCACAACTCATTCCACCGATCCTTGACCCTCAGTCCGGTGAATCGATTCTAGATGTTTGTGCCGCTCCAGGAGGGAAGGCCACTCATCTTGCCGAACTTATGGGCGATCAAGGAACAATTGTCGCGTTGGATCTCAAGGCCTCACGGCTGGAACTGCTCCGAGACAATTGTCGGCGGCTGGGGTTGCACTGTATTGTCCCCATCGTGAGTGACGCAAGGCGGCCTGCTGACTGGCCGTTGGAAATGACGAGCTCTCGTCATGCCGGATTGCCCATGTTCGACCGTATTCTGGTCGATGCCCCTTGCAGTGGACTTGGCGTCTTGCGGCGCCATCCGGAATCGAAAAGTCAGTGCCTGGAATCCACCTTCGCTCGACATCAGATATTACAGAGTCAGATCCTTGAATCGGTCGCTCCCTGCTTGCGGCCCGGCGGCGTGCTGGTCTATAGTACCTGCTCGACAGAAACAGAGGAGACCGAAGAGGTTATCAGCCGGTTTTGCAAGGCCTATCCAGGATGGATGCGTGAATCTGTGGTTCCCTGGCTTCCTCCCACTGCGCTTCCCTTTGTGACTGAGCAGGGGGCGCTCTCCACCATGTGTAATCGCGTCGGAATGGACGGATTCTACGCCGTTCGTCTGAGGAACATGAACTAATGGCGCAACCGGTCCTTATCGCCCCATCGATTCTCTCCGCCGATTTTGCCAGATTGGCCGAAGAAATCGCCGCCGTGGAGCAGGCCGGCGCCGATCTCTTGCATGTGGACGTGATGGACGGCCATTTCGTGCCGAATTTGACGGTGGGCCCGCCCATCGTTGAAAGTCTGAAAAAGGTCACCAAGCTCCCGCTTGATGTGCATCTCATGATCACCAATGCGGATGCCTTTATTCCTGATTTCGTCGAGGCCGGGGCCGACTATCTGACCGTACATGTTGAAGCCTGTCCGCATCTCCACCGCACGATACAATCGATCAAGGAACGGGGGATCAAGGCAGGGGTGACCCTGAATCCGGCCACTCCCATTTCCTCTCTCCAAGACATCCTGGGCGATGTCGATCTCGTCTTAATCATGTCCGTCAATCCTGGATTCGGTGGGCAAAAGTTCATTCCGTCGGTCCTCAAGAAAATTGCCGACGCGCGAGCCATGCTGGATCAGATCAACAGCCATGCACTGCTTGAAGTCGACGGCGGTGTGAAGGTGGAGAATACAAAGGAAATCGTGGCCGCCGGTGCCACGACGTTGGTTGCCGGGTCAGCGATCTTTTCTCAACGCGATTACAAGGCGACGATCGCCGCGCTGCGGGCGGCCGCTCAGACAGCCGGTCCATCCACGCCGCCTGCGGCAATGAATCGATAGGTCATTGAGCGTGGATATCTCCAGCATCATCGACAGCCTGCATCCTCTCGAAATCAAAGTCCTAATGACTATGAGTGCGCGTCAACCTGCTGCCGCATTCAAGAGCGAAGACTTAGCCGTGGCTGCGGAGTTGGAGCCGTCGCAACTCAGTATGGCGGTTGAGTGGCTCTTGGCGAAGGGCTTGATCGAGATTCAATCGGAAATCGTCACGCCGGTCGTCTCACTCACAAAAATCGGTGAAGAGTATCATCAAGCAGCCGCCCCGATCGAACGCATTTTGGCGGCCGCACGTGACGCGGCCGGAACTGGAAAGCGACTTACGATCGGCGATCTCCAAACCCAACCGGGATTGGATCCCTCCGATGTCAGCAAAGCCGTAGGACGGTTGAAAAAGGAAGGCGTCTTGCTGATCATCCAGGGCGGCTGCATTGAGACGACCGGACGTTCGAGCCCGACTGCCGACGCGCTCCGGCCGCTCTTGGAAGAGGTTCACGGGTCCTGTCGAGAGCTGACCAGCTTTTCCCCCGAGCGTCAACAGCTGATCGAAGACTACTCGGTGAAGCGTGGGAATGCCAAGGAGCCTTTCCGCGTCGATGAACGTGTGACGCGCTCGTTTGTCTTGTCTCCATCCGGGGCCAGCGCGGTCGAGCAATTGATGAATCAGGGATTGGTGGAGGAAGTCTCACAACTGAGCCCTGAACTGCTCAAGGACGGCAGTTGGCGCCAGAAGCGATTCCGGAAATACACCATCAGTCTTCGGGCGCCGCGTGTTGGAACCGGGAAAAAACATCCGTATCGAGAGTTCTTGGATACGGTGAAAGCGAAGCTCGTGAGCATGGGATTCCAAGAGATGCGTGGAGCCCTGGTGGAGACCGAGTTTTGGAACATGGACGCGTTATTCATGCCGCAATTCCATCCAGCCCGCGACATTCATGACGTCTATTTCGTGAAACAACCGACTCATGCTGTCATGGCGGACGAATCCCTTCTGTCCAAGGTTGGGCAGGTGCATGAACACGGCGGCAAGACCGGCTCCTCCGGGTGGGGCTATGCATTTGATCTGCAGCGCGCCAAACGCCTGGTGTTGCGCAGCCAGGGGACCGCGGTTTCAGCACGGACGTTGGCGGCCTCGCCCAATATCCCCGGGAAATATTTTTCGATCGCCCGATGTTTTCGCTATGATCAAGTCGATGCCACCCATGCGACGGATTTTTTCCAAGTCGAAGGGATCGTGCTTGGAGAGGACATCAACTTCCGTACGCTCTTGGGGTTGCTCAATTTATTTGCCCATGAGGTGGCGCAAGCGAAAGAGGTCAAGTTTGTGCCCGCGTATTTCCCCTTTACCGAGCCGTCCGTTGAGCTCCACGTTCGCCACCCTCGTCTGGGCTGGATGGAACTTGGAGGCGCCGGCTTATTCCGTCCGGAAGTGACCGTGCCGCTTGGCGTCACAGCACCCGTGATTGCCTGGGGGCTCGGGCTGGATCGAATGGCGATGGTGGCCTTGGGGATCCATGATATTCGAGAGCTCTTCACCGATAACCTAGAGTTGATTCGGACCACCCGAGGATTGTTCTAGTTACCGCCATGCCCACGATCACCATTTTCAAAGACGATTTCGAATCGCTGTTGAAGGGAACTGGTGCCACAAATCGCACGGTCTCGATTGAGCAAGTGGAAGAGTGGTTGATGCTCGTGAAGGGCGAACTCAAGGGCCACAATCCCGATACCGGAGAATTGCGCATCGAACTACAAGACAGCAATCGACCGGATTTGTGGTGTTGCGAGGGGATCGCACGGCAGATTCGGATCAAGCAACAGGGGAAGATTGCGCAGTATCCCTTCTTGACGGGGAAGACAAAGCCCAAAGCAACAATCGTGGTAAAGCCTGGGATGGAACAGGTCCGCCCATACGTGGCTGCCTGCGCAGCCAGGGGCTATCAGGTGACGTCGCAGGGGTTGGCCCAGTTGATTCAAACACAAGAAAAATTGGCCGAGATCTTCGGCCATAAACGAAAAACAGTTTCTATCGGTATCTACCAACTCTCCAAGATTACCTTCCCGGTGACCTATGAATTGGTGCAACCCGGTGAGGCTCGGTTTACCCCATTGGGAATGGAGACCGTGATGACCCTGGCGGAGATGCTCATGGTCCATCCCAAGGGATTGGAATATGGGGGAGTTTTGGCTGGAGCGAGCCGTGTCCCGATCCTGCGGGACGCGGCCAACCAACCGTTGTCCTTCCCGCCGATCATCAATAGCCGAGAGGTCGGTGAAGTGCAGGTGGGTGACGATCAGCTGTTCGTCGAAGTCACTGGAACTGACTTGCCGATGGTTGTGCTGACCGTGAACATTTTTGCGGCTAACCTTGCCGACCGGGGGGCGACGATTGAGCCGATCCGTGTGGAGTACTCCACGCGTACCTCCTTGGGCAAACGCGTGACCACGCCACAGGATTTGAAGAAGAGCAAGACGATTCCGATCCATACAATCGAGCAGGCACTTGGCCAAGAACTTGGCATCAAGGTCGTCCAACAAGCGCTTGAGGTGTACGGCTATGAAGTGTCTGCTGGGAAGGGATCTGTTCGGGTCAAGCTCCCGCCCTATCGACAGGATCTGATGCACACGATGGATGTGGTGGAAGATGTCGCGATGAGCCGTGGGTATGCGGAGTTTACGCCAGTCATGCCGGCACAGTTTACCGTGGGCGGATTATCCCGTATTGAACAAGTTTCCGATCGCGCCCGAGAGTTGATGGTGGGATTAGGCTTTCAGGAGATTATCTCCAATATCCTTGGTTCGCCGGAACAGTATTCCGGGCATATGCGAATTGACGAGACGGAATGGGGGCAGATGGTCAAGGTCGATAATGTAATGACCTTGAACTTCTCCTGCCTACGGCAATGGATTTTGCCCTCGCTGTTACGCATTGAAGCCGCTTCGAGTCGGGCCTTTTATCCGCATCGTCTGTTTGAAGCCGGCGATGTGGCTATTCCAGACGCTACTCACGAGGCGGGGTCTCGGACCGAGACTGTTCTGGGGGCAGTCATCGCCCATGCCGCCGCACATTTTTCGGAGATTCATTCGTGCCTGGATACGCTGTTCTATTACTTAGGGAAGGAGTACCGGTTGGAGCCGGTGCCGCACCCGTCGTTCTTGGAAGGCCGTGCCGGACGTATTCTCGTTGCCGACAAGCCCGTCGGCATCATCGGAGAGATCCATCCCGAAGTACTGGAGCGTTGGCAAATCACCATGCCGGTCGTGGCCTTTGATCTCAATCTGTCGCAACTGATCGTCGAAGGATGAGCAGCCCTACCGGACGTTGCTCAGTCGGCCCTATCCAACACGGGCATTGCAACATTCATGAAGGGGAGCAACGTTCTGTTGCCCCCCTTCTTTCTGTATCCGGTAATCGCTGCTATGTGAGATTATGCTGCTGCGGGCACGTGCTGCTTGGCCAGACCGACCAATTTCTCAAACCCGGTGGCGTCCTTGATGGCCATATCTGAAAGGACCTTTCGATCCAACAGCACATTGGCCTTCTTGAGGGCGTTGACAAACCGGTTATAGGTCAGTCCGTGATTCCGCACTGCGGCGCTGATACGAGCGATCCACAACTGCCGGAAATCCCGCTTCCGGTTTTTTCGACCGGTGTAGGCGTAGGTCAGTCCCTTATCAACACTTTCCGTTGCTGAACGGAACAACCGGCTTTTCCCGCCGTACTGGCCTGACGCCAGCTTGATCCGTTTTTTCCGTCGGGCTCTCGTTTTTGGTCCACCTTTTGCGCGAGGCATGATTCATTGCTCCTTTTGGGTCCTGAAATTCACAACACAACACGATCGCCGTCTATGCATACGGCAGGAGTCGATTCAATGTCAAAACAACCGTGGAGTCCACCACGGTGGTTCCGCTCAAGCGGCGCTTTCGGTCATGCCGCTTGCTGGTCAGGATGTGCCGCTTGCCCGCCTTGCGGCGGACAATCTTGCCGCTTCCCGTTTTGGTAAATCGTTTACTTGTTCCTGAATGCGTCTTCATTTTCATGTGGGAGGTTCCTTTAGTTGAGCAATCGCTGCACTGTACGTTAGTGTTTCGGAGCGACGATCATGATCAAGCTGCGTCCTTCCATACGGGGAGCATACTCGATCGTGCCGGCTTGTGCCAACTGTTCAATGACGGAGTTCATCACAGCGCGCCCCATCTCTTGGTTGGCCATCTCTCGTCCACGATAGGTGAGGGTAACCTTGGTCTTGTTTCCCTCTTCTAAAAACGTTTTCATCTGTCGGACTTTGATTTCAAGATCGTGCTTATCGGTTCGTGGGCGCAACTTGATTTCCTTCACTTGCGTGGACTTTTGGTGACGCCGGTTTTGATGATCCTTTTTGCTCAGCTCATACTTATACTTCCCAAAGTCCATAATTCTACAGACTGGAGGGACCGAAGTGGGAGCGACTTCCACCAAATCGTGGCCAGTCTCTTGGGCCTGGCGAAAGGCATCCGCTGTCTGAAGGATACCGAGCTGTTCTCCCTCTGGACCAATGACACGAACTTCTCGGACTCGAATTTCACGATTCACACGTAATTTGGGGACGATAGGCCACCTCTCTCTTAGTGGGTGTGTTGAAGCTCTCGCCGGGTATGCTTGAGCTCGGATTGCAACAGATTCACGATCTCGGTCACCGTCATGGTCCCTAACGTGGCTCCACTTCGGCCTCGGACTGAGAGCGTGCCATTCTGGACTTCTCGATTCCCTGCCACCAACATGAACGGGATCTTTGCCTTTTCGGCCTCGCGAATCTTGAATCCGATCTTTTCATTCCGAAGGTCTGCTTCGGCCCTGAAACCGGCTGCTTTCAATTGTGCCACAACGGCACTGACATAGTCCTGCTGCTGATCAGTGATATTGATGACCACTGCTTGTACGGGTGCCAGCCAGGTCGGAAAGGCGCCGCCGTAATGCTCAATCAGAATACCGAAGAACCGTTCAATCGATCCCATCAGGGCACGATGGATCATGATCGGGCGATGGGCCTTCCCGTCTTCTCCGATATAGCTCAAATCAAACCGCTCGGGATTGTTGAAGTCCACCTGGACCGTGGAACATTGCCATGAGCGGCCGAGCGCGTCTTTGATCTTAATGTCGATTTTGGGGCCGTAAAACGCCCCGCCCCCAGGATCCAACTGAAAGGCAATCCGACGGCCCTTCAATGCGGCTTCCAAGGCGCTGGTGGCCAATGTCCAATGCTCATCGCCGCCGACCGATTCCTTCGGTCTGGTGGAGAGAAACACTTCAAACTCAGTAAACCCAAATGTTTGAAGCACGAAAAATGTAAAATCCAGTACCCGGCTGACTTCCACTTCCATCTGATCAGGTCTGCAGAAGAGGTGGGCATCATCCTGTGTGAATCCCCGCACTCGCATGAGGCCGTGGAGGACCCCGGTCCGTTCGTACCGGTAGACGGTGCCAAGCTCACCATATCGAATGGGAAGATCTCGATAGCTTCGCAGGTGAGACTGATAGATCATGATGTGGTACGGGCAGTTCATCGGTTTGAGTTGGTACTCGCTACCCTCCAGCTTCATGGGCGGAAACATGTTTTCCTGATAGAAATCGAGGTGACCGCTGGTTTTCCAAAGATCAAGGCGGGCCGTATGAGGGGAGTAGACCAGGTTGTACCCGTCGCGAATATGTTGTTCGCGCCAAAAGTTTTCAATCAACAGGCGGACTGCGGCCCCCTTCGGATGCCAGAGCACGAGACCAGGGCCGATGTCATCCTGAATACTGATCAAGTCCAGTTCCTTCCCGACTTTTCGGTGATCACGACGCTTAATCTCTTCCAGCCTGGCCAAATAGGCATCAACCTCGGCTCTGGTCGGAAAAGAGGTTCCGTAGATCCGCTGCAACATCGGGTTCCGCTCGTCCCCGCGCCAGTAGGCACCGGCAATGTTGAGCAACTTGAGGGCACCGATATGGCCGGTCGTTGGCAGATGGGGACCCCGACAAAGATCCACGAAATCACCCTGCGTATACGCGGTGATCGGCTCATGATCGGGAAATCCTTGAATCAATTCAACCTTGTACTGTTCACCACGAGATGTGAAGAAATCGATGGCCTCCTGCTTGGAGAACTCCCTCCGTGTAATGGGGAGGTTGCGTTGAATGATATCTGCTGCACGGGCTTCGATCTTTTCCAGATCTTCCGGCGTGAAGGGACGCTCGAAGGCGAAGTCATAGTAAAAACTATCGTCCAACGCAGGACCGATCGTCAGTTGAGCTGAAGGGAACAGCTCTTTCACCGCTTGAGCCATGACGTGGGTACTGCTGTGGCGGTAGACCTCCCGCCCTTCTGCACTATCAAATCGAAGCGGTTCGATCAGGACACCACCGGCAAGAGGTCGTGACAGGTCAACCACGGCCCCATCCACCTTGGCTGCGAGCACATCCGGCCCCGACACCCCCAAAGAAGAAAGCGCGGTCCCTGCGGTGTCGCCCGCTTTCGTATCGGTACTGTGGCCGTCCTTGAGAGCAATCTTCATCGAGTCTACTACACAACCGAGCGCACGAGGAAAATGACAGCGGGTGAGCGTCGGTCAAGACAAACCCAACCGTTCATGTTTCACTATGGTAGGCGCGGACGGTCTTGAACCGTCGACCTCTACCGTGTCAAGGTAGCGCTCTCCCCCTGAGCTACGCGCCTATCAAGAAGAGGAGGCATGCTAATATAGCCCCGAGGATACTGTCAAGAAAACGAAAGAGAAGACAGTCGCCCTTCAGGAACCTGAAGGAGCCACCACCTTCTCTTTCTCCTCTCGCCGGCACCCAGAAAAAATCTACTTTACTGCGGAGCGGAGCTCTTTTCCGGCTGAAAACTTGGGCACTTTTGCCGCCGGAATCCGGAGTGACTCGCCCGTTCTGGGGTTCCTTCCCATTCGTGCTTTCCGCTTGGAAAGCGTAAAGGTGCCAAAATTGACAAGGGAGACACGTTGTCCCTTCTTCAGTGAGGAGGTCACTGCACCGGTGAATGCTTCAAGGGCGGTTCCCGCCGCGACCTTGGTGATTCCCGCCGAGGCGGCCATCTTCGCGATCAGCTCTTCCTTTGTCATCATGTCCCTCCTTAATGGGTAGTGAAGAAATGGAGAAAATGACTCCGGTGACACTGCATTGGCACACTCATGCACTACGATTCGCCCGTAACTTGGTCTGTTTCAGCGGGATATGCAGATTCACGATCTTTTTTCTCAGCGTGTTCCGGTTCAGTCCAAGCAACGCGGCCGCCTGAATCTGGTTACCTCGTGTTTCTTGCAGCGCCGATGTGATGAGAGGGCGCTCGACGGCGGAGATAAGGATCGGGTGAAGGTTCCTTGCGGAGCCGTTGCGCATCCCCTTGACGAATTCACCCATTTTGACTTCCAAGTAATTTTCCAGAGACCCGTCCCGGGCTTTACTCAACTGGGGGCCGCCTGGCGTGAGTACGGTTTGGATCAGATTCAGGGCTTGTCGTAAGACCGCGCGCGAACCTTGAATGAAAAGCGTGTGAGTGAAATCAAGATGCTCGGGCCGTGGAGCGACCGCGCCTGGTGTGCCGGATAATTCCTCGATGAGGACATCCACCTGCTGATGGTTCGATGATTCGCTCTGGAAGGCGGCTGCATCACGGAATATGCTGATGGAGGAATCCGTAAAGATCTGTTGAACTTGAGCATGGACGGACGGGTCCGTCGTAAGCAATACGATATTGTATGTCGGCGGTGATGCTGGCATGAAGGCACCATGTAGAAGAAGAGTGCAGATTATTGTCCGTGGCAGAATTGATGTCAATCGGATTTTCGGCCAGGGCCTTCTGCCGGACAGCTTTCAGTGAGGCGTGATGTGTGGAAAAGGATCACGTCTACAAAGAGTTGGAGATCGATGGAGACTTGGAATCGGGAGGCGGCAATAAAACAGGACGCAAAGGTGAAAATACTTAGAGTGCCAGTAGTTCGCGGAGCTGATGCGGGCAAGTCGATCTTGACAGGTTCACGATCGGGCAGGTAGAGTGTGGCGCTCTAATTCCTACAGGAATTGTAAAGAATGAAAATGTCCAAGCGTGTGAGCTATGGAATCCTGGCAGCCATTGATCTGGCCATCCATGCGAAAGACGCTCCGATTCAAGCCAAGGCTGTCTCAAGGCGCCAGGGCATTCCTCTTCGTTTTCTTGAACAGGTGCTTCATACCATGAAGAATGCCGGATTGGTTGAAAGCCAACGTGGAGCACAGGGCGGGTATCTGTTGTCTCGAAAACCGGAAGACCTTTCGCTTGCCGAGATATTTGAATCTCTTGAAGGGCCGGTCTTTCATCGGTCGGGCGTCAATCCGCTGCCTCGACCTCGCCATATGGGAAAATCTGATCTCCTTCTGGGCGATGTGTGCGAACAACTTCAACAGGCCGAGCGGAAAGTTCTCGAGAGTATCACGATTGAACAGTTGGCGGCGCGCCAGCGGCTCGCGGATGCGCAACGTAGCCCCATGTACCATATCTGATGGAAAAGGCTTCTTCTTCCAGGTGACTAAGGAGTGACCCATGAATGACACTGCATCTCTTGCCATCCCCCATATTGAGACACACCCGATTCCTTCCGCCATTCTGGAAGAAATAGAGACCTTTGAAACCGAAGCCATGCGGACATTGGCCGGAGACATCTCCACGGACCTATTCAAGCCGTTCCGATTACAGTACGGCATTTATGGTCAGCGTCAGCCTGGGGTCCAGATGGTGCGGATCAAGATTCCGTTCGGGGGAATTACTGCGAACCAGCTCCGCCGCGTGGCGGAACTGGCAGACCGCTATGCGACGGGTGTCGGTCATGTCACCACCAGACAAGACATTCAGATGCACTTTGTTGAGCTGAAAGATGTGCCGACTATCATGCGGGGTCTTGCTGAAGTCGGCCTGACCACTCGCGAGGCTTGTGCAAATACGGTACGAAATGTGACGGCCTGCCACCTGGCCGGGGTGTGCCAAGGCGAAGTGTTCGATGTGACCCCGTATGCAAAGACGGTCGCCTATCACCTGCTGCGGAATCCCTTGAATCAAAGCCTACCGCGCAAGTTTAAGATTGCGTTTTCCGGTTGCGCGCACGACTGTGCCCTCACGCCGATTCACGACATCGGTTTGTTGGCAGTCAAGCGTGCGGACGGAGTCATCGGATTTCGCATGGTTGCGGGTGGAGGGTTGGGTTCCACACCGCGGATTGCCCAGTTGCTCCGAGAGTTCACCCCGATGGAGGAGCTGATTCCCAGTATCGAAGCCGTCATTAAGGTATTCGATACCCTCGGTAATCGGAAAAACCGAAACAAGGCCCGCATGAAATTTGTGATCGACAAGCTGGGCTTCGAGGAATTCAAGCGCCGATGGGAGGCCGCCTATACCGCAATGGGGCATGCCCTTCCGAACAAGGGCGCGATTGCCTTATTGCCCTATCAGGACACCCCTCCGGCACTCATCATGCCGACTCGCAACGGGATGTCCAATGGAAACGGGAACGGAAACGGAACCCATCCGATCGGCCACGAGACCCCATGTGACATGTGGAGGCGGACCAACGTCGTCCGGCAAAAGCAGGATGGGTATGTGACGGCAGCAATCAAGCTCTTTATGGGCGATATCACTTCCCAGCAACTGTTGTTTGTCGCGGATCTGGCTGAACGGTATTCCAACGGGAATCTTCGCACCACGATCAATCAGAACCTGGTAATCCGGTGGATTCCCGCTGATCGGCTCTCGTCTCTCTATGAGGATTTGGCCTCTCACGGGTTGGCTGATCCCGGCGCTGAACTCGTCGAAGACATCATCGCCTGTCCCGGAACCGATACCTGTGGGCTGGGTATCACCTCATCAAAAGGTTTGGCGCGAGCGCTAGCCGAGGTGTTTCCTGCCGGGCGGGTACCGGAAGAGTTGACCGGTGTGGATATCAAAATCAGTGGGTGCCATAACTCCTGCGCGCAGCACCACATCTCCACGATCGGGCTGCATGGCGTCGGGAAGCGTATCGGTGAACATGTCGCACCGCACTATGAGCTGCACCTCGGTGGGTCGGTCAGCGGCACGGCGACGATCGGACAGATGATCGTGAAGTTGCCGGCGAAAGCGGTCCCGGCAGCGCTTTCTCATTTGATCGACGTGTATCGGCGTGATCGTCAGGCGAATGAAAGCCTCACGAAGTTCATTGCCCGTAAGGGGAAGGCCAAGCTGAAGGACGAGTTGATTCCTTACACGATCGTTCCCTCGTACGAAGAAGATTCGACCTTCTACTATGACTGGGAAGGGGAGGACGAGTTTATTTTGGAGGATCTCGGCCCGGGCGAATGTGCCGGCGGCGCACTGGAGATGATCGAAAACGGTATTTTGGAGGCGGATCAAGAACTCTATCAAGCGAAACTCTTGGTCGAGAAGCATCAGTATTCCGTGTCGGTCAACAAATCGTATCGCGCGGTGTTGGCGGCGGCGAAGGCGTTGCTTGTGACGGAGGGATTGGAACCATCGACGGATTCCGAAACCTTCACCGAATTCAACAGCCGGATTGCCCAGAAGGGGATCGTGCCATCCATCTATCGAGACCTCACCAAGAAGGTCGGCGATCTCGGTCCCAAAGAAACCTCGCCTGAATCGGCGCGCGAGAAGATGACGTTTGCCAAGGGCTTTGTCGAGGCCTGCCGTGCCGCCACGGACCAGATGGGCAAGGATCTTAAGCTGGCAGCTGTGAAGGAAGAGCAGCTGCCGTCCGCGCCCGCACCTGTTCCCGTTGACGTTCAACCGGTTGCTCCAGCTTCGACCGGAGCCCCGGTCTACGATCTGCGCGGCGTCGCTTGCCCGATGAACTATGTGAAGACCAAGCTGAAGCTTGAAATGATGGACGCGGGGGAGAAGCTGGAAGTCTGGTTGGATGCGGGCGAACCGATCAAGAATGTGCCGATGAGTCTCAAGAATGATGGGCATAAGGTATTGATCCAAGAGGCTTTGGAGGCGGACGCGTCGCATTATCGGATTCTGGTCGAGAAGGTTGAGGGCTAGGGGTGAGTGCTGATTTCAAGACGCTCAGTGATTCCTTCGAGGCGAAATCGCCGCAAGATGTGTTGGCCTACGCCATTGAGACGTACCATCCACGGATTGTGTTGGCCTGTAGCTTTGGGGCTGAAGATGTGGTCCTCGTCGATATGGTGCATCGCATGAACCCCGATATCCCATTGTTCTATCTCGATACCGATTTCTTGTTTCCGGAAACCTATGCGACGAGAGATCGCATCATCGAAAGGTATCAGTTGAAGCCGGCGCAAGTGATCCAAGTGAAGTCATTGTTGACGCCGCAGAAACAAGCAGCGTCCTATGGCGACGCTCTCTGGACCAGCAATCCAGATCAGTGTTGCCAATTGAGAAAGGTTGAGCCGTTGACTCGTGTGCTGCAAGGGTACGATGCCTGGATCACCGGAATCAGGAGAGATCAAGCCCCGTCCCGGGCGGATGCCGGTTTAATCGAGCGGGACCAGAAATTTCGCTTGGTCAAGGTCAATCCACTGGTGCGATGGAGCTGGACCGATGTCTGGACCTACATCAAGATTTACGAAGTTCCCTACAACCCGCTGCATGATCAGAATTACCCCAGCATTGGCTGTACCCATTGCACCAAACCGGTGATGCCGGGGCAAGATCCTCGATCGGGCCGCTGGCAGGGTAGCGCCAAAACCGAATGCGGGCTTCACAAGTCGTAATTATGCCATTTCACGAAATTCTCGCAAAAGTTGCCAAGGGCCCCAAAGCATCCAAAGACCTCACCTGGGATGAGTGCAAGCAAGCGATGAAGGCGTTGGTGGAAGGTGAAGCCAGCCCCGCGCAGGTCGGAGCCTTCCTCATCGCCATGCGATTCAAAATGGAGTCCGTCACCGAGTTGGCGGGATTGACGGCGGCGGCTCGACAATATGTGCCGCCGTTGGCTGTCTCGCGTGGGGTGGCTGTCGTGGATGTGCCGACCTATGCCGGGAAGCAGGATACCTTTCATGCAATTGTCGCGGCCTCGATCGTGGCGACAGCAGCCGGGGCAACCGTCTTGATGCACGGCTACGATGGAATCCCTGCACGGCCTGGCGCAGCCGGGGTATTAAAGGCATTGGGGATCCGGGTGGATGCTGAACCCAAGCAGGTTGCCGAGGAGGTGAACCGCAGCGGCTTCGCCTATTTGGACATCGGCCTCTACCACCCACCGGTCTACCGATTTCTTGAAATGCGCCAGACACTTGGGGTCAGGAACGTGTTCCATCCAATCGCCAGACTACTGAATCCGGCTCGGGCGAAGGTGCAGGTCGTGGGTTTGTCGCATCCGCCTCACTTTGAAAAGACGGCCGAAGCCTTGCGCATCCTTGGGTGCCCCCATGCGTTGGTCGTGCGGGGAGTCGAGGGTGATCCGGAGTTGTCGGCCTCAATGGCAACCAGAGTATTGGAATTGCGCGACGAGCGGATCACGCCGATCGGTGTGGCGCCAAAGGATTTTGGTTTGGCATTGGCCCCATCCCGCGAGATGGCTGGATTTCCACCGGACCAGCGTGAGAAGGAAGCAGATCTCCTACGTCGGATACTTGAGGGTCGAGTGCAGGGCGGTCAAAAAGATTGGGTGCTGATGAATGCGGCAATGTTGCTGTATGCCGCGGGGAAAGGGGTATCGCTTGCCGCTTGCTTCCCAGCCGCTCGCGCCGCGATTGAAGGAGGCGCTGCGGCTCGCAAGCTCGAGGATCTCATCAAACAGTCGGTGGCAGCGTAGAACAAGAACCGGAAAGAACAGAGGTCATGAAACACCTTCGTCAATTGGAAGATCAAAGCGTCTACATCCTGCGAGAAGCCTACAAGCATTTCAACAATCTCGCCATGCTCTGGTCGATGGGCAAGGATTCCACCGTGCTGCTGTGGTTGGCCCGCAAGGCCTTCTTTGGGCATGTGCCGTTCCCACTGCTCCATGTCGATACCAGCTATAAAATTCCGGCGATGATCGAGTATCGCGATCGTCTGGCGCGAGAGTGGCGATTAGACTTGGTCGTCGGCCAAAATAAAGAAGCCTTGGCGGCCGGCATGAACCACACCCTAGGCCGTGTGGTCTGTTGCACCGCGCTGAAGACGAACGGCCTCAAGCAACTCTTAGAGAACAAAGGATATACCGGGGTCATTCTTGGGGTCAGGGCCGATGAGGAAGGGACGAGAGCTAAGGAACGCTATTTCTCTCCTCGGGATAAACACGGCGATTGGGATTTTCGAGATCAGCCGCCCGAGCTCTGGGATCAATACAAGACCACCTTTCCGCCAGGCACCCATATCCGGATTCATCCTCTCTTGGATTGGACGGAAATCAATATTTGGGAGTACATCAAACTCGAAAACATTCCGTTCATCGACCTCTATCTCGATAAGGGCGACGGGACACGCTATCGCAGTCTGGGTTGCGCGCCCTGTACGACCCCGATTAAATCAACGGCCAAGACCGTGGATGACATTATCGAGGAGTTACGACATACGACCGTGGCTGAGCGATCAGGCCGAGCGCAGGACGAAGGACGGGGCATGGAGCTCCTGCGCAAAGATGGCTATATGTAGACAGAAGGGTGAATGGTTAATGAGTGAGAGATGAAAAACAGCGTAGTTCTTCATTGATCGTGAACCATCGCCCATCAACCATTCACGAGTGAGCACGCATGCAAGTCAATGTGACAAAACCATCTGAAAATTTGAACATCGTCATTGTCGGCCATGTGGATCATGGAAAGTCTACCTTGCTGGGGCGGCTCTATGCCGACACCGGTTCTCTCCCCGATGGGAAGCTAGAAAAGGTTCAGGCTATCTGCAAGCAGCAGGGGAAGGAATTCGAGTACGCGTTTCTCTTCGATGCCTTCCTTGAGGAACAGGAGCAGGGGATTACGATCGACACGGCCCGTACGTTTTTTATGTGGAAGGGCAGGCAGTACATCATTATCGATGCCCCGGGGCACAAAGAGTTTCTGAAGAACATGATTTCCGGGGCAGCTCGTGCTGAGGCAGCCTTGCTGTTGATCGATGCGTTGGAAGGGGTCAAGGAGCAATCCAAGAAGCATGGATATCTTCTGTCGCTGCTGGGGGTCCGCCAGTTTGCCGTGGTGGTGAATAAGATGGACCTGGTCGGCTATCGGCAGGATGTGTTCGACGGGATTGAAAAAGAATACCGAGAGTTTTTAGGGCAATTCAAAGCGGTGCCGGCACAGTTCATTCCGGTGAGTGCCAAGCTCGGGGACAATATCGCGAACCGTAGCCACGCGATGTCCTGGTACAGCGGTCCTACCGTGCTAGACACACTCAGCGCGTTTCAAAAGGAAACCGCTCGTTCCGAGCAACCTCTGCGACTATCTGTCCAGGATGTCTATAAGTTCGATGCTCGGCGGATCATCACCGGTCGAATTACAGCAGGGCGGCTTAAGGTAGGCGATCATCTCGTGTTCTCGCCATCCAACAAGCGGGCGAATATTAGAACGGTGGAGGCCTTCAATATCGAGCCACAGCCGACTGAAGGCCAGGCCGGTCAATCGATCGGCATCACACTCGATGAGCAGATTTTCGTGGAGCGAGGTGAGATTGCCTCACATCAAGAGCATCTGCCGTCGGTCTCGACAGCATTCCGGGCCAATCTGTTTTGGTTGGGGAAGAAGCCGTTGGAAAAAGGCCGCAAGTATCTGTTGCGCGTCGCCACGAAGGAAGTGGACTGCGAGGTGGCCTCGATTCACAGAATCATCGATACAATGGACCTCGCACAGCAGCAGGGCAGTAACAGTGTCGGGAAGAATCAAGTGGCCGAATTGACCTTGCGCACCAAGGCCCCGGTTGCCTTCGACCTGTCGGCGTCATTTGAGGCCACCGGCCGGTTTGTTCTCGTCGACGAGTACGATATCGCAGGCGGCGGCATCATCACTGAACTTGTCCATGACGATCAGGAGTTTCTCCGCGAAGAGGCTAGGCGTCGCGATTTTGCCTGGGTGAAGGGTGAAGTCACCGTTGAGGATCGGGCACAGCAATACGGCCATCGAGCGGCGATCGTCCTGATTACCGGAGGTCGACACACGGGGAAATCATTCTTGGCGAGAAAGCTTGAAGGCCGTCTCGTGGCGGACGGACGTCATGCCTACTTGCTGGACGGGGAAAACCTGCGCCGCGGTCTGGATGCGGATCTCAGCGAAGAAGAGCGGGGCCAAACGACTGAAATGGCCCGTCGCTACGGCGAAGTGGCAAGGCTCCTCATCGACACCGGCCTCATTGTCGTCTCGACGACGAATCCCTTTGGGCTGGCCTATCGCGAAGCCTCGGAAGCCATCAGGACCCTCGTCCATCCTGCGCCGGTCATTGCAGTCCACATGAGCAAGACCGCGGAGGAGCCGCCACCCAATACGGATGTTGTCCTGACGGGTCCCACGGACTTTGATGCAGCCACTGCCCGAATCTTGGATGAATTGAAACGTCGAGGTGTCTTGGCTCAGGCCATTGGCGCCAAGCCGGTCTTTCAATATTCTATTTAGAGCAGCGGCACCCGACATAATCGACCATGTTGGTCATCGACTCGTGGCGATTGTGCCATTGCTTCCCACACAGGCAAGACAGTAGACAAACCGCAACTGAATACAGATGTTGGCCTTGCAGGCCTGCTACAGATTTCGACATCGCGCGCGGCGCGTATTGTTGAAGAATTGAAACGCTGGAGGAACTGACGTCGGGCGTTCATTCCCTCGACAACGGGGGAAGGCTGTGGGCATCCTCATCAGGCTATGCGAAACAGGACGTGGCATCAATCCATAGTCCGTGGGGCACTGCCAGGACGCGAGTTTCCTGCCTGTCAGACGATGGGACAAGACCGACCTCTTGACGGCCCTTCCTAATACCACTATTCTGTTGTGACGCGCTCATTTATTCTCCTTAGGCTAAAGTGACAGTCATGCAGGGTAAAGACCCGTTCTTGGTATTCCTCGGGGTATTCATCCTTGGTGCGACATTCTTCTTCTGTGGTAAAGGGGCGGTGACGTCACCTCCTCCGGTTGCATCGCAGAACCCGTCTGAAACTCCTCCGCCGGTCCAGAGGCTTATTGAGCCGCCGTCATCGCCGCCACCAGTGCCGTCGGTCTCCACGGCCGCTGTGCTGAAAAAAAAGATCGACGCGCTGCTGATGGGGACTGCGATGATGTTTCGAATGAACAGCGCCCTGCTGGTCCCAGAGGGAAAAGTTGTCCTGAATAGCGTGGCCGCGATTTTACAAGAAGATCCCACAAGTGTCTTTGAAGTTGCCGGCCATACAGACGGCGTCGGACCGGAGCACGCGAATCGGTTGCTTTCGGAACAGCGGGCTAAGGCCGTCGTCGAGTATCTGATCTCAAAAGGGATTGTTGCCGATCGTCTGATTGCCACAGGATATGGAGCATCACGACCGATCACTGACGGTTCGACCGATGAGGCGCGTGAGCCACACCAGCAGATCGAATTCTCAATTGGGACCAAGGGGGAGGGGCCATGATGTCACCGCACTGGACATGCTGGCTCGGGACGGTGGTGGGAGCTGGATGCCTCGGGTGGGGGATCAAGGGACTGGTGCTGGGCTCAGTGATGGATGACAGGCGTCGGGAGGTGGAACGGCTCACGAGCAAGGTCACCATGCTCACCAAGCTCGCCAATCAACCGCCGGAGGTGCGAACGGTGGAGAAGCGAGTGGAGGTGCCGGTCGAACGGGTGGTGATCAAACAGGTTGAAGTGCCGGTTGAGAAGATCATTGAGAAGCGGGTGGAGGTGCCGATTGAAAAGACCGTGGAGAAGGTCGTCGATCGGCCGATCGACAATCCGGAGCATCTGTCCAGAATTAAGGCGTTGGAAAGCGAAGTCGCTCTGATCCTTCGCTTACTTGGGCAGATCATTCAACTCCAAACTGCTTCTGCACAGGCCGAGGAAAGGGGTAGTGAAGGGCGGGTGGTGGTGCCCATTGATGCTCCGGAGCACCTGGACCGGATCAAGGCGTTAGAAGGCGAAGTGGCTGTCATTGACGATCTTCGCGCGCAGATTGCTGAGCTCCAAGCCACGTCCGTGCACATTGGAGAGAAGGTCGCCGAGAAGAACATTGAGTCTCTCACTGGGCAGAACGGAGAACTACCGGTCGACAGTCCGGAACCTCTGGCGCGGATCACGGCGTTAGAGGCCGGGGTGGCCGAGATCGCCGAGCTTCGTGCGCAGATTGCTGGGCTCCAGCACGCGTTGGGACAGGCTGGGGGGATGGCAGATGAGAAGCAGAGCGAGCCTCCCATTGAAATAAACGGGGCGGGGCCAGTCGACAATCCGGAGCATCTGGCGCGGATCAAGGCGTTGGAAGGCGAGGTGGCCGAGATTGCCGAGCTTCGTGCGAAAATCGTAGAGCTTTGGGAGTCGTCTGTGCAGGCCGGGGAGAAGGGGGTTGAAACGCAGAGCGAGAATTCTACAGAAAGGCATAGGGGATTGCCGGTCATTCAGACGAGTGAACACAGGGCAGATGGCGACGATGCCGGCGAGGTATCGGATAAGGGACAAGCGGTGGAGGAGTCGTCTGATGATCTCAAACAGATCCGCGGGGTCGGGCCGGCGTTAGAACGATTTCTTCATAAACGGAGCGTCTTCTGGTTTCACCAGGTGGCGACCTGGAGCCAGGCCGACATCGACAAGTTCGAGTTCCTCTTGCCCAACTTTGGGGGCCGCATTCAACGAGAAAACTGGGTGCGCAGCGCGCAGGTCGAGCACTATAAAAAGTACAAGCAGTGGCTCGGAGGCGGCGAGCCTCCACGTGAAAACCTGGATCGTCCGATGCAGACAGCGCAGCCCTACACCACACCTTCACAGACCGTGGAGAAGGTCGCTGAGAAGCGGAATGGGATTCTTGCAGAAGCGAATGGGGATGTACGGCTCGCCCCGGTGAGTGAACAGGAGGGGAGCCTCAACCATGCCGGAGCCGGTGAGCCGTCGGATAAGGGACAAGCGGTGGAGGAGTCGCCTGATGATCTCAAACAGATCCACGGGGTCGGGCCGGCGTTAGAACGGTTTCTCCACAAACGAGGCGTCTTTTGGTTCAGCCAGGTGGCGACCTGGAGTCAGGCGGACATCGATAAGTTCGAGTTCCTCTTGCCCAACTTCGGCGGGCGTATCCAACGAGAAAACTGGGTGCGCAGTGCGCAGCTCGAACACTACAGAAAGTATAAGCAGTGGCTCGGAAACGATGAGTCCACAACGACAACGCCGGAGGCGCCCTCGGTTTGAACTCCATCGAAAAATCACAAAACACGATTTCTAAGGTTGCTGATCCCAGGTCAGGCAGCTGCTTGTCTTGCCACAGACCAGATCTGGTTGGAAATGTGTATGCTGATCTCTTGCTCCCCTCCGAGGATGCGTATCTGAGGCAAGATTTCCAATTCTGAGATTAGGTTCTACTCCGGAAACCAAGGCATGCTGGGCTGAGATGAGAACAACACTGTACAGGGTCAAAACACCAGTGCAACATTAAGTCACAAGTCCGTCTCAATTTCCGAAGTAAGTCAGTACCTCGCCTCTTGCTTCTCCATCCTCAGCCGGTTTGACTCCCCCAAAACCCTTGTGATAGCGTAAGTTTCTTATTGATCATGGGCTCGACACGCCATAAAGAACTACTTCGGCGGAGAGAACAGGAGTTTGTATGAAATTCGTCTGTCTGAACTGTGAAACCTATATGAGTCTGGAGAAGGTCGAAAAGCCGCAGGAGGGTTCCCTTGGAGTTTTCTTTGCCTGTCCGTCTTGTAATGCCAAATTCTCGATGGTGACCAATGCCGGTGAAACAAACATGATGAATTCTCTGGGGCTGAAACTCGGAGCAAAGTCAGAACCAGCGGCCTCCATGGAAGGGCTTCGCACACTCGCGGGAAATGGCCAGGGGGCTAAGGCTCCAAAGCCGAATTCTTCTGCCCCAGCCATGGCTGCCACGGCGGCGGCGCCTGCGAAGGCTCCTGAGAAAGCGAGTGGCTGTCCCTTCTCCGCAATGGTTGCGGAAATGGGCCTGACCAACTCCGGTAAGCCGGCAAACGGAGCTTCCGAGTTCACGTGGACTGCTGATGCCAAGGAGAAACTCGAGCGGCTTCCCGCATTCGTGAAACCAATGGTGCAAGCGAGCGTCGAGGGCTATGCGCGCAAGCAGGGGGTGACGACGATCTCGCTGCAAGTGATGGATGATTCCAAGAATTATTCTCCTGAAGGGATGACCTGGTCACGAGAAGCCGAGCAGCGCTTGGAGAATATTCCTGACTTCATCCGTCCCATGGCGCGCAAAGAGGTGGAGCGGATGGCCAAGGAACGTGGGCTTGCGACCATCACGGCACAGGTGATGGATGACGCCAAAGACAAGTTCATGAAGTTCATGTAAGAACGGTTTCGTTCTCTTGGGAAGTGAAAGGCCTATCCTGGCCGTCTGGATAGGCCTTTCCGCTATGTGCAGTCATTCGGTCGACGGTTCGATAGCATGAAGTGGTGGGTTCCTCAACTGTCTGTCCTGCTGTTGACGGTTGCGCTCTCCTCCTTGGGCGGCAATATTTCTGCCCAACTCTCATCGGAACTCCTGGTAGTTCCCGCTCCAGCCAACCAAAGCCACAGCACGCATCGTGAACCGGCTGGCGCTAAATGGGAAGGATCGGCCCAAGGGGTAGCCTATTCAGAGTTTAACCATCGGCTTGCCGGATTGGCTGTCCTGCTGTTTGGTCTGGCGGAGTTAGGACATGCGTTGCGGTATCAGGTACCTGTCTGGACCCGTCTGGTACTCCCATGCGCGCTTGGAGTCCTTGGGACGTATCTTGTGATCTGGAGCGACCATGAGGCCTGGCCGATCGGGGCACTCACGTTCGCACAGACCTTCTCCGGGCAGGATCTTGAAATTCTCCAGCATAAATTCTACGGAGTATTTTCGAGTGTCGCCGCAGTAAGTGAGACTCTGCGTCGGATCGGTTGGGCGAGGCATCCCGGGTGGGCAGTCCCCTTGCTTATCCTCGGATTTTTGGGTACCCTGCTGCTCTTTGCCCACTCGCACGGGAATCATCCGGCGAATCACATCATCGAGTTGCACCATGCCTTTCTTGGCATTATCGGGATTGGTGCGGCGGTCTCGAGTGCCATGATGGCATGGGCATCCCATACCTCGGAGCAGACAATGAAAAGATGGGAAGTGGCGTGGGCGACTTGTGTGGTCGTCATCGGTCTTCAACTGCTTGTGTATTTTGAGTAGCCGCAATGCAATGCGGTCCTCTGCAGCAACCCTCTCTTCTACCCCTCCGCTTGCTGCGCGTCTATTCAGGAGAGCACCCAATCGCTCGTCTTCAGAGACCGGTGAGATTTGACACCTTTCTGAGGCCTGTGCTACCTCTAACCATTCACAGGTCATTCGTGCTCTATCACACATCTCTAACCGGCCGAGAGGGTATGGCTGGATAGAGGAGGACACACATGGGTGGACATAGCCATTGGGCAACGATTAAGCGCCACAAGGGGGCTCAGGACGCCAAGCGTGGAAAGATCTTTACCAGAATTATTCGTGAGGTGACGATCGCTGCCCGTTCAGGGGGAGATCCGGACGGGAACCCACGGCTTCGTCTGGCCATTGCCAAGGCGAAGGAAGCCAACATGCCAGGCGATACCTTAAAGAAAGCGATTCAGCGCGGCACCGGGGAGCTGCCAGGCGTGACCTACGAGGAGTTTGCGTTGGAGGGCTATGGGCCTGGAGGAACCGCGCTGCTCTTGGACATTACGAGCGATAATCGGAATCGAACAGTGGCGGAGATCCGGAGTCTGTTGACCAAGAATCATGGCAACATGGCTGAGGCCGGTGCCGTCGCATGGCAGTTTCACAAGAAGGGGCTCCTGACGATCGAGGCGGGGAAGGTCGATGAGGATACTTTGCTCTCCTTGGCCCTCGATGCCGGAGCAGAAGACGTGAAAACCGGTGATAAATCGATTGAAATCATCACCGGACCACAAGAATTCGAAGCCGTCAAGAAAGCGTTGGCCGACGCAAAAGTTGAGACGACACTGGCAGAAATCACGTATGTGCCCCAGAATACCATCAGCCTCGAAGAAAAGTCGGCCGAACAGATGCTGAAATTGATGGAAATTCTGGATGAGCACGACGATGTGCAAAAGGTTCACGCAAACTTCGATATTCCGGATGACGTCATGGAAAAAGTGGCCGCGACGGCGGCGGGCTGATCCTCCGGTGGCTCTTGCCTGGCACTTGTCTTGGGATAACGAGACGAGATGATCGCCTTTCTCACGGGGCGGTTAGCAGTCAAAGCCCCGACCCATCTGACGATCGATGTGCAGGGGGTCGGGTACGAAGTTCATATTCCCCTCAGTACCTACTACTCGCTTCCAAACCTCGACGACAGTACGGCACTGCATATTCATACGCATCTCCGGGAGGATGCGATCCAGCTGTTCGGCTTTCTCTCCCAGAGCGAGAAGGAGGCGTTTTTGCTGTTGACCAGCGTCTCCGGAATCGGCCCAAAATTGGCGCTCAGTGTGTTGTCGAGTTTATCGGTTACCGATTTGGTTCATGCCATTCAGGCTGCGGATACCGAGAAGCTGGAGACTGTTCCGGGGATCGGCAAGAAGTCGGCCGGGCGTCTCGCGCTCGAACTCAAAGATAAGGTCGGTAAGATTCAAGGTATCCACCCCCGTTCTCCTGCGGCAGAGCCTGCGGAATTCGATGATCTCTTCGAGGATGCGTTATCCGCTCTGGTACACTTGGGCTACCGTGCTCAAGATGCCAAAGAAGCCTTAAAGCGGGTGACAAAAGCCGCATCAGGCTCGCTGGCACTAAAGGAACTGATTCGAGAAGGGCTCAAGGAGCTAGCAAGGGGGTAACGATGATGCCATCTTGTACGAGGACTACGGCCAGGCTCATCTTGTACGGTGCGATGATAGGGACTTCGTTTACTCTTCTTTCTTCATCCGTGAGCCTTGCGGAAGAATCATCGGAGCCGAAAACGATCAGGATGACTTGCGGGAAATGTCCGGACGGCTATGCAACGACCGGCGTCACTCAATCTCAGGATATCTGTAAAGATCAGGAAGGGACGCTCGTGCAATGCGTGCCACTTGGCGCGAACATGCTGGGAGTCTGTGGAGCTTGTCCTGAGGGGTATGCGGAAATCGGGAGCTCCTCGGTTCCTGCGCGTTGTGGAACCAATGATGGGGGACGGCTGACTCAGTGCCAACTGCGAAAAATGGAGACCACGTTCCCGGACGCCACTCAAGGATACAAGGCATGTCCTCCGGATTGTGGCGATACGGCAAAACCTGGCCAGGGAGCGATTCCGCCGCCTCCACTGTACCAACAGGTGCCAGATCATAAGTAAGTGCCGATGCTCGGCTATGACTGAACGGCTTGTCACCAATCATGCAGAGGAGGAGGAGCGAGGACTGGAGAATGTCTTACGTCCCCAGACGCTTGAGGAGTATGTCGGTCAGGAGAAGATGAAGGAGTCGCTTCGGATTTGTATCGAAGCGGCTCGGCAGCGGGGAGAATCGCTTGACCACGCCATTTTTTACGGCCCGCCCGGTCTCGGTAAAACAACCATTGCGCACATCATTGCGCGGGAAATGGGAGCGGCGTTGCGGTCAACCTCGGGGTTGGTGCTTGCTCATGCCGGCGACCTTGCAGCCGTTCTGACCAATCTTCAAGAACATGATGTGTTATTCATCGATGAAATTCATCGCCTCCCTGCTTCTGTGGAGGAGGCGCTCTATCCAGCTATGGAGGACTTCCAACTGGATTTGGTGGTTGGACAAGGACCAGCTACCAGAACCGTGAAACTCGATCTTCCACGGTTTACACTGGTGGGAGCCACGACGAGGGCTGGCTCCCTCACCTCTCCCCTCCGTGATCGCTTCGGATTGGTCTATCGGCTGGAGTTTTACGAGCCTTCCGAGCTGGAGGCCATTGTGGTGAGGTCGGCAGGTGTCCTGGGGGTCGGCATTGATCGGGCCGGTGCAGCAGAAATCTCGCGGCGTGCGAGAGGAACCCCGCGGATCGTCAATCGGCTTATCAAGCGTATCAGGGATTATGCCCAAATTAAGGCTGATGGCCGTATCACTAAAGAGGTCGCGCAGGAGGGGCTGGCGTGGCTGGGGATCGACGAGGCCGGGTTCGACGACATGGACCGCAAAGTCCTCCTCACCATTATCGAGAAGTTCAACGGGGGGCCGGTTGGAGTGGAGTCCTTAGCGGCTGCTGTTCAAGAGGATAAGGGCACGATCGAGGATGTGTACGAACCCTATCTCATTCAGGCAGGTTTCTTGGACCGTACAGGGCGCGGCCGTCAGGTCACGAAGTTGGCGTACGACCATTTCAAGCGACCGTCGCATTTGCTGATGTAAGCCGGGCACGCGCGACTCTAAGCGCGTGCTTTCCGTGGGCATCAGCTGTTCTTGCAATAGTTTCCGCCGATCCTGTAGAATTCCCCACTTGTCTCAACGATCCCCGTCCCTCAACGGGATGAGGAAGCCCTCCTGTGAACGGGTGCTTGAAACGAGACGCCGTATGCCCAAGGACATGCCAGAATATCGTAAGGAAATCGATAGGATCGATGATGAGATCATTCGGCTTCTGAACGAACGTTCAAAGAGTGTCATTGAAATCGGGCGATTGAAGAAAGAGAAGGATGCGGATGCCAACCTCCATACCGCTGGCCGGGAGGCTGAGATCATCCAACGGCTCACCAGACTCAATACCGGTCCATTCCCCAGCGAGGCCATTCGCTCTGTCTATCGGGAAATCATGTCAGCGTCGCTGTCGCTTGAGGCTCCCCAGAAGGTCGCCTATCTAGGACCGAGGGCAACCTTTACCCATATGGCCTGCATGCAGAAATTCGGCTCATCCGTCCAGTATGTGCCGGTCCAGAGCATTAAAGAGGTCTTCAGCGAAGTGGAGCGAGGCCGAGCTAATTTCGGCGTAGTGCCGATCGAGAACACGACGGAAGGTGTGGTCAATCATACGCTCGACATGTTTATCGATTCTAACTTGCGGATCTATGGAGAAATTCTTCAAGAAGTCTCTCATCATTTGCTGTCCAAATCAGGCCTCATGGAAGATGTGAAGAAAATTCAGTCGCATCCGCATGCCCTGGCTCAGTGCAGGAACTGGCTTGAGACCAATCTCCCCCACGTTCCTACGGTGGAGGTGGCGAGCACGGCCCGGGCCGCCGAGATGTGCGTCGATGATCAGGCCTCTGCCGCCATTGCGTCGGAGTTGGCTGGTCAGCTCTATGGCCTGAAAGTGATCAAGGCCCGGATCGAAGACAACCTGAATAACTTCACCCGTTTCCTGGTGCTGTCTCAAAAACCTTCCGAACAGACGGGGAAAGATAAGACGTCGTTGATGCTGTCGGTGAAGGATAAAGTCGGAGCTCTCTACGATTTGCTTCGTCCGTTCGCTTCCTATGGCATCAGCATGACCAAGATCGAATCACGTCCCTCCCAGCGGAAAGCCTGGGAGTATATTTTCTTTGTGGATGTCGAAGGACATATCAATGATGATCGAGTCAACAAGGCCGTGGAGGAAGTGAAGGCCCGCTGTCTCTTTATGAAGATCTTGGGCTCCTACCCGGCACATAACTAAATTATGCCACTCCAGGTCCATCCTGATATCCGATCCCTCAGTCCGTACGTCCCCGGGAAGCCGATTGATGAGCTCCAGCGGGAGCTCGGCTTGACTCGCGTCATCAAGCTTGCCTCCAACGAGAATCCCCTGGGACCTTCACCAAAAGCCATAGAGGCTCTTAGTGGAGCACAGGATACGCTCCATCGCTATCCTGATGGAGGTGCCTATCAACTGCGCCGGGCGCTTGCCGATCGCTGGAAAGTGACTCAAGAACAGGTCATCCTCGGAAACGGGTCCGATGAGATCATCGGCTTGCTCGCCAGAACATTTTTGGCTCCTGGCGATGAAGCCGTGATGGCGGATCACACCTTCGTGATCTACAAGATGGAGGTCACGGCCGTTCACGGAAGGCCGGTGATCGTTCCTCTCGTCAACTGGACTCACGACCTTGAGTCAATGGTTCAGGCGATTACGCCGCGAACGCGGTTGCTGTTTCTCTGTAATCCCAATAACCCCACCGGGACGATGGTGTCGGCGGACGCGGTCGAACGCTTTATGGCACGAGTGCCGGACGATGTGATTGTGGTGTTCGACGAAGCATATTACGAGTATGTCCGCCATCCTCAGTTTCCAGATGCGCTGGGCTATGTGAAACAGGGGCGGAGCGCGATTGTCCTGAGGACTTTCTCGAAGATTTATGGGCTGGCCGGATTGCGAATTGGGTATGGTATCAGTACTCCAGAAGTCATCGATTACTTGAATCGGGTTCGGCCTCCATTCAATGCCAATAGCCTTGCCCAGAAAGCCGCGCTGGCTGCCCTGGCCGATGACGATCATGTGGCGAAGAGCCGGGCGGTCAACGCCGCCGGGATCGAGCAGGTGGGGCAAGGGCTGCGAGCACTCGGACTCGTACCGATTCCGACGGAAACCAACTTTCTCTACTTTGACGCCAAACAGGATGGACGTGGAGTGTTTGACGCACTCCTGCGAGAAGGCATTATTGCGAGGCATATCGAGGGGACCATGCTGCGTGTCACCATCGGCCGATCCGACGAGAATACCGCCTTCCTTCAGGCGCTCGGCAAGGTCTTAGGCGGCCGCAGATAAGAGTCGTAAGAGGGAACTATGATCATTGTATTGAAACCGGAGGCATCGGAGAGCGAGGTCGACCATATTATCGATCGACTGAGGGACCTTGGCCTCAAATCACAAATCTCAACGGGCCAGGAGCGCACCATTATCGGGGTCATCGGCGACGATCGTATTCTGCACAATCAGCCGTTGACGGCCCTTCCCGGTGTCGAAAGCGTCTTGCCCATCCTGGCTCCGTGGAAACTAGTCAGTCGTGAGTTTAAGAAGGAGCCGACGATCATTGATGTCGGGGGTGTCAAAATCGGCGCCAAGAAACTCGCGATCATGGCTGGTCCCTGTGCGGTGGAGCGACTCGAGCTGACGGTTGGCATTGCCCATGAAGTCAAAGCTTCAGGCGCGACAATTTTGCGTGGTGGGGCCTATAAACCACGGACGTCTCCCTATTCGTTTCAAGGACTGGGGCGGGAAGGGTTGGACTACCTCGTTGAAGCGAGAAAACAAACGGGTTTACCGGTGGTCAGTGAAATCTTGGATACTCGTGATATCGAGCTGTTTTTAGAGAAGGCGGATATCATCCAGATCGGCGCTCGGAACATGCAGAACTTCGAGCTGCTGAAGGAAGTCGGGGCCTACGACAAGCCCGTGTTGCTTAAGCGGGGGTTGTCGGCCACGATCAAGGAGTTTCTCCTGTCGGCTGAGTACATCATGTCACGGGGCAATCAGAATGTGATGTTGTGCGAACGGGGCATCCGCACGTTCGAGACGCAGTACCGGAACACCTTGGATCTGGCGGCCATTCCAACATTGAAAGAACTTTCTCATCTTCCGGTTATCGTGGACCCCAGCCATGCCACAGGCAAGTGGGATCTCGTGGCGCCGATGTCGAAAGCGGCGGTCGCGGCGGGCGCGGATGGGCTGCTCATTGAGGTCCATTCAAATCCGGAATGCGCGCTCTGTGACGGCGAAGAATCGATCAAGCCGTCGAAGTTCAAGACGCTGATGGGAGATCTGAAGAATATCGCGAAAGCCGTGGGAAGAGAGTTGTAACATCTCGATGCCGGTCCATTTTAAACAAGTCGCCATTATCGGGGTCGGGCTGATCGGTGGATCGCTCGGTATGATTCTCCGCAGGAAGGCCTTGGCCGACCACGTGGTCGGTGTCGGCCGTCGAGTGGAGAATCTCAAGACCGCTGTTGCGTTGGGGGCAATCGATCGATATGTGGCTGACCCCCAAGAGGGCGTGCGTGGGGCGGATTTGGTCGTTTTGGCTACGCCTGTAGATACGTATGAGCGACATCTTCAAGAATGGGCCCATTGTCTCGCTCCCGGATCGATCGTCAGTGATGTGGGAAGTGTGAAGGGGACGCTGGTCGAGCGGTCGGAGGCTGCCATGCCAGACGGCGTGCATTTTGTCGGAGCGCATCCAGTCGCCGGAAAAGAAAAGACAGGAGTCGCCGCCGGTACCGATCAGTTGTTCAAAGGGGCGCGTTGTATTTTAACTCCCACGAAACGGACAAATGCTACGGCTCTAGAGCGGGTGAGGCAATTATGGGAAGAAGCCGGGTCGATCATCTTGACGATGGACCCTCATCTCCACGACCAAATTCTTGGTGCCGTCAGTCACTTGCCGCATGTGGCTGCTTTTGCCCTGATGAATGCCTTGTCCGAACTTCGTGATCAGGCGTTGCCGTCTCTCGATCTTGCCGGTCATTCCGGGGGGGGGTTGCGGGATACGACGAGGATTGCCGCGAGTTCTCCTGAAATGTGGCGAGATATTTTTCTGTGGAACAGAGAGAATGTGGTGGCGTATATCGACCGGTACACACGAGCTTTGGAAGAATTGAAGCAGCTGATTAGGGCCGGTGATGCGGCGGGTATCGAAAAAGCACTCGACCGGGCAAAAGGCGAACGCGAAAAACTTGCGAGCTCGACTGTGCGTCACTCATGAGATCATTCACCATCAGGCCAGGCCGTCCACTCAAGGGAACCACGACTGTTCCCGGCGATAAGTCTCTCACCCATCGGGCGATCATTCTCACGGCGTTGGCCGAAGGGACGAGCATCATTGCCGGGTACTGTCGCGGTGAAGATTGCCTGAACACGATGAGAGCATGTCAGGCCCTCGGGATTTCTATCACGGAGACGCCGACCGAATTGACCGTCCGCGGAAAGGGGTTCTGGGGTTTGACTGAGCCGAGTGGACCGATCGATTGCGGGAATTCGGGGACAGGGATTCGGCTGTTGGCTGGCCTGCTGGCTGGTCAAGATTTCTTCTCCGTCCTTACCGGCGATGAATCGATCCGACGACGCCCCATGGGGCGAGTGGTCAAACCGCTACGCGAGATGGGTGCAGTCATTGCGGGCCGCAAGGGAGGAGAACTGGCTCCCTTAGCGATTACCGGTGCAGGTCTTCATGGAATCGACTATCGATCATCCGTGGCGAGCGCCCAGATTAAGTCGTCGCTTCTTCTCGCTGGCCTCTTTGCTCAAGGTCAGACTCGATATCGAGAGCCTCGGTTGTCACGGGACCATACAGAGCGGATGTTCCAGTTCTTTGGTATCCCTCTCAGACGCAAAGAAGGAGTGTTGATCCTGGATGGGAGACCATCGGTTGGGTGGCGAGGGGTGGACGTGACGATTCCCGGCGATTTCTCCGCAGCGGCTTTCTTTTTGGTTGGCGCAACGATCGTCCCAGGATCCGACATTACCATTCGAAATGTTGGGATGAATGAAACCAGGACGGGCCTTATCGACATCCTGAGAAAGATGGGGGCCGATATTCAGGTATTAGGTTTACGCGAGGCGGCCGGGGAGCCGGTTGGAGACCTTCGTGTGCAGTCAGCCGTCTTGAAGGGAGTGACGATTGGTCATGACCTTATCCCCAAAACAATCGATGAATTTCCGATCCTGTGCGTGGCGGCTGCGGTTGCGGAGGGAGATACCGTCATTTCCGGTGCTGAAGAATTGCGGGTCAAAGAGAGTGATCGGATTGCGACGATGAGTCGAGAGTTGACGGCCATGGGAGCTCTGATCGAAGAGCGACCGGATGGGATGGTGATTCGCGGCTTAGGTCGAGGGGGAGAAAACGGCCGATTGCAGGCTGCCAGCAACGCACAGAGTCATGGGGACCACCGCGTGGCGATGTCGTTGGCCATTGGTGGGTTGACGGCTGAGCAGAGTATGACGATTGCGGATACCGGCTGTATCGAGACGTCATTTCCAAATTTTGAAGGCAGGTTGGCAGAGCTGTTGACCGATTCGGTGTGACGGTTTGACTCGGCGAGGGATGAGTGATTATTGCGATTGATGGGCCGGCTGGGGTGGGAAAGAGCACCGTGGCCAAATTACTGGCGAGTCGGCTGGGGTATCTCTATCTGGATACCGGGGCACTCTATCGGGCTGTCGCATGGAAAACCTTGCGGTCGAGGATTCGTCCTGCCGACCATGCCCGCGTGGCCACCCTCTTGCCAACCACCTCGATTCATATGCAGTTTCACGAGGGTGCGATGCAGGTGTTGGTCGATGGCTGCGACGTGACTGGACAACTGCGTGCACCCGACGTGACTGCCGCTGCCTCTATTGTGTCCGCTATTCCGGCCGTTCGTGAATGGCTGTTGCCGATCCAACGACAGATCGGCCAGGGTGGCTCCGTCGTAGCGGAAGGTCGTGACATCGGCACCAAAGTTTTTCCCGCAGCCTCGTTCAAGTTTTTCTTGGATGCCGCTGCTGATGTTCGAGTGGCACGACGGCACCGTGAGTTGGTCGCTGCAGGGCGAGGAGATTCGATTGAAACGACATCCCATGATCTGTCGGCTCGAGATCAGCGAGATCGTACCCGTTCGATCGATCCATTGGTTCCTGCGGTCGATGCGCGATTTATCGATACCTCTACTCTCAGTCCCGATCAGGTCGTGGAGCAGATGATCATGGCTGTGTCGACTGGGTCGTGAGCGGGATCGTCTACGGATTATTGTGGGTTCTGGCGCGAGGCGTTGCCGGCCTCTGTTTTCGGTACCGTGTTGAAGGTCAGGTTCCTCGCACCGGAGGAATGCTGGTTGCGGCCAACCATGCAAGTTACCTCGACATTCCGCTTCTTGGTTGCGGGATGAATCGAAGGGCCTGGTATTTGGGGCGTCACGACTTGTTTCCTATCCCGGTGTTGAGCGGTCTGTTGCAATCGCTCGGGTGGATTCCGGTGAAGCTGGGCCGTCTGGATCGGGAGGCGTTCGGGAAGGCCATTAACCTGATCCGAGCCGGTCACGTGGTGGTTATTTTCCCTGAGGGGGGGCGTACGCAGGATGGACACCTCCGACAGCCTAAGGCCGGTATCGGAGTGATTGTGTCGCAGACGGGGTGTCCGGTAGTTCCAGCGTATTTGCGAGGGACCTTCGACGTGCTGCCTCCAGGAGCTTCCTGGCCTCGATGCCGTCCCGTGACTGTGCGGCTTGGAGCTCCGATCACATTTGATACGGGGAAGCAGAAAGAAAGAGCCGAAACAAAACAGTTTTATCAGAAGGTCAGCCGTACGGTGATCGAACATATCGCAGCCTTGGGGGAAGTTCCTGTTCCAACAAGGAAGGACGATATGGCAAGCGATTCGCCGAACAGGTCGACCGCCGACGCTCACAACGCTGAGTGAGCTCGGCGATTTCACCATCAGCACCCGACGAGAGTCGGAAGAGTAGGATGTTCATATGGGTACGGTATCCAACAGTAGCGACGCGCAGTTAGACCGCAATGCCTTAGCGGCGTTGTATGAAGAAACCTTCCGTAACCTGGAAGAAGGCACCATTACCGAGGGGCGAGTGGTGGCTCTGACCAAGGACAAGGTCATTGTTGATATCGGGTACAAGTCGGAAGGCATGATCCCGAACGATCAGTTCTCGTCGGACGACTTGGCGAATCTCAAGATCGGCGATCGGCTCCAAGTCTATATCGAAGAATGCGAAGACGCAGACGGCAATCTCGTGCTCTCCAAAGAAAAAGCCGACAAGATGAAGATTTGGGAAGAGCTCGAGAAGATGTACAAGGACGAGAAGAGTATCGAGGGCAAGATCGTGTCTCGCATCAAGGGCGGCATGATGGTGGACATCGGCGTCAAAGCGTTTCTGCCGGGCTCGCAGATCGATCTTCATCCGGTGCGTGATTTAGACGGACTCGTTGGGAAGACGTTCCCACTCAAGATCATCAAGATCAACCACCGGCGAGGGAACGTGGTGGTGTCGCGACGGGTATTACTGGAAGAAACTCGCGATAAGAAACGGCAGACAACCTTGGCGAATCTCAAGGAGGGTCAGCTGATTCAGGGAACCGTGAAAAACATCACCGATTACGGATCATTTATTGACCTCGGTGGGATCGATGGATTGCTCCACATTACGGATATGTCGTGGGGACGAGTCGGACACCCGTCGGAACTGTTTACGGTTGGTGACAAAGTGGAAGTAACGGTACTCAAGTACGATCGCGAGACCGGACGTATTTCTCTGGGTCTCAAACAAAAGAGTGCTGATCCCTGGACCAATGTCGCCGGCAAGTATCCCATCGGGACGAGAGTCCGTGGTCGGGTGGTTAGTTTGACTGATTACGGAGCATTTGTAGAGCTCGAGCCAGGTGTAGAGGGCTTGGTACACGTCTCAGAGATGTCTTGGACACATGAGGTTCGGCATCCATCTCGGGTTGTGGCGGTAGGCGACCAAGTCGAAGCGGCGGTGCTTAATGTGGATCCGGCGAGCCGGAAGATTTCTTTAGGCATGAAACAAACCGCCCCGAATCCTTGGGATATGATCGAGGGGAAATATCCGATCGGCACCCGCATCGAAGGCAAAGTAAAGAGCTTGACGGATTTCGGCGTCTTTGTCGGACTGGAAGAAGGGATTGATGGGCTGATCCATATTTCGGATATGTCCTGGACGAAGCATATCAAACATCCTTCAGAACTCTTCAAGAAAGCGCAAAAGGTCGAGGCGATTGTCCTGCGCATCGACAAGGAAAAAGAACGGCTCTCACTTGGCTATAAGCAGCTGACGCGTGATCCGTGGGACGAGGTCATCCCGTCGCGGTATCATGTCGGCGATTCGGTGACTGGCAAGGTGTCGAAAGTCGCCGATTTCGGGATTTTCGTTGAACTGGACGGTGGTGTGGAAGGGTTGATCCATGTCAGCGAATCCGGTCTTGATTCTTCCCAGAAGCTGGAAGAAAAGTTTAAGTTGCAGGAAGACCTGACGGCGAAGATAATCAAAGTCGATCGGGAGGAACGCAAGATCGCACTCAGCCTTCGCGATCATCAACTCGATTGGGAGCGCAAGCAGGTCGACGACTATCATTCGTCGCAGGGCGCTATTGATCAGAGCCTTGGCCGGGCTGTTAAGCAGAGCCGGAAGCGAGCGCAAGCCGACGATCAAGAATAGGGGATTCCTGAACCGGACCGGTTGATACTATGGCGGATGATGTGACACAGGACGTGCGCCCACCCAAACGCCATCTGCTTCGCAAAGTCGTGTGGCTCTTTGCGGCAGGGGTGGGTGCGATGGTGCTGATGAATCTCCTTTATCCTGACCTCGATTTGTCGAGTGAGGATCGGATCGCCTTGATTCGTGTTGAAGGCGTCATCATGGATTCCCAAACGACGGTCAGTGAACTGAAGCGTTTCAGCGAAAACCCTTCCATCAAGGCGATCGTCCTGCGGATTGATACGCCAGGGGGTGGCGTGGTGCCATCTCAGGAAATCTACGATGCTGTCAAGCGAGTACGGAATAAGTCCAACAAGGCGGTGATTGCTTCGATGGGGAGTGTGGCGGCGTCAGGGGGGTATTATATCGCCGCAGCGACGGATCGGATCGTCGCGAATCCAGGGACCTTGACCGGAAGCATCGGTGTCATCATGGAAACCGCCAATGTGGAAGGGTTGCTTCAGAAAATCGGAGTGGAAGGGGTCGTCATCAAGAGCGGAAAGTTTAAAGATGTGGGATCTCCCCTTCGCAAGATGAGCGCTGAGGAAAGAGGGTTGCTCCAAGGGGTAATGGATGACGTCCATAGACAATTTATTGAAGCGGTGGCCGAAGGGCGGTCGCTGGAGCTGCGAACCGCACAAGCTCTGGCGGATGGACGCATCTTCACCGGTCGTCAGGCCAAAGACGTCAAGCTGGTGGATGAACTCGGAGACCTGGATGATGCCATTCAATTAGCTGCGGATGTGGTAGGGATCCAAGGGGAACCGAAAGTCGTCGAACCACGCCGCCGTTTTTCCCTCCGTGAAATGCTGGACTCGAAACTGAGCATGATATTCCCTAAATTGGATATACAGCCGGGTGTCAGCCTGAAATACTTGATGGCATTTTAGCTGTGCCTTAAATATGTGGTGATCATCAAGCGGAGGGAAGAAGATATGACGAAAGCGCAAATTATCGAGAAAGTCTCGGAGCAAGTGACCACATTGACCAAGCGGCAGGCCGAAGTCGTGGTCAATACGATTTTTGATTGCGTGCGAGACTCATTGAAAAATGGAGACAAGACGGAAATCAGAGGGTTCGGGAGCTTTCGCTTGCGTGCTCGTCGGATGAAAGAAGGACGGAACCCCAAGACCGGAGAGACCGTCGCAGTTCCGGCTAAGCGGGTCCCATTTTTTAAAGCCGGCAAAGAGATTAAAGAGTTGCTGAATCAATAACAACGTGGCGCTTTCATAAGGATTCAGATCGATGTCAGATCCATCCCACCTTCAAGCGACGGATATCCGGTGGACCGACGGCGCACTCAAGCGCATGGAACGTGCGCCAATTTTTCTTCGGGGCATGGTCCGTCGGTTAGCGGAAAAAAAAGCACGGGAATTGGGGTATGAAGAAATTACCGAAGAGGTTCTTGAACGATTCAAGGGGCAGATGATGGGAGGAATGGGCGGTGAAGCCGGCATGACGGCTGCCGCTGAAGCGATGGAGCAAGGACGGCTCCCATGGACGGCTGCGGCAAAAGAGCGGTTGGCCACCGTGCCGGAATTCATGCAGGCCATGATCAAACAGATTACGGAGGAAATCGCCAAGGAGCGAGGCCATCTCGAGGTGAACGTCGAGTTGTTTGAAAAGGTCGAGGCGCTCGGTGATATCCGCGAAGAGGAGAAGCCGACGATGGAGTGGACGGAGGACGCGTTGGCGTTACTCCAGGACAAACTCAAAGAGTCCCCGCCCATCGCGGCAGACTTCGTGATGGATATGCTGAAACGCGACACCGAAGATCTGGCCAGAGAGAAGCATCTGACGCGTATCGATGAATCAGTGCTCCGCGATGTATGGGACACTCCTCAGGCCAAAATCGGCTGGACGGATGACGCATGGAAACGGCTTCAGACATCTCCTGACTTTGTCCGAAGTGGAATCAGAAAAGCCGCCGAGCGGAGGGCTCGTAAGCTCGGGTTGAGGGAGATCGATTCCGACCATTTGACGACATTTCGAAATCAGGCGATGATGAAGGCGGTCAAACGTATCCGCTCATTCGGCTATCAGGAGTTGACCTTCGATGCCTTTGAGACCGCGATCAAGAAGACCAAGCGTCTGCAGGGCAATGACCAGGCGGAGAAACGCCTTCAGGAGATCCGCGGCCACTTTGCCGATCCGACAACCAAAAAACCTGAAGGAGGGACGCTTGGAGCTGAACTTATGGATCGTTTTCGCAGGTATCTCAAAGGGGAAGGCACACTCTAGGACCAGAGTTGCTTTGAACGTCTAGCCCTTCTCTTTGCTCTTCCCCCGCTTATACCGACTGCTACACTAAGGAGACTCTGCCTCAATTTTTCTCGCCGCCATCTTTGCCACGAATTGTGATGGGGTATCTCCCTTTTGGGTCATTCTTGGAAGGTGCTTGGGTAGGCTAGAGGGTATTGGCGTCTGTACAGGTTCATTTAGCTAACCGAGCAGAGACCTGTGAAAGCACCTGGACGAGGGATTGGAGGAAAGTTTCGTCCATCCTCCTCCGCCCCACGATTTCCTTAGACACACCATTGGGGCATACTGCCCCCTCACT
>NZ_JBLFBO010000132.1:0-1202 GCF_047338595.1 Nitrospira sp. BLG_1
TGTATGTTGACGAACGATGCGAGGAATTGCGGAGCAAGATAGGGGGGTGAAGATGTACCGCCATGCGACATATCAAGAGCATAAGGAATGGTTGGCGAAGAGGGCTGAAAATCTGAATGAGGCTGGCCTTGCTGAGCTGATTGGGTTTCACGTGGCACGGGCCGATGCGCTGCCTGGTTCATGGTATTCGGACAGGAGCGACCTCAGGGCGGCATGTGAGCGAGGATTCCGCGACGGCAAGATCAAGTTAGCGGTTGATGAAATCATGCGACCAAGGAGGTAGATCATGCGACGAAACCTCAAGCTGAGATCTGTAGATGCCGCTTGCGCAATGCAAGCCGAGAGACGCAAGGCTATCTATGACGCCATGCGTGCAACATCGCTTCCTGCTTCCGATCCGGTCGATATGGGTGAGTGGGCGTGGGCGGCCTTCTTTTGGACATGCGCGGCAACTGCCGTGGTCGTGATTGTCATCGGTTTGGGTTGGTGAAGGAGAATCATCATGAATACATTTTTTAGGTTCTGGCTCTACATCATCGAGTATCAGGTCGTCATTTTAACGGCAGCGTTGAGCAGACGATAAGGGCTGGACGGTCTTAACTAAATGGGGGGACACCATGAGACGAGATCCGGTGCGAATCGAACCATATTTGACACGTGATTATGTCGAGCGAGCCGACAAGATTCGAGACTTCGACGAATCGAGGCCGATAGAACTTGGCGTCACCATCGTAGACATCATCGCAACATTCATCGTGCTAGCTGGCCTGGTGGTATTGGTTGCGCTGGTGTGGTGACGACATAGAAGGAGTGAGCCATGATTATGGAACATCACAGCGATAGAGGCAGCATCATGTTCAGTGTTCAGCCGCGCCACACCATTGCATGGTTCAGTCCGGCTGTGGCCTGTCCGCAATGTCTCGTCATGACGCACCTGCTGGTCAATCGGCACGGTGAGACGGCCTGCGCGAATTGTAGCGATATGGAGGTGATGGCATGAGTGGGAAGGAGTCATACAGCATCGGAGGGTGGCCGTCCACGAAAGGGCGTCCGAGGAATGGAGGAGGCACCGGTAAGGCCAAGGCGCTCCTTAGACGGATGGATGCGGCGGCTGGATCCAGACAGAATGGCACCACGAAGAGCGGAATTGCAGGGCGGCGCGGGAGGTCCAATTTCCTCTTTGCCGTACGGGCGAAAAACCT
>NZ_JBLFBO010000133.1:0-1196 GCF_047338595.1 Nitrospira sp. BLG_1
GATGGACGGTCTCAAAGTAGCTGGCGAGGTCGCCCTCGATCACCCAGCGACCTGCCGTTCTGTGCTCATCACTGTCCTGCAGCTGCAATTTGACCGTTCGTATCGCATGGTGCACACTTCGGGCGGGTCTGAAACCATAGGACGCTCGATGGAAATCACTCTCCCATATCGGCTCCATGGCCATCAGCATCGCTCGCTGGACCACTCGATCCCGCAGACTGGGGATCCCTAAGGGCCTCACCTTGCCGTTTGCCTTGGGTATGTATACGCGCCGTGCGGGTTGCGGCTTGTAGCAGCCCGCTAACAGCTCGGCGCGTATCGTCGCCAGTTCCTGATGAAGGGTTGCCGTCATCATGGTCTTGTCGACCCCGTCGACGCCCGGCGTTCGCGCACCACTGGATGCGAGCGTGATGTGCGCGGCTTCGGCCAGCCAAGTGCGATCCGCAATTAGTCTCAGGAGTCGATTGAACTTGCGTTCGGGGTTCTCCGTTGACCACGTCGCCAGCTTGCGTTGCATTTCACTGATTATCAAAGGTCTTCACCTCATTGCAGTCAGGTAATCCGCCACGCAAGCCGCTTCAACTGCCCCCCTTCGCCTTGTAGCCGGCTTTCCCGGCCTCGGACTACTACGAGGGCTCCGTCAACGTGTACCGCCTCGGGGGACACACTCCCTTGTCATCGGTACACGCCTTCCCCAGTTCACATGCTGGACTCCACACACGGGCGAGGTTGCCTATCGCAGTCTTTCTCCTTGCGTTCTGCAAGTCGTCGCGGACGTCACGGTCTAGCTACGCACTCCCCATGACTCCCTGCTGGCCAGCGTACATGTCTCGCCAGCACTCGCCGTCCCAGTCCATACGTATGACTGGCTTCGCTCCGCGTCCTGCCTGTGAAGCGGTGTTGGCAGGGGTGACATTTCAACCCTCAGATGCGTGTCAATAGGTGCGTGTTCCTCAACCGTCCCATGCTCAGCCTAGAGGCTCATCTTGGCGTAACCGCTTCGCCGCACGCCCCGTTTCCTGCGGACTTCGTCACCTTGCCAGTGTCCGGCAAGTCACCGCCGCTTCGGCTCACTCCTTCTCGTAGCAGAAGGAGGGCATGCTCGTGACTGCTACAGCAGCTCCATCGAGGCATGCATTCCAGACATGCTCAAGCAACTCAGCCCCAGACAGGCGGGCTTCGTTGGCTGGGCGTAC
>NZ_JBLFBO010000134.1:0-1174 GCF_047338595.1 Nitrospira sp. BLG_1
GGAAGCAGGGCCACCCTGGGACTGGCGCAAGGCCCTTGCGGGATTGATGGAATTGCGCCGAGTATTGCGGCGTGATGGGGAGCCCCTTATCCTCAATGCTATAGAGGTCTGACATGGCCATGCTCCAGCAAATAACCTGATCGTCGTGCGCCCCATTGGGGTACACGGCACATTCCTCCAAGAATCCATCGATCCACGGCGCGATCTGCGGATGCGGTACGAAGACATTGCCGCCCTGCACGATGTGCGCATTGGCATGCGCTCGCGCAACCTTATCATCATTGCCATGATGCGGCACGATGCCCGGAATCTCTCGCCGCAACGTCGCAATGATGGCTGGCCCGTTGGCCTTGTCCTCGATCAAGATCTTGCCTTGATAACGCTTGTGCTTGAGGGTGAACGTGCGAACCTCGGCCACCGTCTCAGGGAAATCACGATGGGCTCGGCTCTGGTCGATCAGGAAGGTGTCGGCACCTTTGAGGCCGTACTGTTGGCCCACGACGTAATCGGTCCCCACCGTGCCTTTGAAGGTCATGTCCCATGAGGCTACCGTCCGGTCAAACACGTAAGGAAGATCCACTGGATTGACCCCGCGATGTGTCCCATCGGGGAACTTGACCATGACGGGAGGAAGATTGTCGCCGGGATGCTGCCAATATTGAAACCAATGCCGTTTGAGGATGCCTCCTGATTCAGGCGAGGGCCGCTGCTGTAGCTGCCCGGATGCAGCGTAAACCCCTAGGCGCTTTTCCTTTAGGGCAACATCCTCCTCGTCCCATCGCGCCGGACACAACAACTCGCCCTCTCGTGTGCGCGGATCGGTCCAGGGTTTGCCGGACGGTGCCTTTACCACCGTCACGAATCGGCGCGTCGGCTCGAAACGCATGGGGATCATGATGTGCTCGTACCCACCGATCTCATCGAGCAATACCCCACTCCCATCGCGCTGGTGCAATCGCTGCATGGCCAGCACATCCCCTCCGCCCTTGGCCTCGGACTCTCGCTCCGACCATGTGGTGCGTATCCAGTTCACATCACTTTCGCGCATCGTAGCGCTTTCCACGTCTCCGATGTTATGCGGATCGTCCAGGACACGAAATTTAGATCGCTCTCCCGTAGCCCCTCCAACATGCGTGGCGATCCTGTAGCCGGTCTTGTCGTTTTCATAGCGGCT
>NZ_JBLFBO010000048.1:0-18266 GCF_047338595.1 Nitrospira sp. BLG_1
CGGCGCCCTGCTCTCACCCCCACCCTCCCAGGTGGGGAACTCCCGCGCAATTAGATCTTACGATCGAAAGGCTGTGCCTTCTGCTGTATCCAAATTGATAAGAAGTGCATCCGATCGACACTTTTTGGTCCTTGAGGAACCGATACCCGATGACGCAACCACCGGTTTCTTGACCGACTCTCATCCTCCATGGTAGGGTGCGCCCCCATTATGAAGACATCCCGGTCCGCCAAACTCTTTACAGAAGCCCAACAGCTGATCCCCGGCGGCGTCAACAGCCCCGTTCGCGCGTTCCGCTCGGTGGGAGGACAGCCGCGCTTCATCGCGCGTGCGAAAGGATCGCGCCTCTACGATGTGGATAAGAATGTCTACATCGATTACGTGCTGTCCTGGGGGCCGATGATCCTGGGACATGCCCATTCAGCGGTCATTGCCTCGATCAAGAAGGCGGCCGGGCAAGGCACCAGTTACGGAGCACCGACGGAATTGGAAGTCGCACTCGCAAAAGAAATTCGCCACGCATTCCCATCGATGGAAAAACTCCGGCTGGTCAGCTCAGGAACCGAAGCAGTCATGAGTGCCATTCGTGTCGCTCGAGGGTTCACTCAACGCACGGGAATCATCAAGTTCGAAGGGTGCTACCACGGACACAGCGACTATTTGTTGGCAAAGGCCGGTTCGGGTCTGGCAACATTGGGGATTCCGGACTCACCGGGGGTGCCGGATGATTTTGCGAAACACACCCTGACCGCACCCTATAATGACATTCGGACTGTTCAACAACTCATCAAAGCCAATCACAAGCAACTCGCCTGCATCATTATCGAGCCGATCGCGGGCAACATGGGTGTCGTACCGCCCGCACCGGACTTTCTGCCGGCACTTCGACAACTGACCGCCGAGCACGGCATCTTATTAATTTTTGACGAAGTCATTTCAGGCTTTCGCGTGAATTATGGCGGAGCACAAGCCCTCTATGGCATCAAACCTGACCTGACAGTGCTCGGGAAAATCATCGGGGGAGGACTGCCCGTCGGTGCCTACGGCGGACGGAAAGAGATCATGGATCTCATCGCACCGGTTGGACCAGTCTACCAAGCAGGAACCCTCTCGGGAAATCCCCTGGCGGTCTCAGCCGGATTGGCGACGCTGAAGCAACTACGAGGGAAGGGAGTCTATAAGCAGTTAGAGCAACGATCCGTGACCCTTGCCAAGGGCATCGGTGAAGCCGCAAAGCGGGCCGGAGTCCCCGTGACGCAAACACGCGTCGGATCGATGCTGACGACTTTCTTTACCCCAGGCCCTGTGGTGGACTGGAGCACGGCAAAGCAATCTGATACGAAACGGTACGGCCAGTTTTTTCACCACATGTTGGAGCAGGGTGTCTATCTTGCGCCATCCCAGTTCGAAGCAGCGTTCCTTTCTACTGCCCATAGCAATCAGGACATCGAGAAAACCATCCGCGCTGCACACTCCGCGTTCAAGAAACTCTAAGCAAGCCGCTCGTGAAGCCCGCTTCGCCAGCTCAGCGAAGCGAGCGTCGTTCGTATCTTGTCAGATACATCGTTATCTATTTAGATACAGTTCGCGCTTAACCGTTTCTTCTCTTCACGTTCGTCTATTCGTCATCCTCATCTTCTGCTTCCAGGGCTTCTTGCCGCTTCTGCTCTTCCATGGCGTTGTGGAGCAGCATGCGGACAAACATTGAATACAACGACCCTTTTTCCAATGTCCCCCCGGGCGGAATGGCAATTTTCCCTTCCTTAATCATGCGATCCATCCAGGCTTTCTGATCCGGGGCGATCAGCATTGGAATTTCTATCAACCCCACCCGTCCCATCATATCCATGGCATATACCTCCGTGAATCGTGAAGCGTCGTTCGTCTCTCGCAGGAATATCGATGTATCTCAACGAGATACGGCTGCATTGCACCATGCCGTTTTAACCATTGTCAATTGGTTCGAATCTGGCACAACACCTGCTTCATATCAACACATCATGAAGCCGCATGTGATTCTGACTATCTCGGTGCTGATTGGCTGGTGGTCTCTCCAGCTATCATCGGACGCCTCCGCAGCGCGGCTTGAACAGTCCGACCTTGGATCAACCCTGAACCAGCACTGTGACCTCTGCTGGTACCCATCGCCGGACGAAGACCGTTCTGATCGCCTCCCCACCTACAAACAGCCACGGCATAAACGCCCGCCGGACAGCCGCCCACAACGCTATCCCAAAGGGCGGTACAAGCTGGGGGCCGGCCACAAATCTTCTAGTCGGCTCTCTACACTTCGATCCAGCACGGGACACGAGATGAGACTGCTGAGCACCCTGCAAGTGCGGGCAGTCGATGGGGACACCATTCGTGTCGGAAGCGAGCGCATCAGACTACGCGGCATCGATACACCAGAGATGAATGAGCCGGCGGGGCCAGCTGCCAAACAACGGTTGGAGGAGCTCTTGCGCAGTGGCTCTCTTCGGATCGTACCCCAGGGGCGTGACGTCTACCATCGCCTCGTCGCCGATGTGTTTGTGAATGGACAGAATGTCGCCGATATTCTCCGACGTGAAGGCCTGTCGAAAACAGGATAGCTAGTATCAGCATGACTCAAGAGCGAGCTTGACCGGGAGTGAACATGGCTTTTTGCCCAGGAGCAGTCCGATGAAACCTCTCAGCCCAAACAAAGTCCTTTCGAAAGTGGGTGTAACCCTTATCACGAGGCACGGACTCTGGCTGTTGACCTCCAACCGTGAGATCTTTGTGTCGTTCATCGATTTTCCTCAATTTCGAAACGTCCCTTCCATAAAGCTCACGCATGTGGCACAACTCCATTCCGACATTCTGTACTGGCCGGATCTGCATATTGAGATCCCCGTTAAACAGGTACGATGCTTCCCGCTCATAGGTGTGAAACCGCACCCACCCAGCCGATCCGGACGACAAACCAAGGCAAGATCCGTCACTGTCTAGAGACAGCCTCTTACCCACCTCCACCCCCATGAATCTTTTTAGATTCACTGGATCGGATAAGATACGCATGCAAGCCCTATTACGTAGACCTGCCCGCTGATAACTCTTTGAAATATTGATAGGCCTCAAGAATGTACCGAGGCATGGTTCATGCGAGGTGCAGACTCAACGTTACATCCCGTTCATGGCGTCATGATTTATGCGCCGGCGCGATGAGCCGTAACAGAATGACCTCTTTCCGAAATATCCAATGAACGGTAACCGGTCTGTTGGAAGGCTTCATCATGACAAATGCGGCATCACCAGATCGAGGGCTACCAAGCGCGCACACGAAGGAGACTCCCATGTTCATACTTAAAAACAAGTTCGCCCAGCAGGTATCAGCAGCCATCACCCTCGCGTTCGTCCTTGGCGCACTCTCGATGATCTGGCCTGCAATCATCGCCGTGTTTCTCGGTATCCTCCTGCTGCTTCAATCGTTCGGCACCGAACCGGAGATCGCAAGACTGTCTTGGTCCGATATAGACAACGTATCGATTGTCATCGGCGCCTTTCGGCGCCCCGGCCTTCCGGCGGTTCTCTCGTGACGGGTCGAAGAAAGCGTCTCCTTGAGGGCATTCACCGTACGGGCTGAATCATGTTGGAACCAGCAGGGTCTACGGGCACTGCAGAAGTGAACACTGTTGAGAGAGTAGGAGTGCCAAGATGAATGTGAAAGGGTTTATTCTCGAAGATGACCAGGGCAGGGAATTCGTGATGGGATGTGAACGACCCTATGCCCAACTTGGGCGGACGTTTCTGCTCCGAGGATGGCAGCGGCGACGGCTGATTCCTTTACAATATTCAGAACGAGAAGCTCGTCATATCGTGGGAGAGGCTTTGATGGCACTCGACGATTTGTTCACGGCGCTCCTCCGGCGATGCCACGACCAGCCCCTCACCGCCGAGATCGAAGAAGAAGTCACGGGAATCAGGAGACTTCCTATGAAGACAGCGTACCGTTACAAAGCATGAGCAACCGTTCATATCGCGGCTTCTTGACCCACGACTCCCGGCTGAGATTAGAATGAGACCAGGCATCTTCCCGGTCCAAAGGCTGTCGACCGAGAAACGCATGAAGGAGGCAATTCATGGCTATTCAGTGGATCGGAAGCCCCAACAAAGACAAAGGACGAGAAGGGTACAGACCGGAAGCCATCGTCATCCATATTATGGAGGGCACACTCAAGGGGACTGATGCCTGGTTCTCGAATGAGGAATCAGGTGTGTCCGCCCACTATGGAATCGGGAAAACCGGCGAGATCCATCAATATGTGGGGGAAAGCGATCGAGCGTGGCACGCAGGCCGCCTCGTTTCTCCTACGTGGCGACTATTGAAAGCCGAGGTCAACCCCAATTGGTATACGATCGGAATCGAGCACGAGGGAACAGAGAATACGCCCTGGTCAGATGCGCTGTACAGGGCCAGCGCCGGCTTGATTGAAACCATTTGCCGACGATGGGCGATCCCCTGCGATCGCGATCATATCATCGGCCACCGTGAGATCCGTGCCGACAAAACGTGTCCTGGTCTGGAGGTGGATCTCGACAAGCTCGTCGACATGGCCAATGACATCCACCAGAGTCCGGCCACATTTAATTTTGTGAGAAAACCGGGTATCGTACAGACTCGCGTCGACCTCAACATCCGCGAAAAAGCTCCGACCTCCGCAGCTCCCCTTGTCCGCACGGTCAAGGGCGGAAGGAAACTGCCGTATCAAGGCTGGACAAGTAATGGACTCACCGTCAACGGCAATGCCCATTGGTACAAAGACGCCGACGGGAACTACTTCTGGGCCGGTGCCACAGCGCAACCTATCCCTGGCCTCTGAGCAACGCGCCCGTCCGATGGCCCATTGTCGCGGGAGGTGGTCTTCTGCCGTCAGCCTCGTATTCACCGGCTGCTTGTTGTCAACCTGCAGCCCGGTTCTTCCGGTCAATCCCTCATCCGTGACGCTGTCCCCTGATCAGCAAGCCCTTGTGATCACCTCCGGTGATCCAGCAATCCCCGATCGGTTCACGCTGAAACACCTACCGGCTGAATCCGCAATTGCGCCCGGCCTGTATTTCCGTCCAAAGCGATTCGGCCTTGTGCGGGTATCACCAGATGGGCGACTTGCAGCATTTTCCACGGTGGACCACCACACGCTCGTGGGGCTCTTAGACCTCGCCACGATGGCGCCAAGGGAGATCGACGTCATCACGGAGGGAGAAGTCCTGACTTTTCATTGGGCACCCGACAGTCATCTACTTGTCTACGATTACCTGCCGGCAAACGGATATCACCGCGTACGGGGCTATGATGTTCAATCCGGCGAGAGATTGGTCGTACCCCGGACCGAGCACCGTGCTTCCATCCAGCTGACCTTTGAACAATGGGGATCGCAGCCACGCGAGGTCATCGTCGGTATGAAAGAGCAACACAGTGACGAACCCCAGACCATCACCGTCAGCCTGATCGCAAGCCCACAGCTCGCCCCACTCCCCAAGCCGAGGCAGTAGCACCGCACAATCCTGTGCGGTCCGCCCTCACGAGGAGGAACCATAGAGATCGTGAGCCATTCCCAACAACATCCCTGCTGCGGCGAAGGGGCTCAGGGTTCACCCCGTTCGTGGAGTCACCCGTAGACAGCCATTGATCGGACGGCATCGTGGGACTACAATTCCATCCAATGGTTCGTCCTGTGTCAGTGATAGTGAAAGCCGTTGACCTCATTTTTTTAAGGACAGGCAATATGAGACTGCGACCGTTCATCATCCTATGCGGACTGCTGATCACATCCCCGGGGCATGCCGAAAGTCCTATGGCAGCTCAAGTCTGTAGCCTGCTCTCATCCCCAAAGTTGGCTGCGGTCCAGTCCAGAATGGGGACCGGTGAAGGGTGTGCCTGGCAATGGCCCAACGGCCAGGCGCTGTCGATCTACGTGCACCTTGAGCTACAAAGTGAAACCACGGCAGGGATCAAGGAAGTGATGGAGCCCTACCTGCAGAATCCAGCCTTCAAACGAACCGCCTTCCCGGTTTGCACGGGAGGGGACATGGTCGTCGGTGATTTTCGAAACGGTAAAGGCCCCGGGGGAACCGGCTATACCCAATGTTCTGGCTTCGTCCTGACGTTCAGCTTTCAAGGTGCAGAAGCCCAAGGCCATTTACCCGGCATCGCCAAAAAGCTCGCCGGCACGGTCCTCGCCCGCTGACGAGATGATTCTGGAGACCACTCACACAGGGGAAACTCCCCCTGTTCCGTCAAGGAGCAGCAGAGGAACACACGGATGAAACCCGCTGCCATCGATTTCCTCAGCCTAGGAGCCTGTCCGACATTGCCATTCGTGACGAGGCGAAGGATGTGCGGCCGGATGCGAGGCCGCAGGCCCGGAAGAACCGGAGGCGTATTCGCTGGGATACGTTGAGGATTGTTCTGGGCCGAGAACGACGCAGATGGTCACAGATCGTTCGCCGCAGTAGAAAGGTCAATGTCGGACAGGCTCCGAGAGAAACCAGCCCTCACACTGAGCCATGAAAGGAGCAGATCATGAAGAATGTCGAAATGAGCGTTGAAGGGACCGTCTTAACCATCAAAGTGGATCTTTCGAAAGAGTTCGGCCCATCTTCAACAGGTAAAACAACCATTGTCGCGTCAACGGAAGGCAACGTCACCATCCCAGATCGGCAAGAGAAAATCGGGCTCAATGTGTACCGAAAAAAGTAGGATCGATTGAGCCGTCTAGCCCTATCGGTTCCATCGAATGGAAGGCCGCCTGTCTTTCGACAGGCTCTTGACAGATCGGAAGTTGGCACTGGGTAGGCACAAGAGACCAGCAATCCCCAAAAATCCAGCTATCCTGTGGATAGCCTCAAGAATGGTTGCATTCGCTCGCCTTACCCAAGAGTAGCCGGCATGACCTAACACCCACATCTAGGAATGCGCGAAAATCACCGCAAGGACCACCGAAACCACAATTAGTTGTAGTATCCCTCATCCCGTGCGGATGCCCAATAAATAGGCAAGGTGATAGATCACCATACCGCGAGCGTGATCTTTCCCCAAAAGTCATAGGGTATCCACAGCTTTATCCACAGAACGTGGGGACTATGCTTTGAGACCTTCGTGGTATGCAAGGAAGTACCGGATTAAGGGCCACATCCTTCACTGCGCCCGGCAACGGTCTTTCTTCCTTGACTCTCTCCCGACCTTTCTCTGACAATCACCTGGGATCTCTCACGGTGTGCGATTCACCCCTCTCAGGAGAGTCCCTTCCAAACCAAGCCCCGAGCCGCCATCCCTCGTGGCGCACTCGGGCGATGGGTTTCTGTGAACTGTGAAACTCTGTTGAGGTCTCGAGATGAGTGCAGCGGTCAGAGTATTGGGCATCCTCGCTTCACTGTTTCTATCCTCCTGTGCATCACAGACAGATCAGGTATCTGGAGGGGCTGGGCAACTTGGGAAAATCACCGCGAATGGATACACAAAAGAAGGGTGCATGCTGAATCTGAAGCTGGCGTCACGTGAGCAACGCGTCCGTCTGAACCCGGACGATGTCACACTGAATTCCAATATATTCCTCCTGATGTTCCCATTTCTGAATCAAGAAGCCTATCAGTGCACCGGGACGGTCGTTGAGCGCCAGAAACGGTTCACGCCGCGAGACAATCTGTACCCTATCGATTGACCTGGTTGCCTCACGAAGCTGGCCCCTCACATACTCTCTCAATTGAGAGATACTGTTCCAGCCCATCACAGCGCACGAACAATGTCCTGCTGCTCAGGCATAATTTGAGGCCATTGGCGGACGGTCACCCTGAAGCCACGGTCTGAGATATCCTGGCTTGCAATGCAAATCACGAAGACGATAGGATCGCCTTGAGTCTTTCTCTTGTGCATGCACGCATACGCGTACATCTGACACTACGTTCCCATTCGTGTCACGTACGACAATTTGTGATGCCCTCTGGTCTCTTGCGAGACACATCCTGGGTATGACACGTTCCTCTGACCACATTTTGCAATCACCGCACCGTTGGGGGTGAGACATGATCAGGATATTCTTCATTTTCATGCTGGAATTCGTTGCCCTGCTTTCCGGGAATCCTCTGCTTGCTGTGGCCACCGCTTCATCGAGTGTGAGACACACCTTATCTGAGTCACGCCCTGATGGTGCAGACAAGGCTCTGGGTCCTCCTGTCATTCCGTTCTCAACCTCCACAGCCGGAATTGCTCTCGATCCAAACGAACAGACCGCTCTCGTCCAGACTGCCGTAGTTGGAGCAGCCCACAGGCCTTCAGCTGATCCGCGGCAGCAGCTCGTCGCTCAACTGCCGAGGAGGGAGCAGGATTCCACGCCACGAGGACCTTCGGATAAAGAGCTGTCACATGAACTCAGCATCACGCAGAATAGTCTCCAACAGGCGAGACAACGCATCGATGAGTTGGAGCGACAACTTGCGGAAGGCAATCTGGAGAATGCCAAACGACGGATCGGCGAACTGGTCATCCAGCTCCATGCCAAGGAGAGTGAACTCTCCGCCCTGCGAGCCACCGTTCACGAAAACTCCAAAAAGTTTCGAGAAGACCTTGCGGCACAAACTGAAGACCTCGCCCAAGCCAAGCGTCGGCTCGCCGAAGTCGAACAGCAGATGGCAGCTACGGGGAAGGGGCAGGAATTGGCGCAGGCCAAACGCCGGGTCACCGACCTTGAACAACAGCTGACAAAAAAAGAGCAGGACCTGACCCAAACGAAGCGCCGGGTACTCGAAGCCGAACAACAGATGGCCGGAAAGGAGCAGGACCTCGCCCAACTTAAACGACGTGTCGCTGAGATCGAACAACAGAGCGTTGGGAAAGACTACGAATCCACCCAGGCCAAGCGCCGGGCGACCGAGTTTGAGCAACAACTGGTCGGGAAGGAGCAGGACCTGACCCAGGCGAAACGCCGGACCACCGAAGCGGAACAACAGATCGCCGGGAAAGAACAGGAACTGGTGCAGGCCAAACGCCGTATTGCCGACCTCGAGCAGCAGATGGCGGCGAAAGAGCAGGAGTCAGCCCAGGCCAAGCGCAGAGCTGCCGAAGCGGAACAGCAGACGGCAGGGAAGATGCCGGACTCAGCTCAATCCAAGCGACGGGTCGCCGACCTCGAACAACTGTTAGCCGGGAAAGAATATGAGTCCGCGCAAGCCAAACGTCGGGCGACGGAATTGGAGCAGCAGACCGCTGCAAAGGAGCAAGAACTGACCCAGACCAAACGCCGCATCGCGGAACTCGAACAACAGACGGCTGGGAAAGAGCAGGACCCCGCACAGATCAAACGCCGTCTGACCGAACTCGAACAGCAGATGCTGGGCAAAGAACAAGAGCTGGTGCAGATCAGGGACAATCTGAAACAAGTCACACAAAAGTATGCGGATCTTGGTCCGATGTTGATGGACCGGGATGCCGAGATTGCACGCACGAAACGGTTACTGGAAGATCTCGAACGGAGCTTGCCGAAACCAGATGAAGGCCTCCCCTCTCTGGAAGTGAGTCCGGCCGCTACGAATATGGCCGGCGAGCTTCCCCCCGATGCCAATCTGTCGGTGACCGACCTCCCCATTCCCGGTACGTCTGCTGGAGAAGGGACTGACGCCGGAAGCCTCGATCTGACCAAGATCGGCGAAGCGCTTTCCGGCTCACTGGGAGAGGAGTTGAAGCGAGGCACAGTGGTCCTGCGACAGGAGCGGACTGCCCTGACACTCGCGTTGGTCAGCAGTGAGTTATTCCCTCCTGGGGAAGCCACCGTCACACCGAGCGGCAACTCATTGATCGGACAGATCGGAGCGGTCCTCCAGAAATTTCGTTATCGGCACATCGAAGTGACCGCCCATACCGACACCAAACCGATCCGCAACGATGCACGAAAGCTGTTTCGAGACAACCTTGAGCTCTCACGCGCCCGCGTCGAGCAGGCCAGTCAAGCTCTGATCAATAGTGGGGTTGATGCCGATCGTGTGAAGGCTGTCGTGTATACGGCAGCGAAGTCACTGGACAACGACGAAAGCCGAAACAGGAACCGACGAATCGAAATCGTGGTGAGTACCTCCTTAGCAGCACATTCACCTCAGGGAAAACTACAACCGGGCAAGAAGCCACCCCAGTCCATTTCACTGAGTTCGCCCCGTCGGCCATAACTCCTGCAGGAACCACCACTACACGGTTCCCTCAGATGCTCCTATCGGTAGAGTCGTGCACCGACCGGCGCGATCAGTCGGGGGCCAACACCCCCGATACAAGCCTTCACCGCCCGCTCTCTTCCTACCAGTTGAGATCAACACACCCTGCCAAACACGAAGCCACCCAAAGATTGAGTGCCGCTTGACAGAAGCATCCGTCATAAGGATAGTACCGTCATTTTCTTGAATGAAATCGCCGGCACTGCCGTGAGCAGGGCCAGTGGCGCTGCCCTGTGGCCGATGATGGTGCCGTCAATATTATTCCTCCACGCAACACGGCATGGACTATCACGCTGAGATTCCTACGACGCCGGAGAGTCGAGAACACTCTCGGGTGAGACTGCTCGCCGCCCTCCTCGATACCCATCACGTGACGTTTTACACCGTGATCAGCGTGATTCAGGCCACCTGCTTTGGATTCTTAGTTCTGGTGTGCTTTGAGGAAGGGAAGCACTTTACCCCATCCCAGTGGCTGTTGGCTGCAAACACCTTGATCATCCTCGTCCTGGTCTGGAACGGATTTATTCGTGGATTCGTCATACTGTTGTATGTCCCGAAACTCGCAGACGGCATGATGCCCTTTGCACTTGGTGCCGCCCAGTGTTTTGCCGCCTATTTTGTCGCCCATGGTGCTCGTGGGTGGTATTGGAGTATAGCAACCCTCTGCGTCATCGGTTTTCTGGGGTACATCAACGCTGAGGTGAATGCCAAACTGAATCCAACGGAAAACGCACACATCATGGTGTTCTACGGCAAGCATCTGCGTCTGCTCCAGATCTCATCGCTCTTCTTGGCCGTCCTTTGTGCGGTCATCGCCTACACCTCGAATTGGTCGGAGGAGACCTTGGGCTGGCTGTCACTCCCGCTGATGATCGGATATGCCATCGGCGAGGAAGTAATGTGGATACGGCTGGAACGATTTGCACGGGGAAGCAGCGCATAAACATCTGAAACGCGCCGAATGTCGGATCATCAAGACAGTGCGAAGAACACCCACAGGTCTCCCGGCTATCGTCTTTCGGCAGTCGGCCGTCAACAAGTCGAAGATGAGCGGCTTACCCTTCTCGAAGAGATCTTCGACCCACTGTCTCGTCAACGACGCGCCTTAGTCCAACCAGGATGGCGGTGCCTCGAAGTGGGTGCCGGCCGTGGATCCATGGCGAGGTGGCTGGCCCAGCAAGTTGGCGAACAAGGACGAGTCGTGGCCACCGATGTCGACACCACCTACCTTGAGCGCCTCACTATCCCAAACCTCGACATACGCCGGCACAACATTCTGAGCGATCCCTTGGACGAGCTTGGGCCCGGTTCATTTGACCTGGTCTGTGCTCGCCTCCTGCTCTTTTGGCTCGCGGGCAATCAGGAGAACGCCATCCGTCGCATGGTGGAATGTTTACGGCCAGGGGGATGGCTGATTGACGAGGACGGTGATTGGGGGTTGGTCGCCCCTGTTGATCCCGCTCATCTTCACTACGAGCTGTATCATCGTGCCTGGAAGAATGGCGACTGGTGGAGCGTACGTGGGTACGACCCAACATTTGGACGGAAACTTCCGGCATTGTTTGAGCGCTGTGGTTTAGTCAATCTCCGCCACAAGGCAAGTGCATCGGTTGTCAGAAGCGAGAGCCCATGGGGACAGTGGTGGCGACAAAGCCTGGAGGGAATCCGTGCATCGGAACAGACTGACGGGAGCCTCACCGAGGAACGAGCCAAGGAATACGACGCGCTTATCACCCCACTGAATGACCCATCCTGTTGGTTGATGACAGCACCCATCCACGCCTGCTGGGGCCAACGAAACTTCTGAGTACTCCAGGGATTCACGGAGGTTTTAGAAGCAATAGGGTGAATCTCTTCGACCGTGCGGAGAAGAACGAAGTTCATGAAGAGAGAGATTCAGTGGAAGGCAGCGCTGGCTGAAGCGTGGCGACCAAACCTTTGTCCAGACGTGTGACTTTGCCGTTCTTGTCCGTCGCCGCCAAACGAGCCGAACCTTTCACGACGACACGCCCCGTCACCTTCTCACGTATGACATGGGAAAAGGTCAATGCCGCCCGAGTCACCTCGCCGACTGCCGTTTCAATGACCAGCGTGTCTCCATACCGACCAGGTGAGCAATAGTCCACTTCTGCCCGTACGACAACAAAAATGACGCCCTGCTCCATCAAGGCAGCTACCGAATGCCCACGCAGTTCAAGGTATTCGGTACGGGCCCGCTCAAAATATTTCAGATAATTGGCGTAATAGACGACTCCGCCGCAGTCGGTGTCTTCGTAATATATCTTTATTTCCAACTAGCTACCTTGCGCTTGTCGCAATTAACGGTGAGTTGATGGTGATGTTTTCTAATATTGCTTCCGATCTGATACCCCTTATACGCGTCAAAAACAAGGCAGAATTGTAGCAGAGTCCTCTTGGCGATGACATTCCCGCTTGCGCCCCACAGTGGAACTTCGGTAAAGATGATCCCCCCAGCATTACGGAAAGCACCTGATGGGAAAGAAATTGGAGTAGTCTGGTGAAGATGATCAGCCAAGGCAAAGCAGTTATCGCCGCATGAGAGGGAAGAGCAAGCAGCATCAACCTACTTGAGTTTTGGCGCCATATGAAAATTGTCACATGGAATTGCAACGGTGGATTCCGCAATAAGTTTCAGAAAATAGTTACACTTGAGGCTGATATTTATGTGATCCAAGAGTGTGAGAGTCCCGAACACTCGAAAGGGGAATATAGGGAATGGGCAGAAAACTATCTATGGGTTGGGGAAAGTAAGCACAAAGGGTTGGGCATATTCGCATCTCGCCCTGTGAAAATTCAGCGACTCAATTGGGAAAGCAATGAGTTGCAGTTGTTTTTGCCCATCACTGTCAATAGCCAGTTCACTCTCGTCGGAGTTTGGACAAAACATGGCAATCTGCGAACTTTTCGCCACATTGGGCAGCTCTGGAAGTACCTAGAACTTCACAAAGGCAAAATGGCGGCAAGGTCCACAGTACTCTGCGGAGACCTGAACAGCAATAAGGTCTGGGACCTCAACCATGACCGGCGGTGGAATCATAGTGCCGTTGTAAGAGAGCTAAGCACTATAAATCTGGTGAGCCTATACCACGCAGCAACAGGTGAAGAACAGGGCGCTGAATCTATTCCAACCTTTTATCAGCATAGAAATCTCCGAAAGCCATATCACATAGACTATGCCTTCTCATCAAGAGACATATGCAATATTCAAAGCACTACGGTGTCAGTTGGTCGCCACACTGAATGGTTAGAGTTCAGTGACCATATGCCACTTACATTCACAATTACTTGCGAATTGGTTTAGCTGACTCCCAAGGCAAAGCAGTTATAGTCACCTGAGAGACAGAACAAGAATGCTCAGCTACTTATTACAGAACTCGTTCTGCAATTCAGTCATTCGCCATGAGATATTGTGAGGGGGTAGATGCAAAAAGTGGAATCTCGAAAATCTGACAAATCCGCACGAGGCAATGCCAGTCAATTCTTCGTTGCCGGCGAACTGTGTCGTAGGGACCTTGTCGCGTTAGTCACGGTTGGGAATACACCCAACACGGATATTCTGTGTAGCAACAAGGAGGGCACTAAATTTGTTCACATTCAAGTGAAAACCTTTGTGCCTGGAAACAGAACATGTTCTGTTGGTCTAAAATCACAGAAGGATTATGGCAACAACTTCATTTGGGTTCTTGCCGGGATACCACATGCGATACAAAACAAACCATTTGAGTATTATGTAATACCTTCACGTGTTGTTGCTGAGAACGTTTCCAGAGCACACAAGATGTGGCTGTTTTCAGAGGGCAAGAACGGACGAGTTCATAAAGATAGTTCAGTCAGAGTAATTCATCTACCACCGTTCAAGTCATGCTCAGGTTGGTCTATAGAACAATACAGAGATAGATGGGATGTGATTGAAGACCTATTGAAATGAATGGTTATGGCGGTTGCGGTATCACGAGCCACGGAAACAACCGAATGAAACACTACGTTGCATCTAGAGGCTCAGCACGGGGAACTTCGGCAGCGACGACTCCGCAATGCCCGTCAGTCGGAGCACGACCTCATACAGTTGCTGGACTCGCTCGGACTTGATCGGTTCGAACCCATGTCCCAGCACAGCATGATTCGCTGCATCCAATAGCGGCTTCATCTTGGGCCATTCCCGCAAGAACCCCTGCCCTAGTTGGTCACCCAACCCGGCTAAGGCACGGAACTGCGCCTGGAGCGGCAGTTTGTACTTACCGTCGATATCGTCGAGATAACAGGTCCGACAGACTTCTTGAAGAGCAGCCGGCAGTTGTGCGGGCTGCGCATCCCAACTCTTGATCTTGTGTGATTTATACAGACGAACCTGAGCAGATACCTCAAGTGCCCTGATGAGCGCCGCCATGGCTGTCTCAGGGTCATGACGAGCATGGAGTCGTCGACCAGCGCTGGCCAATAAGTCCAGGACCAGCGACTCTTTGACTTCTGCCGGGTCGAGCACGAGTTTTTCGAGAAAACCGGCATTGGCTTTAATGGGAGAGAGAACAGCCTTGAGTCCGGGCGGCCCACCCCAGAGTGACGCCATCTCCAGCGCTTTTGCTGATGTCTTCAACTTTTCCCATGCTTGCCGATAGTGAAACCGCTCCCACAGGTCGTACCCTTCTGCCAAATCCGCAAACGCCCGATAGAGCGGTTTCTGCCCGCCGCTGACCCGTAACTCTACGTCGTGGAAGAGTTTCGCTGCGCCATGAAACAGTCCCCGATTGAACAACTCACACCCTTCACGACGCGCCACTGCCGCCTGTTCATCCCATGGATTGCTCTGCTGCCAGACAAAAGACTTCCCGCTCACTTCAACGAAGTCATCCTCTTGCCCCTCTTGAGTTGGGCTCAATGCCACCACGCGAGAGGTCCAGGGCACGGCCACCAATGTGAGCGCACCGGCCATCGCGGGCTTCGCTCCGCTCAGATCCACAACCAGTTCCCCTGGTTGGATGCCCCAGGTCCGAAACAGTTCCGGAAGTGAGGAAGCGAGCGTCTTGAAGGTCGACGAAAACTCCGTCACATCTTCCAGCACAATCCAATCCCACCGCTTCGGCATCTGATCGATATTCGGCTGGACCGCCGACTCAACCAACGCCTTGCTGCCTTCCGGCAGGACAAAACACAAGGCCTCGGGCTTGAGCCGGTTGATCGAATAGACAGCCGCCGCCGCATCATCGACTAATGCGACCACAAGTGCCTTGATAGGTTGATCTTGCGCCATGGCGCGACGACTATACCACTGGCTCTATGCCCATTCAATTCGATTGACAGGTGCATAACGGTGATCAACGCAAGTATCTGTCACGATTGGCATGCCCTGTCCTCCAAAGATTGGAACAGGAAGCGGTCAATTGAGCCAAGGCGTAGCAGCTTCGAGGGTATCTGACAGTTCTCAAAAAAATGCTGATTGCCAAGCATGGGGAGATCCAGCCGGGAGGCCCAGCGGATCACTGGCTTTCGTGGGCCCATCAACATGCCGATCGTCTTGACCCACTGATCCGTCAGCCGTCCCAATAATAACGCCTATATTGAGTCTCCCGGCCGTTGAGCTGTGGTGATTTCCTGCTTGGAAAGGGGTATTCTTGGCAACACAAATTTCTTCATTCAGAAGCTTGATCCATGGCTATCAAGAAATCCGAACTCTATTCCTCTCTCAGGTCTCGCTACGACCTATTGCGTGGCGGCACATCGATCGGGGTGATGATGCGCGAGGCAGAACATGCCGAAAGCAAGCCAGGCTTCGCGCACAAGACAAATTCCCACTCAAAGAGGCGGACGTGACATTGTACTGGATGGAGTTGTTTTATCAGACAGAATATATGACCGAGCAGAGTTGTGCATCGATTCGTGCGCAATAACTATCCCCTCTCCACTTTCCACCATCAACTATGAAGAAAGAGACCCAGCGCATCGAGTGGAAGGAGTCCTGGAGGGACGAGTGTGTAAAGTGGCTCTGTGGTTTTGCCAATGCCAACGGCGGGGTGCTGGTGATCGGTCGGGATAACGAGGGAAAGGCTGTCGGGGTGAGCCACGCCGGGAAGCTGATGGAAGATCTGCCGAATAAGATCCGCGATGTGTTGGGCATCATGGCGGACGTTCGACTCGTCAAAACGGCGGGGAAGGAATTGGTAGAAATTCGGGTGGAGCCCTATCCCAGCCCGATCAGCTACAAAGGCGTCTACTATATTCGAAGCGGCAGCACCACGCAGGAACTGAAGGGCGCCGCGCTTGAGCAGTTCTTATTGAAGAAACGGGGCCGCCATTGGGATGATGCCCCAGAACCCTCGTTCACCGCACGATCGTGCAGTGCCGCAGCCTTGCGTCTCTTCAAAGCCGGTGCTTCGCAGAGCGGCCGGATGGACCGGTCCGTCTTGCGCGACAGCCGAGAAGTCATTCTCGGGAATCTGGAACTGACAGAGAAGCATGGTTTGAAACGGGCGACGTGTCTCCTGTTTTCACCTAGACCGGAACAGTATGTCAGCGGGGCATGGATCAAGATCGGCTTCTTTGTCACGGACGATGATCTCCGGTATCAAGACGAGGTGCATGGCAGCCTGTTCGAACAGGTGGAGCGCGCGCTGGAACTCCTGCATACGAAGTATCTAAAGGCCTATATCAGCTACCATGGCTTGCAGCGGCGTGAGACCTTCCTCTATCCATACGCCGCTCTGCGGGAAGCCCTGCTGAATGCGGTAGTCCATAAAGATTACAGCGGCGGCGTGCCCATCCAGATCAGCGTGTATGAAGACAAGCTCGTGCTTTGGAACCCCGGTGACCTGCCGGAGCACTGGACGTTGGAAAAACTGCTGGGCAAACATCCGTCCCAACCCTTCAATCCGTTGATCGCCAATGCGTTCTTCCGAGCAGGCTATATCGAGTCCTGGGGACGCGGTATTGAGAAGATCAACCGCGAATGCCGGGAGCACGGGATTGATCCGCCGACCTATGACTTCGGGATGGCAGGGCTGATGCTGACCTTCCGCGCGAATCCTGCGCACCTGCGGGCTTCCGCCTCTGGGGCTGTCCAAGACCGGTTGGGTGAAAAGTTGGGTGAAAAGTTGGGTGAAACCCGTACGGCCATTGTGCAGTCTATGAAAGACAATCCCAGAGTCACTGTATCGGAACTGGCAAAGCGATTACGCTTGAGCACGACGGCCATAGAAAAGAACATTCATCATCTGAAAATGAAGGGATATGTGAAGCGTGTTGGTCCAGCCAAGGGTGGTCATTGGGAGATCGTGCAGTGAACGCGGTCGGCCAACCCGATTCTCGCATAACAACCATGTTGTGCTCACACGACGGATCCCCGCCTTCGTTTGACACACCGTGCCGCCTCGCCTAGAATCTCGCCCATGCAAGCAGTTGTGCTGAACGCATTTGCCGACAGTGCCAATGTCAAACAGCAATTCGCACGCGAGCATGCCGACCGCATCGTGCAGGTCGCACGGCTCATCGCGAATGCGTTCAGCAACGGCAACAAAGTTCTGCTCTTCGGCAACGGCGGAAGCTCCACGGATGCCGCACATATCGCCGCTGAATTTGTGGGTCGATATCGGCGCGACCGAGTGCCGCTCCCCGCGATCGCCTTGGCGACGGATATCGCCGCCATTACCTGCATTGCGAATGACTATGGGTATGAAGAGCTCTTCGCCCGCCAAGTTCGAGCTCATGGCCGCAAGGGCGATATTGCCGTCGGCATCAGTACGAGCGGGAACTCTCCCAATGTCCTGAAAGGCATCACGGCCGCTCGCGAATGCGGACTGATCACCGTGGCCTGGACCGGCGGATCGGGAGGCACGCTCGCCGGACTGGTTGACTACCCGTTTATCGTACCGTCCACGCTGACATCTCGGATCCAGGAAAGTCACATCACGCTGGGCCATGTGCTCTGTGAGCTGATAGAGGATCATCTCCTTGGCAACGCGTCCTAATCGGACATCTCCAACCGGCCGTCCTGCCTTGATTGCTCCGATCAATGTATCGGATCTCAAGACCTATCCATT
>NZ_JBLFBO010000135.1:0-1171 GCF_047338595.1 Nitrospira sp. BLG_1
TGACCGGAATCCGGATCGTTTCGGACAACAGCACTGCAGATACACGCAGTTACGAATGGCAAGGATTATGCTTCTTCGTGACGCGCCGGTGCCATGACTGCTCCTCGAATGATCTTGCCAGACCGCTTCTACATGGTCACGCGCCGGTGCGCGCAGCGCCAATTCCTATTGTGTCCCGGCCCGGATGCCAATCAGATCTTCCAATACTGTCTCCTTGAATCGGCAATACGATGGGATATCACGGTGCTGTTACCATGCGTGCTCTCCAATCACCATCATACCGTGATCTATGACCGGCACGGTCACGTCATCGAATTCATTCAGCACTTTCACAGCTTGCTTGCGCGCAGCATGAACGCACTTCGCGGTCGATGGGAGAACTTCTTTTCGACGGAAGAGCCGTGCCTTGTAGAGTTGGTCGACCGCAACGATATCCTCGACAAGCTGACTTATTCGGCGACAAATCCTGTCAAGGATGGTTTGGTCGAGCGCGTGGCGGATTGGCCGGGCGTCAATGGTCTCGATGCGTTGCTTTCCGGGCGTTCCGTCAAAGTGGAGCGCCCTGAGAAGTTTTTTCGTGACGACGGTGCAATGCCCTGCGAGGTCGAGCTTACCTTTCACATTCCCGAAGGTACTCGACAAATCCCCGACGTCCCGGCGTTTCTAAACGAGTTGCGCGATTCGGTGGTACGCGCGGAAGCTGGGTTTGCGCGACAACGCGCGGAAAGCGGGAAACGTGTCCTTGGACGTCGCCGCGTCCTACGGCAATCGTGGTGTGACTCTCCGATGAGTCATGAGTCTCGCCGCAACCGGCGTCCTCGGATAGCGGCGCGAAGTACCAGGTCGCGCATACAGGTGCTTCAGCGCAATCAGATCTTCATCGATGCGTATCGCAAGGCGCGAAAACTATGGCTGGCCGGCCTGGAGGCGATTTTTCCAGCGGGAACGTTCTGGTTGCGCCGCTTTGCAGCTGTCCAAGTCGCCGAAGCGCCCGCAGCGTTCAGCATTTCAAACCAACTTTAGCTTTGATCATGGTGTGCCAGCGCAAACTCAGTGGCACTTGCGTTGCGGCGTGGATCAATTGAATGTTGGGTGGGCTTTGGAAGCGCGGCCGGACGGACGCCGCTTCAAACGGTGCTGTCGTATCGCCTCTTGATCCAGCATGACTCCA
>NZ_JBLFBO010000086.1:0-4304 GCF_047338595.1 Nitrospira sp. BLG_1
CCAGACCGGCCGCCACAAACTCGGGACTCTCCCCCGCCTCCACCCGCCGCACCGCCCTTCGCCGCAGCTCCTCCAGCGCAGCATGGGACAGGGTGCGGACATCAAACGCCTTCGTGCATCGCATGCGAGAGGGTATACTATATGAGGCTCTACTTGTGAAGCGCTTAGCATGATGGGAAGGAGGCCTCAGTGAGGCACTCGTCAGCCACGCGCAGTGATACGATCATCCGTAAGCTTCGTCGGCTTCCGGCGAAGAAACAAGCTGCGGTCCTCGATTTTGTGGATCGGCTTGCTTCTGGTAGACGGCAGCCTGCCTTGGCATCTATCTATTCCTATAGTAAGCGGTTGGTGACACGAAAAGGGCTTCGCAAGTTTTCATTGCGGCGGATTGCCTCGATTGTTCACGAAGTCAGGAATATCAAGGATTGAGCGGGCGGTCTTTGACACCAACATCCTCATTATCTCTGCCTAGAACCACCATCGAATGCTGGCTCTCGCCGAAGCTGAATTGCGAGCCTGAGTCACAGTGTGTCGACAAACCCTGCGACGCCTCTTCACAGGATCGATGCATTTCGGGACTGACCAGATCTGGACAGCCTGGTAGGATAGTTGGGGGTGCGGGGGCTACACTCCCTGCATGCTTCCCCCCAATTTCAGTGAGTGGATTTATCTGAACAGGATCACTCGCAGGTTCAACCGCTGGGCCGTTTCTGCGGCCTGATTATCAGCGGTCATGAAGCTCGCACTGTGCATGGCCGTCAAGGCCACATACGCGGCATCGTAGTACGTGAGTGAGGAGTCACGGGCGAGCTCGAAAGTTTGTGTGTCAAGCAGCGGATGCCATGGAGTCTCCGCGCGTGGAATGGATAGGAAATCAGCCCAGGCGTCTGTGAGGCGGTGGAGGGCAATGCGTTTGCGTCTGGCGGCCATGATCAGGCCGTTTCCGACCTCGCTGACGTAGTGCGGAGGAACCAGAAGACGGGCATTCCCGGACAGGATGTCGGAGAGGATCGTCCGGGCCCTGGGAATATCGGCTTCGTCATCGATCAGCCATTTCAACGCCACCGATCCATCTACCACATAGTCACTGACCATTGCGTCTGCCCTGGCGAACGAGGTCGCGGGTGGAGCAGCCGACGGGCCCGACCTCGCTTCGGAAGGCATCGAGCCGCACCAACAGCTTCATCGCCTCAGCTGGAAGATGTACATCCTGAGTCTCGGGAATGACAACGATGACTGTCTGGCCCTCAACGAGCCCCGTCTGTTCGGCCAACTCTACCCGACCCTGGTGCACCGTCCCCGCAAGCGTTTTCATCAGATCATTCTCCTCGTCACAATTGTGCCTGTAGGATTGAACGCATTCTATCAAGATTGGCTGAATGGTCAAGCAACGGCTGATGGTGTTGTTGCCGAGGTGTGAGCCCCCGGTTACCCCCATGGTGATGGGATGGCCCGCAATCAGGCCCTCAGCACTGTAATGGGACTATGTGCCTGAGAGGGGAATAAGACGGCATCACGCAGATGGAATGTTTTGCAATGGTGCGGTGGCGTGAGGCAACCTCTCAGCTCGCAGAGCGATGTCTTCGCCCGTTCCGACTTCCTCGATGAATTGTTTCACGAATGCGCTCGTATCCCAGTCATACATCGTTACCGTTCGTCACGGTCATCGAAACTTTCAGGCGGTTTCAAGTGTGACGTTTCATGTTTCAAGCTGTCCAACGACACGAAACCCGAAACCTAAAACTCGAGACCTGAAACCATTGTCCCGGGCGATTCACGCCGGTTAGAGTTTCACCGTCAACCAGCCCATCACACGTGTGCCGAGGAGGTCACCGAGCGGATGCTCGCGATGGGTGTCATTCAGTGCGTTGAAGACTGAGACGGCTACCTCCGCTTCACGGCGAGAACCGTCCGTTGTGGCTTGCTGCCAGAAGCGATAAGCTCCGCGTAAATTCAAAAGGTGATAACTTCCCACGTAGGCATCGGGTGCTATGACACCGAATGATTGAAAGTCGACAAACCGCTGACTCAGGGAATAGGTAGCCGCTCCGATCCAGTGATAGGCGATCTCGCCGCTGAGCCCGTTTTCCCATTGGCCGCGGAGGCCGGCGTTGTACTTGAAGCGGGGGCCTGCCCGTCTGGTCGTCTCCATGAATGTTTGGCCGATCTCTTGGTAGGCCATGTTGACAAATCCGCTCAGCCACGAGCTAGCGAGAAATTCGAGCCCGGCCTCGCCTCCATAGATGTCTGCGGTTCCCCCCTGAGTCGGTCCTACTCTGGCTTTGGCTTGAATGAGGTCAGAGAGGTGATTGTAAAAGAGCGCGGTGCGTACCCGGGCACGATGGCCCAAGTACCAGCCTTGATACTCTAGCTCATAGGAGATAATTTGTTCCGGTCGGAGAGCGGGATTGCCTTTCGAGTTGACCAGAAGAGGCGAGGGATTGGGGGTAGGGAGCGTGATGATCGAGTTAGCCTCACGGTAGGTCTCGTTCAGCGTCGGGGGCCGATAACCCATGGCCACGGTAGCCCGGATCGTATGATTCGGAACTGGTGTGAAAATGAGAGATCCGCGCGGACTGAGGGTCGGATTAACGAAGGTGTCCAAATCGTAGCGCACACCGCCGGTTGTTTGGAACAGTGGTGTGGGCTTCCACTCTCCCTGTAGGTAAAATCCAAGCCGATCCTCTGTGCGAAAGCGATCAATAAAATTCATGGACAGCGTATTGTGCCGGTAGTTGAGGCCGACAATCAGATTAGTGGTGTCTCCCACTTCCAGTCGCTTTTGGGATTCGAGATTATATGTATGCCCCTGAAAGTTTAGATTGGGGTCAAAGCCTCGACCCGTGATACGCAGGAACTGAGTGAGCAGCGGATTCGGAGTGATATGTCCATCAATGTTGTAGCTGTTCCAGAACGCCCGTACAAAGAAGTTGGGGCGTTCATAGCCAACCCTGGCAAAACCAAGGGCCGGTAGATGCGTTCCCACAGTAGCATCAGTTACCAAGCCATCAAATCGGTTCACATCGATGAGGCCACCGGAGAATGAGAGCTTTGAGGCACTCCCCAAATCATACTCTGTCAGTACATTGAACTTGTTATCACGATAGGCCAGGGCGCTGCCGTCTCGCCACTGCTGGTTCTGATCATGGCCGTACGAGAAGCGATAGCCCAATTTCTTATATCTATTGGCATAGATGGCTGCGCTGCTGAGGGTGCCAAGTTCCCCGCCGCCGACTTGGACGGTGGTACCTTTCATTTCTTCCGGTGACTTCGTAATGATATTGATGATCCCATCGAACGCATTGAAGCCATAGAGCACGGAGGCCGGCCCTTTTTGAACTTCAATCCGCTTGATCTCCGGCAAGGTCACTGGAATGGCCTTCCAGAAGACTGCTCCTTGCGAATCCTCATAGGTTGACCGGCCATCGACCATCACCAAGAGTTTATTGGATCCTAGTTGGTTGTTCCCTCGCATACTCACGTTGAAATCCGCACCGGTCACCTGCATGACTTCGAGGCCGGGGATACGACGGAGCACCGTGGGTAAATCGGTGGCGCCGGACCGGTGAATGTCTTCATCGGTAACCACATAGACGTTTGACGGGGCCTCCGAAATCGGTTGTTCGTACCGGCTCAGCAATGCTGATGGTTTCTTCCTCCAGATAGAGGGTTTCGTTCTTGAGCAGCAGCTCGCTTGTGGAAGAGGTTCTGGGAATGGGGAGTGAAGGTTCAGCCCAGGCTAAGAGTGAACCATTTATTCCATAGAGCATGGTCACGATTACCCAAGTCCATCGCATAGAGATCATGCAACCCAACACGTCCGGGTGTTTGTATATAAACGGGGCATGTCTTAGCACAAAGCCAATCAGGAAGGGCAATTTGTGCGCAAGTTTTACGAGTGAATCTGATTAGATACTGCATCAGATTGGATACGAACCGCTGTGATTTGATGTAGAGACCTAGAAGTAAACGGTATCGATCCTAACTTGGATAACAGCGGGATCGTCTCATTTTCCACAGACATCAAGCCATTTCCAGCGTTGGACGGGAGGATCTGCTGTACTGCAATATGCTGACGATTACACGCACATATGCCTCCCTGCTTGGCATGGCGTTTGCTGATACGGTTGCGGTGAACGATGAAAGAGTGTGATGGCTACCAGGATGGAAGTCCTCCGCCCCACGATTTTCTTGGACACACCATTGGGGCATACTGCCCCCTGATGAACGGAGGGGTCCATGGCGAAGTCGAAAACGGAGCGAGGCCGGTTTTCCTCGCGCAAGAAGATGGAGGTCGTGCTCCG
>NZ_JBLFBO010000005.1:0-228827 GCF_047338595.1 Nitrospira sp. BLG_1
GACCTCTCCATTTTTGAAGCAGGAGAATTCAAGGAGGCATTGGTGAAGTTGATGGCCAACGAAGGGTTGGTCTCCTTGGATCTCAGCAACGTCGACCGGGTGGATACCGCCGCAATTCAGCTGATGTTGTCGGCTCGCAAGCAGGCACGCATGCTGGTGATGGGCATCCCCCAGGATTTGCAGGATAAACTCAAACAACTCGGGTTCACAGGTGAGTTGAGTGAATAGGGTGTTCTGTCGGTAGCGGCATCGTCATCCGACGATCGACCAGTACCAAGATACGCAAACCATGAGGACCGTGAGCACCCAAGAAGGAGACTCTCGGAGGTCGTATGCTGAGGAGAATCCCTCAGTCTCTGAGCTGCTCGCCCATCACCGAGCGTGGAATACGTTTGCCGACGGGGCCGTCCGTATGATTCCGGCACTCAAGGCGCAAATGACCGCGGTGACAGCCGAAACTGAGCGTGCTGCGGTCGAACTGCTGGTGCAGTTGCAAGCGCTCGCATCCGGTGCCGAAACCATGACATCCGCAACACGGGCCGAGGTGATCGCCAAGGTCGTCGTCGCGATGCAGTTTCAGGACATTACTCGGCAAAAATTGGAACATGTGGGGCAGGCGTTGGATCAATTCAAGCGGCATCTCCAGATTCTGCAAAAAGGCCCGCTGACGGAGGAGACCGCTCAAGAGCTGGCCGGACTGGAACGCATCGAGGAAAACTACACCATGGAGGCAGAGCGCCGTCTACATCAGGCTGCGCTCCAACCTCAATATCAAGAGCCGGTACCGCTGGAGGCGTCCGACAATGACGAGGATTCGGTGACGCTGTTTTGAACGAACGTAGTTTCAGGTGTGAGGTTTCATGTGTGACGGTCTTGAGTACATGAAACGGTAGACCTGAACTCTGACACTTGAAAGCCGTGGAGGAGCATATGAGTAAGACCGCACTGATCGTGGATGATTCGCCGACGATGCGCCAGATGGTTGCCTTCACACTGACCAATGCCGGTTTTACCGTCGTGGAAGCCGAGCATGGGAAAGACGCGGTGAACAAGGTTGCGGCGGCGGGCAAGATGGATATCGTGGTGACCGATCTCAATATGCCGGAGATGGACGGGATTACCCTCATCAAGGAATTGCGAAAATTGAGCGCGTTCAAGTTTACGCCGATTTTGATGCTCACGACTGAATCGGCGCTTGAAAAGAAGCAGGCCGGGAAGGAAGCCGGCGCAACGGGATGGCTTGTGAAGCCGTTCAATCCCGATACACTTCTGAAGACCATTGCGAAGGTGTTGCCGGCATGAATCGTTCCACGTATCTCGTGAAGCGTCTGAATCAGGAACGAGATACGCTTCACGCTTCACGCTTCACGAACAACGAGGCTTAGGATGAGCGACGAATTCGCACAATTTCAGGAGGCCTTTTTCGAAGAAGCCGCCGAGCACTTGGCGATCGTCGAGGAAGGTCTCCTGGCGCTGGAACAGCATCCAAAGGATTTGGAGTTGCTCGCCAAGATCTTCCGTTCGGCCCATTCGATCAAGGGGGCAAGCGGGATGTTCGGCTTCAATGCCGTGACCCAGTTTACCCACAAGATGGAGACCTTGCTTGATTTGCTGAGAAACGGGGAGAAAGCGGTATCCCCGTCGATCGCTGATCTGCTGCTCAAGTCCACCGATTGCTTGAAGACCTTAATTGAAGCAGTGAAGTCCGGGGTGGCGGTGGACGACGAGGTCGTTCAGCGCCTAGCGGCGGAGCTGGCGTCTGCATCGGGTGCACAGGCGCCTGTTGTGCCACAGAAGCAGTCTATAGCGGCTCCCACGCAGTCCGAGCATCAAGAGCGTAGCTATCTCATCAAGTGGACGCCGCCGGAATGGTTGTTTAAACGTGGCCTGGATCCCTTGCAGGTCATCAAGGAGTTGAACGGCTTGGGAGAGCTGAGTTCGGTGACGCTCGACATGTCCCGAGTGCCGGACCTTGCGGAGATCGATCCGGAAAAGTGCTATCTCTCCTGGGAGCTACAACTCCTTACCGGCAAGGATCTGAAGACCATTGAGGCGGCCTTCGAGTTTGTCCGCGAGGACAGTACACTCGTCATAGAAGAACGTGAAGCGTTAAGCGCGAAGCGTGAAACGTCTGAATCCGGACACGACACGCGCTTCACGAACGACGATCAACGCGCCGAGGACGGCGCGCCGAAGCCGCTCGGCGCGATCTTGGTGGAGAGCGGGGTGGTGTCACCGGCGGTACTTGAACAGGCGTTGTCCCAGCAGAAGAGAGTCGGCGAGATTCTGGTCGAGCAGAAGGTGGTGACACCGCAGCAGGTCGAGCAGGCACTGCAGAAGCAGAAACAGCAGGAATCAGCGGCTCAAACCAAGAAAACGGATACGGCCTCCATTCGCGTCGATACGGCCAAGATCGATAAGCTGATCAATCTCGTGGGAGAGCTGGTCATCACCCAGTCCATGTTGAGCGATTTAGGAGCGCGCTTTGAGATCAAGCAGTTGCCGGTGTTGCTCGAGCGCGTTGCGCAATTGGAGCGCAATACCCGAGAAATTCAAGAACGGGTCATGGGCATCCGCATGCTTCCGATCGGGACCGCATTCAGCCGCTTTCCGAGATTGGTCCGCGATCTGTCGACGAAGGCAGGAAAGAAGATTCAGTTGGTGCTCTCCGGGGAAGAAACCGAGTTGGATAAGACGGTCATCGAATCCATCGGCGATCCGCTGACACATCTCGTCAGGAATTCAGCTGATCATGGACTGGAGCCACCGGAAGAACGGCTGGACAACAACAAATCGGAAGTGGGAACGATCAGGCTGAACGCCTTCCACGAGGGCGGAAATATTTGTATCACGGTTGAGGACGACGGTCGAGGTTTGAATCGAGAGAAGATCCTTGCCAAGGCCGTAAAGCAGGGGTTGATCGGGGAAAACGACAAGCTTTCCGACGACCAAATTTGGGCGCTGATCTTCCGGCCAGGGTTTTCAACAGCCGAGAAAGTCACCGATGTCTCTGGTCGCGGCGTCGGCATGGATGTCGTGAAGCGGAATATTGAAGCTCTGGGGGGGACGGTCAGTATCAAGACCGTCACAGGAAAGGGGACGACATTCATTCTGAAGTTGCCGCTCACCCTGGCCATCATTGAGGGGATGACAGTTCGAGTCGGCAAGGAAACCTACATCGTCCCATTGCTCTCGATTCTGGAATCGATCCAACCCAAAGAAGGCACCATCAAGACTGTGGTGGGGAAGGGCGAACTGATCAACGTCCGAGGGACCTATTTGCCGATGATCCGGATGTACGACGTGTTTGTCCTGGAGCCTGAATATACCAACCCCATGAAAGCCATCTTATTGATTCTGGAAACCGAAGGGGAGCGCGTGGCGGTGATGGTGGACGAAATTCTCGGGCAGCAGCAGGTCGTGATCAAGAGCATGGAGCAAAACTTCAGGAAGGTCGAAGGAATCGCAGGGGCCACCATCTTAGGGGACGGGACCGTCGGGTTTATTCTCGACGTGCGAGGGCTGCTGGAGATCGCGCGGCATGGCACGCCGATTGCCGCCTAGGCGGCAAGTTTCGAGTTCAAAGTTTCAAGTTTTGGGTTATCCGATAACGTGAAACCTGAAACTTGAAACTCCGCACGAGCTGCAACGGGAGAGGAAGAGACGCACAATATGGGCAACGCGTTTGATACGGTTGAGGCGGCTATTCGGGACATTAAACAAGGCAAGTTCATCATTTTGCTCGATGATGAAGACCGGGAGAATGAGGGCGATCTCGTCATTGCCGCGCAATTCACTACCGCGAAGGCCGTCAACTTCATGGCCCAACATGCGCGTGGCTTGATCTGCCTCGCGCTGACGCCGGAACGGGTTGAAGAGCTCCATCTTCCGCCGCAGGCCGCAGAAAATACCGCCACCTTCGGGACGGCCTTCACGGTGTCGATCGATGCCAAGCACGGGATCACGACGGGCATTTCATCCGCTGACAGGGCCAAGACGATTCAGGTGGCCATCAATCCCAAAAGTGTACCGGCTGATCTCGCCCGCCCAGGCCACATTTTCCCGCTCAGGGCACAGCACGGCGGAGTCTTGAAGCGGGCCGGGCAGACAGAGGGATCCGTCGATCTTGCACGGTTGGCCGGCCTGTCTCCGGCGGGCGTGATCTGCGAAATTATGAATGAGGACGGCACCATGGCCCGAGTGCCGGCGTTGTCGCGGTTTGCCGTTCGGCACAAGCTCAAGATGATCACGATCAAATCGCTCATTGAATACCGCATGAAGCGTGAGCCGTTCGTGACGCGAGCAGCCAGCACGCAGTTGCCCACCAAATTCGGAGCCTTCGAGGCGATCGCCTACCAGAATACGATCGACGGCAGCACGCATCTGGCGCTGGTGAAAGGTCCCATTGAGCCGAATCGACCCACGCTGGTCCGTGTGCACTCCGGCTGTCTGACGGCCGATGTACTGGGGTCGTTGCGTTGTGATTGCGGTGATCAGCTGCATCGGGCGATGGAATTGATCGAGCGGGAAGGTCGAGGGGTGTTGCTCTATCTCAATCAAGAGGGGCGGGGGATCGGCCTTCTGAACAAGATCAAGGCCTATGGGCTTCAAGATCGAGGCTCCGACACCGTGGAAGCCAATTTGAAGTTGGGGTTTCAAGCCGATCTGCGGGAGTACGGGGTCGGGGCGCAGATGCTCGCTGATTTAGGTCTCAGATCGATCAGGTTGATGACGAATAACCCGCGAAAGATCGTCGGTATCGAAGGATATGGCTTGAAAGTCGTGGAACGGGTGCCGTTGGAGATCCATCCGGGTCGGATGAATCTCAAGTACCTGCGCACCAAGAAAGAGAAGTTGGGGCATCTGCTCTTGGCAGTATGAAAGTGAGAAAGTCTGAAAGTTGATGGATGCCTCGAACCACTATCACACTTAATCACGTACCCACTTCAAAACTAAAGAGGCCGCATCATGGCCCTCATGATCAACAACAATTGCATCTCCTGTGACGCCTGTCTGGCGGCCTGTCCGAATCAGGCTATTTTTGAAAAACGTGCTGATGCCGAATCCGGTGGCTATCGCGTGAGTGACGGACAAGGGCTCGACGGGACCACCTATGTGATTTCGCACGACCGGTGCACGGAATGTGTCGGCCATTTTGCCGAGCCCCAATGTGCGTCCGCGTGCCCGATCGGGGACTGTTGCGTGCCGGATCCATTGGTTCCGGAAGCAACGGGCCTGTTGTTGGAGCGTGCGCGACGACTCCATCCTCAGAAGGAGATCCGGCATGACATGGTGTGGCCGGGGGTACGAGGGTAGCAAGAGCCGGGAAGTAAAGTTTTTTGTTTGAGAACCGATAGAGCCCTGTCGAGCCCGAGAGACGATTGAGGGCGAGGAATATCGTTCGAGGGGCGGCAAGCCCGATGAAGGAGGAGCTATGGCAGCAGCAGCGCTCGAAACCGCGACCAAGGAGCTGAATCAGCAGATCGGGCTGACCACGGATGGGAGCCAGTTTCTCACGTTTAACCTGGGGGAGGAGCTCTACGGCGTGGATATTCTCCGCGTCCAGGAGATCAAGGGCTATACCGCCGTCACGAAGATTCCCAACACGCCCTCTCACATTAAAGGCGTGTTGAATTTGCGCGGGACCATTGTGCCGATCATCGAACTGCGAACGAAATTCAGTATGCCGACCATCGATTACACGGCCTTTACCGTGATCATCGTCGTCGTCGTACGTGACAAGGTCATGGGGCTGGTGGTCGATGCGGTTTCGGACGTGTTGAATATCGACAAAAAGGATATTCAACCGCCGCCGCAGTTCGGAGCCAAAGTGGACGTGAGCTTCTTGAATGGGATCGGGAAATCGAACGACAAACTCGTGGCGCTCCTGGACATGGATCGCCTGTTGCTCGATGACGAGATGCAGGATGGCACGAAAGCAGCGAAAGCGGCGTAAACATGAGGAGAGAGGGGAGCGCGGTATGGACCCTGAGCTGACTCAGAACGAAGACGAGGCGTCTGTCGAGGCATCCGGTGATTCTGCGATGCGGCTTCGCATCCAGCATACTAATAAGGAGGGAGGACGACCCATGGACAATGTGAATGTTGAAGAGCTGGTTGCGAAACTAAAAGCGATCGATCAAACGCAGGCCGTCATCGAGTTCAATATGGACGGGACGGTCATCACCGCCAATGAGAATTTTCTGAAGACGCTGGGCTATACCCTCGACGAGATCAAGGGGCAGCACCATCGGATGTTCTGCGATCCCACCTATGTGAGTTCGCCGGATTATGCGGCGTTTTGGCAGAAGCTGAATCGGGGCGAGTATGATGCCGGAACCTATCAGCGGGTCGGCAAGGGAAGCAAGGAGGTTTGGATTCAGGCGGCCTACTATCCCCTCATGAACGGCAGCGGAAAGCCCTACAAGGTGGTCAAGTTCGCCTCCGACGTGACGGCCAAGCAAACAGAAATCATGCACATGCGGGATGAGCTCGAGGTCCGTGAGAACATCATGAACACGACCAGCATCGTGTCGGAAGCCAACCTCAAGGGCGACATCATGTCGGTCAACGAGAAGTTCCTCCAAGTGTCCAAATATCCGAAGAACGAATTGGTCGGTTTTGGGCATAATACGACACGACACCCCGACATGCCCAAGGAAGTATTCAAGCAGATGTGGGCCACCATCGGCCGGGGCCAGATCTTCCGTGGCGTCGTCAAGAATCGGGCGAAAGACGGCACGCCCTACTACGTGGATGCGGTGATCGCGCCGTTTGTCGACAAGAAGACCGGGAAACCACGCAAGTATCTGGGGGTGCGGTACGACATCACCGAACAGGAGATTCAGCGTCAGAATATGCAGGGCATTATGGATGCCATCAATAAGTCCTATGCCTCGATCGAGTTCAAACTCGACGGTACAATTATGACCGCGAATGAGAATTTCTTGAAAACAGTGGGATACAGCCTCGATGAGGTCAAGGGGCAGCACCACCGGATGTTCTGCGACAGTGCCTGGACAAATTCACCCGAATATTCTGCATTTTGGCAGAAGTTGAATCGAGGCGAATTTGATGCCGGGGTCTATCGGCGCATCGGCAAGGGCGGAAAAGAGGTGTGGATCCAAGCGTCCTACAACCCGATTAAGGATGAGATGGGCAGAGCATTCAAAGTGGTGAAGTTTGCCATCGATATCACCGCACAGAAACATGCGCAGGCTCAGTTGGAAGCCTGTATGGCTGAAGCGCAACATTCGCTCGGGGCCTTGGCACAGGGCGACTTGACGCTGTCGATGAGCGGAGCCTACGAGGGTGAGCTCGAGAAGATCAAGGCGAGCGTCAATGCCGCATTGACTAACTTGACCAATACTATGTCGACCGTGCGTGACGCGGTGGAAGCGGTCACAGCCGGCGCCGAGCAGATTACCAAGGGCAATGAAGATCTGTCGCAGCGGACCAGCGAACAGGCCTCGGCGCTCGAAGAGACCAGCGCGTCGATGGAAGAAATGACCTCGACGGTGAAACAGAACGCCGACAATGCCAAGCAGGCCAACCAGTTGGCCATTGCGGCTCGTGATACGGCGGACAAGGGAGGCGCCGTCACGAAGAAGGCCGTCGACGCGATGGGCGAGATCAACAAGAGCAGCAAGAAGATCGCCGACATCATCACGGTGATCGACGAGATCGCGTTCCAAACCAACCTCTTGGCCTTGAACGCCGCCGTCGAAGCGGCCAGAGCCGGGGAACACGGACGTGGATTCGCCGTGGTCGCGGCGGAAGTCCGCAACCTGGCGCAACGATCGGCCACTGCGGCGAAAGAGATCAAGGGATTGATCAATGAATCGATCCAACGCGTGACCGACGGCAGCGACCTGGTGAACCAGTCCGGCAAGACGCTGGAGGAGATCGTCAGCTCCGTCAAGCGCGTCACGGATATCATCGCAGAAATCACCGCCGCGTCACAGGAACAGGCGAGTGGTATCGACCAGGTGAACAAAGCCATCATGTCGATGGATGAGACGACCCAGCAGAACGCGGCGTTGGTTGAGGAGACCACGTCCGCAGCTCAATCCATGAAGGACCAAGCCCAGGAGCTCATGCGGCAAGTGGAGGTCTTCAAGATTGCACAATCTGAAGGCCATCATGCCGCACGGGCTTCGGTGAGCCACGCAAGCCCCCGACCGGCTCCTAAGCCGATGACGAAACCGGCAGTCGGCAAGGTCGCGGCGAAAAAGCCGGCAGTCGGCAAGCCGGCGGAGCACAAGCAACCGGCCGGCGTGGCGGCGGGCAACGGCAAAGATCGCCATAGCTCATCAGGGGATGACTTCGAAGAATTCTAGAAGCGGAGAAGTGTCTTGCGTGAAGCGTGAAGCGGCCACGTGAGTCGTTTCACGTTTCACGTTCAAGGTTTCAAGTTCTCGGACAGCCGGAAACATGAAACGTGAAACTCGAAACCTGAAACTTACCCCCCACCCACCTCCCCTGAAATTCGCATCGCGCAACTCGAATTGCGACCGACGCTTGAACCAGCTTCATCAATCGTAGTACCATCATGCCATATCGGTATGACGTGAGGAATCCATGAAGGTGCTGTCGCTGAAGGTGTCTGATACCCTGGATCATCGGCTGGCTCATGCGGCGTCTTCTCGCAAGAGCACCAAGTCCGAGGTGATTCGCGAGGCCCTGGCGGCCTTTCTCGAAAACGCCGTACAGAGGCAGAGCGTGTCGGCGTTGACGTTGGCCAAGGATCTCGCAGGAAGTATCACCGGACCGGCTGACTTGTCGGTTAATCCCGCTCATCTGAAACAATTCGGACGCTCGCCCCGGCGCAAGCGGACGGGCGCTCGGTGACGACGCCGGCTATTCTGTTGGATACCGGCCCGCTGGTTGCCTTTCTCAATCGCCGTGACCGGCACCATCAGTGGGCAGTGGCCCAATGGGCTGCTCTGAAACCTCCCTTCTTGACTTGCGAGGCAGTGCTGGCCGAATCTTGTTTCCTGCTTCGGCGGTCGGCGGGTGGAAGTCAGGCTGTCATGCAATTACTTATTCGTGGGATTGTCACGGTCCCGTTTCATCTGGAAGAAGAGATGCCGGCAGTTGCGAAGTTGCTCTTTCGATATGCATCCGTCCCCATGTCGCTGGCCGATGCCTGCCTTGTGTCTATGGCCGAACGATATCCATCGGGTATCGTCATGACGTTCGACCACGACTTCCGGGTTTACCGCAAGCACGGGCGGCAAGCGATTCCTACTCGGATGCCCGCCGACTTGTAGCTGAACGGTCAAACGTTAAAGAATTTCGTGAAGCGTGAAGTGTTCCTGCCGTTGGTTTCACGTTTGAGGTTTCAGGTTTCAAGTTATCGGATAACATGAAACGTGAAACTCGAAACCTGAAGTTTCTTACATTCCCCCTGAGCCTCTCACTCATCATCTCAGCCGACAGAGCCGGGGCGCTGTGAGGCGCACTGCCTGCTCTCCGTTGTTGTTCTAAGGCTATTCGTGTTGCCAATAGGCCCTATGGACAACGGGCTCCAAAGAGCGTAGATCCTACCGCCATCGTATCGACCGCAACGGAGGCTGAGTGGGTAAGGCTGTACGTCTAGGCCTGTGTCAAACTCATCAATCACCCGGTCTCCTGTCCCTGGACAGAGTTTCTCTATTAATTCCCTCGGCGATGGGCTTGTCGCAACGGGAAGACCATGCCGCTCGAGGCGTGTGAGTTGTCATGAGTAAGATGGTTTGGGGAGTCTCTTAAGTGGCTGATCACACCACACAAAGCGGGCCTATCAAGTCTCGCGCGCAAGACCAGTGCGAACCGGAAGAGGGCTCGCGCGAAGACGGGCGATCCGCTATGAACCGGCTCGAACAACGGCCATATGCCGAATCTCAATCAGTCATGCTCGAGGCCGGGACCGCCGTGGAATTGGCCATGGAGGGGATTTCCAAGCTTGACGAGACCGGGCACTATGTCTTTGTAAACCAGCAATATGCAGCGTTATTGGGCTATCGTCCGGACGAATTAGTCGGTCAATCCTGGGAGATCACGGTCCATCCGGATGACCGACCATCCGTTCTGACGGCATTCGCCAGGATGCTCGAGATCGGGAAAGCAGAGGCGGAACTTCGCGGGGTCAAAAGAGACGGAAGCGTCTTTTATAAACATGTGGTGCTGGTCAAGCAAGATGGAGCAGGGAAGAGAATTCCCGGCCATTTCTGTTTCGTATGGGATGTGACGGAGTCCAAGCGAATTGAAGCGCTTCACGATGCAGAAAAGCAGGCATTGGAGCTGGTGGCGAAGGGGGAATCCCTTGAGAGCGTACTCGAGTTTGTTTGCCGGGCCGTCGAGAGTCTTGCGTCTCCCATGCGCTGCTCCGTCATGCTGGTTGATGACAACGGGTTGCATTTGGTATTGGCGACAGCACCTAACCTCCCAGGTGACTATAATCAGGCGATCAAGAGGATTCCCATCGGACCGGCGATCGGGTCTTGCGGCAGTGCGGCCTACTATCGAAAACCTGCCATTGCGGCGGACATTGCGAGTGATCCCTTGTGGAAGGACTACGCCTCAGTGGCGCTGACCCATGGCCTGAAAGCCTGTTGGTCGCTGCCGATCTTGAGTGCTGCCGACGGGCTGCTTGGAACACTCGCCGTCTACCATGACAAGCCGCGAGCGCCGCAGCCGACCGATCTGAAGATCCTTGAGCGAGTCAGCCGGATAGCGGCTATTGCCATCGAACATGCTCACATGATGGAGGCAGTGAGGGAAGGCCAGGAGCGGTTTCAGGCCGCTGTTCAGGGAGCCAACGAGGGGATCTGGGATTGGAATCTCGTAACCAACGATGCCTATTTCTCGCCTCGGTGGAAAGCGATGCTTGGCTATGAAGACCATGAAATTTCTCATGCCTATCAAGAATGGGAATCTCGTTTGCACCGAGAAGATCGCGAGAGAGTGTTGTCCCACCTGTCCGACTACCTTGAGGGGAGAGCTGCACGCTATGAGGTCGAGTTCCGCCTGCGCAAGAAAGACGGAGTCTATTGCTGGATCAATGCCTGCGGGATCCTGATCCGTGACGCCGCCAACCGGCCCGTTCGTATGGCCGGATCTCATACGGATATTACCGAACGCAAACGAGAAGAAGCCCTTCAGGTTGCGGAGAAGCAGACGTTGGAGTTGGTTGCCAAGGGGACGCATCTCAACGAAGTGCTGACGTTCATGTGCCACGCAATTGAAGCGGTGACGGAGCCCATGCTCTGCTCGGTGATGCAGGTTTCTAAGGACCAGACTGCACTCCTATTCAGTGCAGGCCCCAGTTTGCCGGAGGAGTATACCTGCCTGCTTACGAACATTCCGATCGGTCCGGCTGCCGGCTCCTGTGGCACTGCCGCCTATCACGGAACTCCTATCATCGCGGAAGACATCACGGTTCATCCGCTCTGGGCGAGCTGTGCGCATGTTGCCCTCCGACATGGCTTGCGGGCCTGCTGGTCGCAGCCGATAAAAGGTTCGACCGGTAGGGTGCTCGGCACGTTGGCTGCCTATTATCGGGAGCCTCGGGTTGCACGACAGGCCGACCTCAGGCTGGTGGAGCGGGTGAGCTCTATTGCGGCACTCGCCATCGAGCATGCCTCCATGCTGGAGGCAATCAAGGAAAGCGAGGCGCGGTTCGATGCGTTTATGCGCCATAGTCCGGCGGTCACGTTCATCAAGGATAATGCTGGTCATTATGTGTATGTGAACCCGCAGTTCGAAACCTTGGCGAGCCTATCGAGGCAAGAGGCCGAAAGAAAGACCGTGTTTGACTTCCTGCCGGCGGAGATTGCAACCAGGCTCTCCCAGAACGATAAGACGGTCCTTGCATCGGGTCAGATGCTTGAGAGTGAAGAGTCTCTGCCGGATCCAGACGGCACTGTCAGGGATTGGCTCACGATCAAGTTTCCTCTCGATGTTGGGCAACGGCCGTTACTCGGAGGGATTGCGGTCGACATCACTGAGCGGAAGAGGCTCGAACGAGCGAATCAGGACCAAGCCCATCGCCTTCGTCTGGCGATGGACATTGCCAAACTGGCGACCTGGGATTGGAATATCCTGACCAACCAGGTGATCTGGTCGGAGAACTGTGAGGAGGTAAAGGGTCTACCTCACGGTTCATTCGACGGGACGTTTGAAGCCTACCAGCGACTCGTACATCCGGAGGATCTGCCGAGGCTGGTTGCGGAGATCGAAGGCGCACTCAGCGGTCGGGAACCCTACCGCACGGAACACCGGGTTGTGCCGCCGACAGGGGAGGTGCAGTGGGTCGAAGGGAACGGGGTGGTGTATCGAGACGAGGGGGGCCGGCCCATTCGGATGGTGGGCACGGTGAGGAACATTACCGAGCAGAAGCGTATGGAACGGGCCCTGCGGCTGAGCGAGGAGCGGTACGCGAGGGCCACGGCGGTGGGAAGGGTCGGAGTCTGGGAATTGGATGTACAGGCAAGCACCTATTATGGCGACAGAAATCTCAAAGCGATGTTCGGCTATCAGCCGGACGAGCTCTCAGCCGATCCGTTTGTCTGGCTGAATCTGGTGCATCCGGATGACCAATCCATTGCGATGGCCCACTGGCAGCGAATCGTGAGCCGCGAAGCCGACGAGTACAACTATGAATTGCGCATGATCAGGAAAGACGGGACGGTCGTCTGGACCGAGATCCGAGGCCATGCCGTTCGCACTGCTGACGGTCAGCTGACGCATCTGATCGGTGCCACTCATGATATCACTGATCGCAAGCAAGGCGAGATGAGTCTCCTGCGTACTCAGTTCGCGATGGACCAGGCAGTGGATGCAGTCTATTGGATCGATCCGCAGGCGAGAATCCTCTACACCAACGAGGCGGCCAGTGTTATGTTGGGCTATACCAAAGAGGAATTCTTGCGCATGACGGTCCACGATCTGAATCCTGACTTTACGGCAGAGGTCTGGCCTGGGTGGTGGAAGGAGGTCAGAGAGAAGAAGGTCGTGTCATTAGAGACGAACCACCTGACGAGAGATGGCCGGGTGGTTCCGATCGATATCCGGGTGGTGTTCCTCGCCTATGGGGGGCAAGAGTTTCACTGTGCCTTTGTCCGCGATATCACTGCGCAAAAACAAGTCGATCAAGCGCTGCGCGAAAGTCAGGAGCGATTTGAATTGGCCGTCAGCGTCACGTATGACGGGATATGGGACTGGAATATTCTGACAGGGGAACAGTATTGGTCTGACCATCACCTTGAACTGTTCGGGTTGAGACCTGGTGACCTCACTCCCACCTACGATCTGTGGCTTTCGCTGGTCCATCCGGATGATGCCGAATTGGTCCGTCAGGCCACCTGTCGTCATCTTGAGACTCGTGCACCGTATGATCTCGAAGTGCGGGTAAGAATGAAAGACGGCTCCTATCGCTGGTTCCGTGACCGGGGCCAGGCGGTGTGGGATGCATCCGGCCGTCCGGTGCGCATGGTCGGTTCCATCGCTGATGTCACAACACGCAGACAGGCTGAAGAGGCCATCTGGAGAGCCAATGCGGAACTCGAACAGCGGGTCGTGGAGCGGACGAAGGAGTTGGCCACAGCCAATCGGGCGTTAGAGCTGGAGATCGTTGAACGGAAACGGGTAGAAGACCGACTGCAACGAACCCAGTATGCCGTGGATCATGCCGCCGACCAAATCTTCGTCATCGATTCGAAGGGATACTTTCTCGACGTGAATGAGTCAGCCTGCCGGCGACTGGGCTATACCAAGGAAGAGTTGCTCACGATGTCGGTGATGGACATCGATCCGGACTTTCCGCCTGAAGCCTGGGATGCCTGTTGGGCAGCCGTGACACGAGAGGGACAGCGTCGTATCGAGACGAGACATCGTAGTAAGTCCGGCGAGATCTATCCGGTTGAGGTAGTCGCGAATTATCTGTATCACGGGGGGCAGGAGCTTGATTGTGCCATTGTCCGCGATGTGACGGAGCGGAAGCGGATCGAGGACCGGCTGCAACGAACTCAGTATGCCGTCGATCACGCCGCCGACCAAATCTTCGTCATTGGATCGAACGGATACTTTCTCGATGTGAATGAATCAGCCTGCCGCCGATTGGGCTATGCGAAAGAGGAACTCTTGACGATGTCGGTGATGGATATCGACGCCGATTGTTCACAGGAGCTATGGATCAAGGTGTGGGCGGAGTTCATCGAGAAAAAAGGAATGCGGCTGGATCGGCAGCACCGGAGTAAGACGGGCGAGGTCTACCCGGTTGAGGTCTTGGCGAATTACATTGACCATCAGGGACAGGCGCTCTCCTACGCGATCGTGCGCGATGTGACTGAGCGTCGACAGGCGGAAGCGGCGATCCGCGAGAGCCAACTGCGATACAAGCTGGTGACGGAGGCGACATTCGATGCGATCGCACTGCACGACAACGGAGTGCTGCTGGAAGTCAATGCCGGGTTGGAGCAGATGTTCGGTTACGAATCAGGCGAACTGCTCGGACGCTCGATTCTCGAGCTCGTCGCCGATGAGTCTCGTGATCAGATTGTTCTGAATATGCAGAATGGTGTGGCCGGCCCCTACGAAGCGGTGGGACGACGCAAGGACGGGACCACGTTTCTGGGTGAACTTGTGGTCAGACCGTATCATTATTGCGGCAAGGAGGTGCGGTTGGTGGCCGGCCGCGACATTACCCTGCGGAAGCAGCTGGAACTGCAGCTGGCACGCCATGCCGAAGAGCTCGAGCGCCAGGTTGCGGAACGGACATCAGAGATCGCGAAGCTTGAGGCACAACGGGCACAGACGGAAAAGCTGGCTGCAGTGGGTCAGATGGCTGCTGCGGTCGCTCACGAGATCAACAATCCGATTGCCGGTATCAGGAACGCCTTTACGCTTGTGAAACAGGCTGTGGATCCTGCTCATCCTCACTATGAATTTGTCGGGATGATTGATCGGGAAATCACACGTGTCGCATCCATCGTGCAGAATATGTATCAGTTGTACCGGAAAGAGCCGAGCAAGGCGGAGCCGGTCAATCTGTCGCTGCTCCTACGGGACCTGGAGTCCTTGTTTGCCAAGAGGCTGTCTCAGCTCGGCCAGACATTGGTCGTGACCCAGGTGCCGCTGAGGTCGAGGCTCCTGGTTCCACAGAGCGACCTGCTGCAAGTGTTGATGAATTTGATTCAGAATGCTCTCGACTCGTCGCGCGAAGGGGGGACGATCACGTTGAACGTCCGTCAGGATGCGGACATTATACGGATCAGTGTGTCTGATGAAGGGAGCGGTATTCCACCGGACGTGTTGCCGCACATCTTTGATCCCTTCTTTACGACGAAGACTGAGAAGGGGCAGAAGGGGATGGGGTTGGGTCTCTCCGTGTCCCAGAGTCTCGTGATGGCGATGGGCGGAAGGATGGAAGTGCAGACTGAACAGGGCGCTGGATCGACCTTCTCGATCATCTTGCCGGAGCCTGCGGCGGGACGCCAGGCCTCCGGTCATCGGAACATCATTCAGGAGGTCCTGACACATGAAACATGAGTCCCCAAGAATTCTGCTTGCCGATGACGAAGATACGTTTCGACTGTCCACAGCCAAGCTCCTGGAGCAAGAGGGGTATCAATGCGACTGCGCACAGGACTCTGAGGAAGCGAGTCGGTTATTGACGAATCAACACGACGTGCTCCTCTCCGATATTCGGATGCCGGGTAATATGCAGTTCGAATTTCTCCACGATATCCGGATGCGGTTTCCCTCGCTCCCCATCGTGCTGGTAACCGGCTATCCCTCCGTGCAAACGGCCGTGGAAGCGCTCCGATTGTCGTTCACGGACTACTTGCTTAAGCCGGTCGACTGGGGGGAGTTACTTCGAGCCGTCAATCAGGCTGCGGGAAAGTCGCGTATTCTGCGGATGACGGATGTCGCGCGCGATGAGGCGGATCGAGTCGGGACTGCGCTGGACCATGTCCGGGAGATCCTCTCGAGGCCGGGGACGATGGCCAATGAGCGGGACCTGGCCTGGTCGATCGAGGCATTTCTCAGTCAAAGTGTCGGACAGATGGCCACGCTGGCGACCGGCCTTCGGACGGTCATCGCGAATCCGTTGACCAGACAGACCGATGTCGCCGCGGACGTCTGTCGTGTTCTGGACTGTCCGAGACGCGTGGCCTATCGGGAAGCGTTGGAAGGCACGATTGAGGTCCTGGAGAAGACCAAGTTTGCCTTTCGGTCCAAGGAGCTGGGTTTCTTACGGAGAAAGATCGAGGATTTGCTCAAGACGGATGGAATGGGCGGCGCTGAGTCGACGCCAAGGGAAGACGGGATCGGAGGATGAAGCGGACTCGGGGACTCCGGCACAGTGGTGCCTGCGTCCGGCTGCGCTTTCTGTTTTCAATTCCAGATCAGATCGCAGTTTGATACAGTCCAGATAAATTGGTCGAGCGAAAGGCTCGCACCGCCTAGCGGACAGGAATAAGACCTGTCAGTTGATGGCGCATTCCGAGGCTCTTGTGAAAGAGCGGAGGGGTGCGCCATTTGTGTTATGTGGGGGTTGCACGATCACGCGTGTCAGGCCGGACGCGACGTTCGTGCGTGCCTTCAAACAAGAAGGGAGCGCCAGTCGATGCCTTGGTTACCGCTTGATCCGGTCCTGCTTCGCCTTGGACTCTATATCAAAATCGATCATGGTTGGATGGAGCATCCCTTCGTCCGCAATGTCTTTACGGTCTCCTCGCCGACGGAAATCGCGATCATTCGGAAGCACCGTCTCACCAAGCTCCTGTATGACCCCGAACTGTCCCATGCCGATGTCGTGGAAGCGATTACCAATCCGACCGGTCCTGTGCAGGAGTTCGAAATCGATGCCGAGACGGCGCAGGATGCCGAAGCCGATGAAGCCTCGATTCTGAAGGAAAAGCACCGGCAGATTCAGAGTGCCCTCGACCATCGCAAGGCGATCGATGAGAACTGCCGCACCTATACCAATGCCGCGAACGAGGTCTCGGTCATGATGGCCATGGCCAATGCGGGACAGGCGGATATGCTGCACTCGGCTGAAAAAATCCTGTCGGCCATGACGGGTGTCGTCGAGCAGGGGAAGGTGGCCCTCAGCCTCGTCTGTGCGGAGAGCCGACCGGAGCCCGGACAGGAGTTGGCGATGCAGGGCATCAACGTCAGTGCGCTGGCCACGCTGACGGCGAAGACGCTCGGCCTGAGTGCCGAGGAAATCGCACATGTCGGGATGGGAGGGCTGTTCCACAATATCGGCATGAGTCGCGTGCCCTTGGCCGTTCGCGTCAAAAGCGAGGAGGATCTGTCTCCGACCGAGACCAAACTGTTGCGCATGTATCCGCAGCTCGGCAAGGAGATTCTTGAAGCGATTTCCGGTGTGCCTGAAGCCGTCGTTGAGATCGTCTATCAACACCGGGAATATCTCGACGGTACCGGATTTCCCAAGCGTCTCATTAACGGCGACATTGCCAAGACGGCACGGTTGGTGGGGACGATTGTCGAGTATAATCTCATCGCCAGCGACCAACGTTCCGCCCGCTACATGGGCCCGGCACAGGCCTTGTCGTATGTGTATACGAAACTCAAGAACAAGTTCGGCCCGGATGTGGTCGAACCGTTTATTGCCACGGTGACGGTGTTTCCTCCTGGGTCCTTCGTCGAACTGAGCGACGGGAGTTTTGGCCTGGTGTTGAAGAGTAATACGCAGGAACGATTGCGGCCCGTCGTCATGCTCTATGAGCGGCAGGCGTCACATGATCAGCCGGCCATCATCGATCTGGCGCGAGAACGTTCGATATCCATTGAAAAAGCTCTCGATCCCAAAGGGCTTCCGGACCGGGTGAAAGATGCACTGCTCACGACGAAGCTGCAAGGGTATGTGATCACAGGTAAGTAGTCATCTCAGTCTGCTCTCGCCTGTCCTTGCGAAAGGTGCCTCGTCTCCGCGTCTCCGGGGGACTGAATCCATTTTGATTCTGAATCTATTTGGATTCTGAATCAAAATGGATTCACCAGGGATAGTATGAGAATTTGGCTCATGCCTCGGTTGTGGCCCTTTGCCAATGTGACGATTGCGCGATGATCCTCGTGTTTACCTGAGCAGTCGTTGATTCTTCCTCCAGCTTTGTCAGCCCACAATCCGACTCCGTCCAACCCACCGCACGAGATTCCACTCTCTACCGAAGTAAGGAACGGGAATTGCTCAACGAACTGTGGGTGCACTGCTCAGACCGGTCCTTCTCTTTGTCAACGAGTCGGATGAGATGTGCCACGGTGACTATTGTCACGGTGGCTCTCCGGTGGCCCTGTCGAGCCTCGGATCGAAGTCCTATAGCAGAGGTGACGCGCTCTTGCCGAATCGCTCCTCGCGCATGACCCCATCGACAGGAACTCGGGACCACGCGCGCGTGTTGGTGGTTGATGCGTCACCGTTCGTCTTGCAGGGGATACAGGAGATTCTGGCCAAGAACCGCCATGTTCATGTCGTCGGAACCGCACGGACCACGGATGAGGCGTTGGTGGCCGTCCGGACCTCTCGTCCGACCGTCGTGGTCTCAGAGGTCCAACTGGGACGCGCGAGTGGGATCGACCTGTGCCGGACCATTCGTGAATCCTATCCCCAGATCAGTGTCTTGTTCTTCACGAACCGGGATGAACAGCACCTCCTGCGGTCCGCCATTCTTGCCGGAGCGCAGGGCTATCTATTGAAGAAGGCCTCGGCCGAGGCGGTGGTCAGAGGGATTGAAATCGTGTCTGAAGGCATGGCCATTATGGATCCCCAGTTGACGCCGCAGATCATGGCCTGGGTCAGAGAACAGGGGAGGGGCGTGCAGGCCAGACGGCTGGACGACTGTTCAGCAGAGGAGATTCGAGTGCTGGCGCTCATGAGCGCCGGAAAGACCAACAAACAGATTGCTCAACAACTGAAGGTCTCGCTGGGGAGTCTGAGTACTCGGCTGCGGGCCCTCTACAAGCGGCTGGATATTTCACGACGAGCAGAGGCGACGAGATATTTTGTGGAGTGGAGAAAGGAGAACCACCAGACTGGTGACGAGTTCTGAGAACGGGGTATCAGGGCTCTGTGTGGTCCTCCGTAGGGGAGCTCACGCCTTCAGAACTGCAAGGCCGAGAAAGGTCTGAGTTGAAAGTAAAGGGGGCGGGCGGGTCGTTGTGTGATCGTCAAGAACAATAGAGGCTGATAGCCACGCCATGAGCGGCTATCCTTCGGAGGGCCTATGAACGGTAGGAGTGGTTCTCAATGAGTTCGACCTACGTCCAGTGTCCTCTTTTCGGATTGCCGGGTGAGTTGACTTTCGGCTCAACCGCATGAAGATGAATTGGCGTATCACGAGCGATGTGGGATGCTGGGGAGCCAGATAACGCAGTTTGTGAGATCCGTCGTTGCATAGTGGGTAATGAATCGATGAAGCCGACGGATGAGTTCAGGAATGGCGAGTTCTTTGGAAAGAATAATGCCGGCGTGGATGCGTCCGGTTTCGTGCCATTGCTTGGCGAGCTGGAGAAAGTCTTTGTGGTTGAACGTGAGGATTGCTCGTCCGTGGCTCGTGGCAAAGGCCAATTGTGCTTCATCAGAACAACCCAAATTCCCAGCGTCTCGTGTCGTGATGCAGTCAATACCACGTGCGTGAAGCAACGAAGCCATGGTCAGGTGGATGTGTTCGTCCAGATAGACTTTCATGCCACAAGGCTCATGAGGAAAGACGGGGCTGTGGGATTACGGTCGGGAATCAATTTCCGAGGCTGACAGATGCTCGGCGATGTCCTTATCGAGGACGGCACGATTGTCGTAGTAATAGGACAGTGCATCATAAATCGATGCGAGACTGAGGTGAGGATAGTGCGTGAGTAGCTCTTCCGGAGTCTGCCCGTAATGCAACGCGTAGATCGCGATGGTTCGCACGGTGATGCGCGTCCCTTCAATACACGGGCTTCCACCACAAATGTTGGGATCGCTTGTGATGTGAGGGTGAACCACTGTAGGCATAGCCTCAGTGTACTCCATGCGAATTTGCCTCCGCAAGCTTGAGTTGCAATTCTACGAGTACCACACCACGATCAAGGCCAAGAACAGCCGGTCTCGCGCCTTGTCTCACCCTTTAGGCGTAGAGAGGTGCAGTGTCCGCTGGCTCGTCATGCAGACGAGGAGGACCAACCAAGAGATTGCGCACCGGCTCAAGATCCCGCTGGGAAAGCTGAGTACTCGCCTCCGGGCTCTCTATAAGCGGTTGAACATTTCGAGGCGAGCAGAGGTCGCGAAGTATTATGTGGAGTGGAGAAAGGAGAACCACCAGACTGGTGATGACTTCTGAGAACGGGGTATCAGGGCTCTGTGTGGTCCTCCGCAGGGGAGCTCAAGGTGATCAGGACTGCAAGACACAGCAACGGCGGAAGGGGCAGGGCCGTGATGGCTGTCGCTCAGGGCGCTAGCTTTGGGATGCGCGGTATGGTAGTAAATGGGACTAACTATTCGGAAACACAAGTAAGTCTTAGCAAAGGATAGTCCTTACCGTGGCGTGGCTCCCGCTTGATCCAGCTTTGCTGCGAGTCGGGCTCTATATCAAGATCGACCATTCCTGGATGGAGCATCCCTTCGTCCGCAATGTTTTTACGGTCTCCTCGCCCACTGAAATCGCCATTATCCGGAAGCACCGCCTGACCAAACTCTTTTATGATCCCACACTGTCCCATGCCGATGTCGTCGAGTCCCTGACCCAACCCTCGGCTCCGGTCCGCGCGTTCGAAGTCGACGCGGAAACCGAAAAGGATGCCGAGGCCGATGAGCAGTCGATTCTCAAGGAAAAACAGCGGCAGCTCCAGACGGCGCTCGAGCATCGTAAAGCAATCGACGACAATTCGCGCACCTATGCCAAGGCGACCACTGAGGTGTCGGTCGTCATGGCGATGGCCAATGCCGGACAGCCGACCACCATGCAAGCGGCGGCGAAGATCTTGGAGACGATGGGCAAAGTCACGGCCCAGGAGCCTGTCTTGTTGAGTCTCGTCTGTGCCGAGAGCCGGGCGGAACCTGGCCAGGAGTTAGCTATGCAGGCGATGAATGTGAGCGCGCTGGCCAAGCTCACGGCCAAGACCCTGGGTCTCAGCCCTGAAGAAACCGAGCATGTCGGGATGGGGGGACTTTTTCATAACATCGGCATGAATCGAGTGCCCTTGGCAGTCCGCCTCAAGAGTGAGGAAGACCTTTCGCCCACGGAAGCCAAGCTGCTTCGGATGTATCCTCAACTGGGAAAGGAGATCTTGGAAGGCATGCCGGGTGTGGCTCCCGAGATCATTGAGATCGTCCATCAACATCGGGAATATCTTGACGGGACGGGGTATCCCAAGAAGCTCATCAACGGGGATATCACCAAGACCGCGCGATTGGTGGGGACGATCGTCGAGTACAATCTGCGGGTCAGTGATCGACGGTCTGCGCGCTACCTCAGCCCAAGCCAAGCCTTGACCTATCTCTATACGAAGCTGCGGAATAAGTATGGTCCGGACGTCATCGATCCCTTCATCGCGACCGTCACCGTCTTTCCACCAGGCTCGTTCGTGGAATTGAGCGATGGGAGCTTCGGGTTGGTGATCAAGACCAATAGCCAGGAGCGTTTGCGCCCGGTCATCATGCTGTATGAACGGAATGCCTCGCACGATCAAGCGGCGATCATTGATTTGGCCCGCGAGCGCTCGCTCTCGATCGAGAAGAGCTTGGATCCGAAGACCCTGCCTGAGCGGGTCAAGGCTGCGTTGTTGCCGACGCAACTCAACGGGTATTTGATGACGGAGAAATAGTTCCCAACCAGCGGGTCAGTCGTAGGTAATCTGGATGTCGTTCACATAGCGTTCCAAGACATGCAACTGTTGCGTGATGGTCGTGGCATCAGCCGATTTCGCCGCCTGCTCGATGGTGGCGGCGAGTTCAGTGATCCGGTCGAATCCGTAACTCCCCCCGACGCCTTTCATCCCATGGGCAACGCTTCGCACCGTCTCAAAGTCGTTTCCCGTCAGGGCCTCCCGCATGGTCATGATTTCTTTCTTTCGATTCGCCATGAACCGCGGCATCAACGGTTCGAAGGAGGCATCAATGTGAACGGTCTCCGGAGGCGTTGTCGCGGACTGTGTATGCAGTGACGGGTCCGACATGAGGGGACTCCTTTCAGGCTGTACGACGTTTCAACCCAGGCGCTCGAAAACGGGCGAGCCTCGCCAGCAAGGGCTCTCGTTTGAACGGCTTCAACACATAATCGGATGCTCCGGCCATGATGGCTTTGCAGATGTGTGTTTGGTCGCCGTCGGCGGTCAGCATCACGACCGATACGCCGTTCCAGGTCGGCTTCTTGCGGATCTGGGCCAGGAGTTCCAGCCCATGCACGTGGGGGAGTCCCATATCCAGCAGCACGAGCGCGGGGGGTGGCAGCGCATCAATCTTGATCTGCGCCTGTTTGCCGTCGCCCGCATGAATCACGTCGTAGCCTTCTTCCTCCATGATCATTTTGAGGAGCAGCGCAGTGTCCTCTTCGTCTTCGGCGAGAAAGAGAATTGGTTTGTTCATGCTTGAATCTCTCCTTCACCGGTCAGGCGGCTTGGTCCTGGGCTAGGCCGGTATAGCCTTCGATGGCCTTCAGTAAATCTGGTTTCTTAATCGGTTTCGTGAGATGGGCCGTGTAGCCTGCCGCCAGACTCTTCTCCCGCTCTTCGGTCAGGGCCTGGGCGGTGAGGGCGATGATGGGTATCGGTCGTCGCCCTTCTGCCCGTTCCCACTGGCGGATCGTCGCCGTGGCTTGGAGCCCGTCCATGATCGGCATCTGCACGTCCATGAGCACGATGTCATACGATGTGGTCTGAACCTTCTCGACGGCTTCCCTGCCGTTCACGGCCGTCTCCACGGTGTACGGCAGGCTTTTCAGGAAGAGGATGACGAGATCGCGATTGTCTTCCAAGTCGTCGACCAACAGGATGCGCAGTGGACGTAGACTCGTCTGAGTTTTGGACGGAGCCTGCTCGAGCGGGCGCGTTGATGGAGCAGACCGTCCCATCATGGCGTCTCTGGCCGTTACGAGTAAGCCCGACCGTGAAACCGGTTTGATGATCTGATGCGTGATGCCAAGCTCCTGCATACGGGCGCGGTCCGGCTGTTGCGTATCCGAGATGAGGAACAGAATAGGAAGGTCCTTCCCGGTCGGCATGGCCCGTACCGTCTTCGCCAGTTCGAGACCATCCATGTCCGTCATGCGGCGATCCACAATCATGAGCTGCACCGGCTGATTGTCGGTCTCGGCAGCCCGGAGATGAGCCATCGCAAGCGGGCCTGAAGCGACGTCGCCGACCAGTGCGCCGGCTTCCGACAAGATTTCATGAATGACGAGGCGTGTTGGTTGGTGATCGTCCACAACGAGGATACGTGTTCCTTTAAGGGCAAGGAGATCAGGGCCCACCGGCCTGGTCTCAAGCGATACGGTGGGCAAGGGAACTGTGAAGAGAAAGTTCGACCCGATTCCAGGAGTACTGGTGACGGAGATGTCGCCCTCCATCAATTCCACAAGGCGTTTGCAGATGCTGAGCCCGAGCCCCGTGCCGCCGTATTTTCTGGTAGTGGAGCTATCGGCTTGGGAGAAGCTGTCGAAAATGGATCCGAGCTTGTCGGCCGGGATGCCGATGCCGGTATCCGCGACGGAAAACCGGAACCGGCCGGATTCGTCCGCTTCCACTTGAACAAGAATGTGACCGGTTTCCGTGAATTTGATCGCGTTGCCCACCAGATTCACGAGGATCTGGCGGAGCCTGGTCGGATCTCCGGAGACCCTCTCCGGGAGACCCGGGCATACCCGTACGACGAAGTCGATTTGCTTCGCATGGGCGCGTAAGGCCATCATCTCGCCGACGTTCTCCATGAGATCGTGCAGGTCGATGGGGACCGCTTCCAGCTCCAAATGTCCCGATTCAATTTTCGACAGATCCAGGATGTTGTTGATCAAATCCAGTAAGTGATCGCTGGCTCGCCTGAGACGTTGCGTATAGTCCTGCTGCTCAGGGGTCAGGGATGTTTCGCCGAGCAGTTGCGCCATGCCGACGATCGAATTCATCGGCGTTCGGATTTCATGGCTCATCGAGGCCAAGAAGGAACTCTTGGCTTCGGTCGCTTGCCGCACTTCGTCGTTCGCCATTTCCAGCTCGAGGTTGATGCATTCCATTTGGATGGCGGTCTGCTCGAGCTGCGTCTCGATGGCTCGGCGTTCCGTGATGTCGCGGAGGATCCCGGTGAACGCGCGATGGCCGCTCAGGTGGATCTCGCTGACGGCCAAGTCGAGGGGGAACGTCGACCCATCTTTCCGCCGGCCGACCACTTCCCGCCCGATCCCGATGATTTTAGGATGCCCGCTTTTCTTGTAATTGTCGAGATAGCCGTCATGTTCGGATCGGTAGGGCTCCGGCATGAGTAGTTTGACGTTCTGTCCGATGGCCTCGGCTGCGGGATAGCCGAACATGCGTTCGGCCGCCGGGTTGAACGATTCGATGATGCCACGGTCATTAATCGTCACGATCCCGTCGACTGCGTTGGTGACGATCGCCTGCAGGCGCGCCTCCTGCTCGTGTCTCGCGATCTCAGCCTCTTTTTGCGCCGTCAAGTCGGTCGCAAACTTGACGACTTTATGGACCTTCCCGTAGGCGCTGAGGATCGGCTGATAGGACGCTTGTATCCAGATCGGCTTCCCCGTTTTCGTCACTCGCTGGAATAGGCCCGTCTGGAACTCGCCTCCGCGGAGCTTCTGCCAAAAGTCTGCATAGTCGCTGTGCTCGACATAGGTGGGGTCGCAGATGATCCGGTGATGGCTGCCAATCAACTCTTCTTGGGCATACCCGGTCAATCTCAGGAAGCTCTCATTGGCACTCAGAATGGTCCCATCAGGATTGAACTCGATAATGCCGTAGGTATGATCGATGGCCGTCAGCGTATGTTTGGCTTCTAACACATCCGTGAGGTTGGTTTCGATCTGTCCTGCCATCCGATTGAAGGTCTGTGCCAGATGTCCGATCTCATCCTGTGTGTCCCAACTCGAGCGGGCCCGCAGATTGCCGGATCCCAGGGCGACCGTTACATCGAGAATGCTTCTGAGCCCGTCCGAGATTCGACGGGAGATGATCCACCCCAGGAGCAGCGCACAGGCGAATCCCCCGGCTGTAATCAGGAGGGTGTAGCGGATGAGGTTCGACACCAGCCTGGTGTTGTTGGTGTGCTCTTCTGCGGCCTGGTCCTTGTTCAGCTCAACGAGCCGTTGAATCGCCACGGTGAATGCCGCCAGCCTCACTGCCCCTTCATCTCGCTGGAGGTCAGCCGCGGCATCTTTACTGTAGAGCGTACTCAATTGGAGTACTTTCGCTCGTGTGGCTTGGACATTGTGCCACCGAGCCTCGATGTCCTCATAGAGCGCCTGTTCTTGCGGTGACGAGATATACGGCGCATAGCCGTCCAGCAGCGCCTGGAACGCCTTGTCTAACGCCGCAATCTCTTGCTCTTGTGTCACCATCATGGCCGTTCCATAGGTCAGGATATGCCAGGCGACTGCTGTCTGCATTTTGAAGCTGTTGGCGCGTAGATCGTCGAGGAGATGGATCGGAAGTATGTGGTCTTGGTAGAGGGTTTCGGTGCGCTCCTGAATCTGCGTGATGCTGCGAATGGAGAGGACACCCATCCCTATCAACAGGAGTTCCATGACGGCAAATGCAACGACAAGTTTGGTCAGGATGCTGTGATCGCGAAACCTCTTCATATGCTCCTCAGTCAAGCGAGTGAGATGTTCGTTCGACTATGATGACCAATCATTGGGTACTCACCGATCTTCGTATACGTCCTACGCGGCTTGCTCGGTACGGGGCGTCGCATAGTCCGCGACCGCTCTGAGCAGAGCCTGTTTTTTAATCGGCTTGGTCAGGTGTGCCGTGCAGCCGGCATCCAAGCTCTTCTTTGCTTCTTCCTCCAGCGCATGGGCGGTCAGTGCAAGGATCGGAGTGGGAGCACGGTGCTCTGTCCGTTCCCATTGACGCATCGCACGGGTGGCCTGCAGTCCGTCCATTATCGGCATTTGCACATCCATGAGCACAAGGTCGTACGAGCCTGTTTGAAATTTCTCGAGGGCCATCCGGCCATTGTCCGCCATGTCCATAACATAGGCATCCTGCTTCAGGTAGTGCGCCACGATCGCGCGATTATCTTCGAGATCGTCGACGACCAAAATTCTGAGCGGTGGTGATGAGGGTCTAGCAGGTGGCTCGGTTTCTCGTTGAACGTGACCATTTGATCGCGGAGTTACTGTCTCGCTGGCGCTTGGCAAACGGAGAGTGAATTCAAACGTCGAGCCGACCCCGACGGCGCTCGTCACGTTGAGTCGTCCCTCCATCATGCAGACTAATCGCTGGCAGATGGAGAGCCCTAGACCGGTGCCGCCGAACTTCCGCGTCGTGGTCGTATCCCCCTGCGTGAAGCTCTCAAAGATGAACGGGAGCTTGTCCGATGGAATGCCGATGCCGGTGTCCGAGACCGCAAATCGCATGCGGTCATCAGCGATCACCTCGACCGTCACCACGACCTGTCCCTGCTCCGTGAACTTGATGGCATTCCCGACAAGATTCATCAGCACTTGTCGCAGGCGTGTTGGATCGCCGATGACGGTGGAAGGGACATCGGGCTGTACGTGCATATCCAGCGTGAGCTGCTTGCTCTTGGCACTCACTGCCAGCAGATCGCGTACTGTAGCCATCAGCTCACGGGGGTTGAAGGGGATCTGTTCCAACTGCAGTTTGCCGGCTTCGATCTTAGAAAGGTCCAGAATGTCGCTGACCAAGCCCATAAGATGGTCGGCGGCTCGGCTGAAGCGTTGGACATAGTCCGCTTGGTCTTGGCTCAAGGAGGTCTCTTTGAGCAACTCGGCCATCCCGATGATAGCGTTCAACGGGGTGCGGATCTCATGAGACATGGCGGCCAGGAAGGCACTCTTCGCCTCGGTGGCTGCCAGGGCTTGTGTATGCGAGACGCTGAGGGCCTGGTTCTGTTGCTCCATGGTTTGTGCTGCCTGTTCCAGCTCTCTGGCGATTGCGTTGCGCTCCGTGATATCGACATGGGTGCCGACCATGCGCAAGGGTTCCCCGTTCGGCGTTCGAATGATCATGGCTCGGGACAAGATGTCGACCCAATGGCCGTCCTTGTGCCGCATCTGGAATTCGGTCTTAAACCCCTCACTTCTGCCGCAGAGACAATCATTGATGAGGGCCATGGTCCAGACCCGGTCGTCTTCGTCCACCAGCCGTTCCCAGGTCGCGAAGCTATTCTCGAGTTCCTGGTCCGCATATCCCAGCATCGCTTTCCATTGCGGCGAGAAGTACGTGACCTGGGTCTGGATATTCCAATCCCACAGACCGTCCGAGGCGGCTTGCATGGCCAACGTGAAGCGCTCTTCCGACTCGCGTAACAGGGATTCCGTCGCACGCTGTGCAGAAATATCTTCGTACATCCCAAGTACACCAATCACCTGGCCGGCGTCGTTTTTGATGGGCACCTTCGAGGTCCGTACCCAGGTTGTGTGGCCGGATGGAGTGGTTTGTGGTTCCTCAAAGGCGATCTTCGGGCGCTCAGTCTCGATGATGTTCGCGTCGTCGGCCTGATATCGCTCCGCCTCATTCGCCCAGACGAGATCGTGATCGGTTTTGCCCAGCAGTTCACCGGGATCGCTCTTCCCTGCATCCCTCGCAAAAAGCGGGTTGCAGCCGAGGAATCGCAATGACCGATCCTTCCAGAACACCCGCATGGGGACGTGGTCGATCACGGCTTGCAACAGATCGCTTTTCAGGGCCAGCTGTTGGGTGCGTTCTTCGACTTGAGCCCGTATCTGGTTCGTGGTGCCGGTGATCAGCAGCAGCACGGCGCCCAGCAGGCCATCACCCAAGAGACCTCCGACCAGCAGGCTCCAGCTTTGCCAGCTGGGAAGGCCGGCGATGACTGCTGAGGATGGGATGATGGACAGCTGATACTGCCTCCCGCCGAACCGCAGGGTGCCCGTGAATGCCGGGGAGTGAACCGTCGATGGTGGCGTCCCGTAGATGAGCGTGCCCTGCTCGGCGTCCGCCAGACTGACCGCTAATTCGTTTCCCTCGGGGAGTAACATCCCAATGAATTTCTCTATGCGCAGAACGGTCAGGACGAATCCCGGGGCATTGGCGCCGGTTTGAATCCGTCGGATCAAGAGAAGCCCTTGTTGCGTCTCCTCCTCCTGGACCAGCGTCACAGGCTCGGTAGCAATGGAACCCTCGGCCTCCCGCGCCCGTAGGATGGCCGCATGACGGGCAGGGCTCGAGCCCAGATCAAAGCCGAGGGCTTTCCGGTTGCTGAGGAGCGGCTCGAGATAGGTGACCGGGTAGTAGCTGGGCCGGTCCAGGACAGGCACGATGGTACCTGTCTCATCACGCTGGGTGATCACAAACTCAGGAGTTGATTGCCGCTGGGATGCTTCAAACAGTGCCCGTCGGTGTGATGGAATCTCCGGTACCCACTCGATCGCTTGCAGCATGGGAAAACGATTCAACGCAGGTTTTGCGAGGGCTCTAAAGGCTTCACGGCTGACCGGTTCGCGCTGAGACATGGACAGAGCCATGTCCAGTTGAGTGAGAATGAACTCCTGTTCATCAAAATGATCCTGAATCGTCTTCGCCAGGCGGTCGGCTTGGAAGTGAAAGCCTTGCGCCGTCCTCGCCGACTCAATCTGCGTGAACCCGACGTAGGTCAGCATGACGAGTGCGAGCATCGCAGACATGATGGACGCGACCAAAATACGGCGCCCTTTCCACCGTGAGTCGTGAGTGCCGAAGAGCGCCAGCATGATCGGAAAGATCGATACCATACCCAATGTGTCGCCGAGTCCCCATGTCATCCACGCCATGCGCGTCTGGTCCGATGGAATGACTTGCAGCGTGGCCAGGCTGGCTACGGACAATGATGCACCGATTAGGCAGATGAACGGAGCGGCTAAGAGGTACCCGCCGATATGTTCGAGAGTCTCAAGACTCGTCTGAGGCCCAATGGCGCGGTGCAACACCACCCGTCCGATCCATGCTTGGAGCGCAGAGGCCGCGGCGATACAGAGGGCAGCCACGATGGCCGAAGTGTGTAGGGGGGTGGCGGTGACCGAGAAGTTGAGCGTGAGGGAACCCAGCACGATCCACGGCAGCGTCGAGCCTCCCCAGAGATAGGTCGCGGCGATGGCCAGGCCGGCAGGTGGAAAGATTCCGGAGGCATACCCTGGTGGGACGGCCAGCATGAGCCCGAGTTTGCCCAGGACGATATAGGCTGCGGCCAGCATCACACCGGAGCTGATGCTGAACGAGGGTGTCGTCTGTTCGTTCAAGGGAGGATCGTTCGGTTGATCCGCAACTCCTACCAGCGGGGCTCGTGCTCCGGGCTCGTCGGATTGACTTTCTCGCGGCACATAATAGGGATTGGGAAGGCCCGGCATGGCACAGATTCCAATGGTTTGGGTGCTCGATGCGATGTGAACAAGAATTTCTCCTCTTGTCGGAGGATTTTCGGCCATTCTTGAGTCGATGCGGGGTCTAACATCGCGAAATTGCTTCGGTCACCTCCAGTCAGACGTTCTGTCAAGAATCGATAGCAACCGACCGATAAAGCCAAGACTTTGCAGGAGTGGGTAGGAACTTGGCATGTCGCATTGACCGAGTGGAGTAACAATGGACTACGGGATTACCTCCGACGAATTCAATCGCTTCCGCACACTGATCTATGACGAGAGCGGCATCTCACTTGGCGATCAAAAGCAAACGCTGCTGGCGTCTCGGCTGTCGAAGCGCTTACGAGATCTCGGGCTGACGACCTTCACGGAATATTACGAGCAGGTCACCGGTGATGCGACCAAGGAAGAGTTCACCCGGATGTTGGATCTGATTTCGACCAACAAGACCGACTTTTTCAGAGAACCAAAGCATTTCGACTATCTGCGCGAGCGGATCCTTCCTGAATTGGAGAAGGAGAAGCGCATTCGTATTTGGTCCTCCGCCTGTTCGACCGGCGAAGAACCCTACACGATCGCCATGACCCTCTATGAAGGGGTTTCCGATCCTCAACGGTGGGACTTTAAAATTCTGGCGTCTGATCTGTCGACCCGCGTATTGGCAAAAGCGGCGTCGGGTCTGTATGAGGCGGACCGCGTGCGCGATGTGCCGCCGGAGGTGGTCCGGCGGAATTTTCTCCGTGGGCGCGGCGAGAGTGAAGGGCTGTTGAAGGTCAAGCCGCATCTGGCCTCGATGATCCAGTTCCGGCGCCTGAATCTCATGGACGACCGATTTCCGATTAAGAGTCCGCTGGACCTCATTTTTTGCCGGAATGTCATGATCTATTTCGATCGCCCCACTCAGGAGCAGCTCGTCAACAAGTTCTATCGCTATCTGAAGCCTGGGGGGCATCTGTTCATCGGTCATTCCGAGAGCCTGCAGTGGGTCGAACATCCCTTCAAGGTGATGGGCCCCACCATCTATCGGAAGGAGAAATAAGAGTTTCACGTTTCAGGTTTCGCGTTTCATGTTGTCGAAACATGTGACATATGAAATGAGCTAGAGGACATGCGATGCCGACATTCGAACGATTCGAGGACATCGAGGCATGGCGGCATGCCAGAACTCTGTGTGGAGAAATCTATCGAGCTTCGGGCAGGGGACCTTTGGCGAAGGATTTCGCCCTTCGAGATCAGATGCGAAGGGCCAGCGCGTCGATCATGTCGAACATCGCCGAGGGGTTCGAGCGAAGCGGGAGCGGCGAATTCATTCAGTATCTGGCGATCGCCAAGGGGTCTTCCGGTGAGGTAAGAAGTCAGCTCTATATTGCTCTTGATCAGGGTTATTTGACGCAAGAAGTCTTTGTCAGACTTTCCGGGTTAGCCGGTGATACGGCAAGGATGGTCGCTGGACTCATGAACTATCTGCGTAAGTCAGGAATCAAGGGCACAAAGTACAAAACCTAGATTCCCAGGATCTACAACTAGAGACCTGAAACATGAAACCTGAAACCGACGCTCAACAATTCAAGCATATCCGACGGATGCGGGACAGCCGGTTTCCCCACGAGATTGCGGCGATCTTGCCCGGGGAGTTCTTCGTTAGCCCTACTCCCATGATCGTGTATACCGTGCTCGGGTCTTGTATCTCCGCCTGTATCCGGGATCCGATTACGGGTGTCGGTGGCATGAATCATTTCATGTTGCCCAAGCCAAAAGATGGTGGAAATGACTCCTGGGGTGAATCGACTCGATACGGTTCTTATGCAATGGAATCGTTGATCAATGAAATTTTAAAGCTGGGCGGCATGAAGAGTCGGCTGGAAGTGAAGCTGTTTGGCGCCGGGAAAATCTACGAGGGGAACATCGATGTCGGGGCTCGCAACGCCGAATGGGTGCTCAGCTTTCTTAAAACAGAGGGGCTCACGGCGGTAAAAACAGATTTGGGAGACGTCTGCCCCCGCAAAGTCTATTATTTTACGGACTCAGGCCGTGTTCTCCTGAAAAAGATCGAACGGTTGAAGAATCGGACGATTCTTGAGCGTGAGAACGAATATGCCACCAAGATCCAAACGGTCGAGAAGCCGGTGGAGGAAGACGTGACGCTCTTCTGAGCGGCGTGAAGCGCATCTCGTGAAACGTATTTCGTCTCGGATTCGGACGCTTCACGTTTCACGAATGACGAGATACGGGGTTATACATGAAAAAAATTCGCGTCCTTAATGTGGATGATTCAGCCTTGATGCGCCAGGTGTTGGCGTCGTTGCTCGCGAAAGATCCGGAGATCGAGGTCATCGGTGCGGCGCCTGATCCCTATGTCGCACGGGAGAAGATCAAGGCGTTGAATCCTGATGTGATCACGCTGGATGTCGAAATGCCGAGAATGGACGGCATCACGTTCCTCGAAAAGCTCATGCGCGGGCACCCGATGCCGGTCGTGATGGTGAGCTCCCTCACCGAAGCCGGCTGTCAGACGACGCTCCGAGCCCTGGAGCTCGGTGCGGTCGACTTTATCACCAAGCCCAAAATCGACCTGCGCGAAGGCATGGATGAAGTGGCGCAGGATCTCATCGCGAAAATCAAGGCGGCCGCTCAGGCGCGTGTAAAACCGTTACTCGTGAGGCGTGAAGCGTCCGAATCCGAGACGAAATACGTTTCACGAGGGACGCTTCACGGTGCCTCATCCGCCATGATCAAAACGACCGATACGATCATCGCCATCGGTTCATCCACCGGGGGGACGGAAGCCGTCAAAGACGTGTTGGAGCTCCTTCCTCCCAATACGCCGCCGGTGCTGATTACGCAGCACATGCCTGAGCGGTTTACAAAAACCTGGGCGGATCGGATGAACGGGCTCTGTCGGATCTCCGTGAAGGAGGCGGAAGACGGCGACAGTGTGTTGCCGGGCCATGCCCTGGTCGCTCCCGGCGGCTATCATATGGCGCTGGAACGGAGCGGCGCCCGCTATACCGTGCGGATCAATCAAGATCCTCCGGTCAATCGGCATCGACCATCGGTGGATGTGCTGTTCGCCTCCGTGGCGCGCTATGCCGGTGCCAATGCCGTCGGCGTGATTCTGACCGGGATGGGAGGGGACGGCGCGAAGGAATTGCTGACGATGAAACAGGCGGGTGCGTTCACGATCGCACAAGATGAGGCGAGCTGCGTCGTGTTCGGCATGCCGAAAGAAGCGATCAAGGCCGGAGCAGTGGACAAGGTGCTCCCCTTGGGCGATATCGCCGGGGCGATCCTGGCCCATGTGGGCTACTCAAAAGCCGCGTGATGAGATGTGACGTGAAGCGTGAGGCGTAACTCGTTCCAGATGGGGACGCTTCACGTTTCATGTTTCGGGTTTGAGGTGTTTGGTTTCTGTACAACTTGAAACTTTGAACATGAAACCTGGAACTCTGATTCGGATCTAAACAAAGGAGGCTGATATGGCGATGCAGACGAAAGAGCGCCCTGTCGCAAATGGCGTGGTGCTCGACTTGGCCGGGGATCTCACCTATGCCAATCGTGAGCAATTTAAGACGGCAGTGGAGGCGATTCGGCAAAAAGGTTGTCGGCATTTGATTCTAAATATGGCTGAAGTCCGCTTCGTCGATAGTTCGGGGCTTGGTCTGTTGGCGCTGGTGTCTCAGAACTTTAAGTTGAGCCAAGCCAAAGTCAGCATGTTGAAGCCGCAAAGCTATGTGCGTGAAATCATGAGCCTCGCGAATATTCAGAAGCTGATCCCTGTGTATGACAATGAGCAGGATGCATTGGCCGGCCAGCAGAAAGCGGCGTAGCAGGATGCATTGCAGGGGAAAGAGTTTCACGTTTCTTGTTTCAGGTTTCATGTTGCCTGAACGGATCCTCCGAAAACTTGACACGTGAAATCTGAAACGTGAAACCCAGAACCCAGTCTCAAGCCTAGATGCTCAATGTCCTCAACGTCTACTGAACCCTCAGCTCAAGTAGTTCCTCAAACAGTACTCATCATCGACGATGAGCCGACGGCGCGTGTTGCGTTGGCAGCCCGACTCAAACGGCTTGGGTATCGGGTTCTGCAGGCCGACGACGGCAAGGCCGGGTTGGATATGCTTCGCCGTGAGCGTCCGGATTTGACGATCTTGGATTGGATGATGCCCGAGATGGACGGCCCGTCGTTCTGTGAAGTGGTGCGTCAGGATCCAGCACTCCTGTCGAGTCAAATTCTGATGATGACGAGCCACGATCAACCGGAACAGATCGCGGAAGGATTGGCTCGGGGGGCGGATGATTTTCTCAGTAAGGCCGCCAGTAAATATGAAATTACCGCTCGCGTGCAAGCCGGGATTCGTGCGGCGGGACTGATCAAACGTCTGGAAGACGTGACGGCGGAGATCAGACGAAAGCAAGACATACTCGAACGCGAATTGCAGTCGGCGGCCCGGTATGTCGAGTCGCTGCTGCCTGTGTCCGGAACGATCGGTCCCGGTGTCGAGATGGTTCGTGTATATCGACCCTCACTCGGGTTAGGCGGGGATCTCTTTAACGTGGTTCCGTGGAGTCATGACTTGCTGGGGCTGTATCTGCTTGATGCGTCCGGTCATGGTGTGTCACCGGCTTTGCGATCTGCTTCCTTTGCCACGTTTCTTCGTCGAGAGAGCCTGGTTCGTCATGTCGGGTCAAGTGATCCCGGGGCGATCCTGACCGAGGCGAATAAACATTTTCCTCTCACGGAGAACGGACACTATTTCACGATCGTCTTTGCGACCCTGGATATTCGCTCACAGACCCTCTCCTACGCGACAGCGGGGCATAGCGGGGTGTTTCTTTACCGTCAGTCCGGCGAGATCTGTTGGATCGCGAAACCGAATCTTCCGCTGGGATTCGATCCGTCGACGACGTACGGGACTGACGTGCTTGCGATTGAACCGGGCGATCGTCTCTATCTGTTGAGTGACGGTCTCTATGAAGTGCCGGACGCAACAGGCGATCTGTGGGGGCAAGATCGTCTGGAGGAGGTGGTCCGTACGCTTGGCCGCCGGCCGTTGCCCGAGGTCTTATCCGGTGCGGTCAACGAGGCGGTTCGCTGGTTGGGGCATGAACAATTCCCGGACGATGTGGCAGTCATGGCTGTCGAATTCACAGGCAGTTGAACAAGTCGCTTGCGAGCTTGGCTGCGTTTCAAGTCTCAAGTTGTATGTTTCACGTTGTCAAAACACTTGAAACTTGAAACCTGACTCTCCACGCACGACGCTTCGCGTTTCAGGAGTGCGCAATGAACCCAAACCCTGTCTTCGACTTCGATGAAGCACTTGCCCGGGTGGACCAGGACCGGGAGACACTCGTGATGATGGTCGAGTTGTTTCTGGAGCATGGGCCGAAAGATTTGGCTCAAGCTCAGGCGGCTCTCACGGCTGGAGATGCCGTCGGTGTGGCGCGATGGAGTCATCGGTTGAAGGGGGCAATCTTACAGTTTTGTGCTCCGGCCGCACTTCAGGCCTGTAAAGAGTTGGAAGAGTCCGCGAAAGCCGGCAACTTGACGCAGGGCGTGGAACTCTATGCCGCGTTGGAGCGGGAAGTTCATCGCCTGTTGGCCGATCTGCGTCCCATCCTTGACCAAGGCATGGCTGCATGAATATGCCGTTACCAGTGAGTCAGCTCTTGGTCATCGATCCCTGTGTAGAGACTCAATCGCGAATTGCCCGCTATGTGCAGGGCCGAGGGTTTTCAGTGACGAGCGTTCCTGACCCGATGGCCGCGATGGCCACGATTGAGGGGGCGACTCCGGATATCGTGATCACCGACTTGTTTCTTCCGGACGGTGCCGGATTGGCGTTGGTCAAGGAGCTCAAGGCTCGCCATGAGCCCTATCCGGTGATCGTCATGGCCCACAATGCGCCGGAACCGCTGATCGTGGAGGCCCTGCGTGGCGGGGCGATCGATTACCTGCACAAACCTGTTGCCGAGGATGAGCTGGCCTCCGTCCTGCAGCGTGCTCAGGAATTCTTGCCTTGCCATCCGCTGGATGTGCCGGGTGCTCGACAATTTGACTATGAATTGACCATTGATTCGGATCCCGCGTACATCCCCGGCGTTATTTCCTGGCTGCTCAAGATGACGGCGTCCGCGCTACCGCCGCTTCAAAGAATCCATATTCAGGGTGCGCTGCAAGAGTTACTCTTCAATGCCGTTGAACATGGGAATCTCGAGATCCAGGGGCAGGAAAAACAGAAGGCTCTGGCCGACGGGTGTTATGATCAGCTGGTGGCGAAACGGTTGGCCCAGCCTCGTCTCAGAGAGCGCCGGGTGACGATCCGTGTGTTTCACGAACGGAGTGACAATCACCTGGAGTACCGGATCACCGATGAGGGAAAGGGATTCCCGTGGCAGACTGTGCTCGCACGCTCTCAAGAGGTGGAGGACTCCGAGGCTGCAAGTGGCCGGGGGATATTTCTCACCAAAGCCTTCTTCCCCGATCTGACCTACAATGAACGGGGGAACGAGGTCACGATTAGGGTGCCGCTCGGCTAAGTTTCAGGTTTCGAGTTTAACGTTTCAAGTTTTCAGAGGCATCTTCTCTTAACGTGAAACTTGGAACCTGAAACTAGAAACCCCTAGAGAATCCGCAGATACTCCACCGTGCTATCCCCCTTACTGGCATCTCGTTTCAAAATGACCAGCGAGCTCTTGGTGGTTTCATTGACGGTGATGGCCAGGCGTGCCGAGAAATAATCCGATTTCACGTCATAGTCGTTCCGCAGGGTTCTGCCGATTTCCTGAAAGCTACTGACCCGGTCGAGTTCCACCTTGGTCTTGAAGGGCCGTCCCTGGACGATCTCCATTGCCACGGTTTGGGTGACGGCCGGATCCAGGGTTTGCAGCACGATCGGATCGGCGGTGTTGACATTCATGGCAGCACTGCCCTCCAGGGGGAAGACGGTGACGTAGGGTGTGATCCGTTCAATGATCTCCGGCGTAAATCCCTTGATGAGTCGCAGATCTCCTAAGCCCGGAAGGGGGCTGTTGGCGGCGCGGTAGGGGGGGCGCAAGGATTGATAGTAAAGGCTCTCGGCGCCGGCCGGCTGAGGCGCTTCGTCCTGGTCCACCCAATCAATGAGCGCATCAACCAGGCTGGGGCTGAGTCTGAGCAACTCAAAGAGCCGCTTGACCCGGGCGATCTTCTTTTTCTGCTCCAGCTCACCGCCTGAGCTTGATGCGAGATCGTTCAGGTTCACTTTCCCCGTCTCGTCCTGAATTTTTGCGGTCAGGAACCCGTCGCCGATCGGAAACTTAGTGATCGGCATGGCCCAGATATCGGTCGGACTGTCGTATTTTTGGCCGGTCATCTTTTCCCGCATGAGATCCTGCAGCAGTACGGCCTTGGTGGCCTGAACCGCGGCCCTCGTCAGCATGGTGGCCTTATAGTCGTCCCGAAAGGTGGCGGCTGCCCGGTATTCCCGTCTGGCCTCCGCATCGAATTCGAGGATGAGGGCGGTGAGCAGGGTTAGGACCAGAAGCGCGAGTAGTAACGCGATCCCGCGGTCATCAGCTCTTGGCATAACTCAAGACCCGAACAGTGGCATCCAGATTGACGGGGTTGTCGAACTTTGGACGTATCTGCAGATGGCGAACCTGTAGCTCGTAGGGAGCCTGATTGATCGCGGCCAGCAACGCCAATAACTCCGGGAGTTGGACACCTTCCAATCTGAGATCGACGGCTGTTTCCTGGTAGCCCTGCGCCAACGTCTGGACGTGTGGCTGCATGCCGGTGATTTGTTCTCGCACCTGCGCGGTCGTCGCCGCCTCTTCGATGAATGTCAGGAGTGAGAAATGGCTCTCGGCCTGGGGCATGCGGCTCTCGATCGCACGCAAGCGATCTCGCTTGGAGACATAGGATTGGCTGAGCTGGGCCAATTCGGCAAGGTCTTTCTGCTTGCGCAGGGCCTGGCGCTCCAGACGATCCAAGTTATCCAACAGTGGGTCGACAATCAGGATGAACAACAAACTGAGTCCGAGCACGATCCCGCCTGCAAGCACGAGCGTCCGTTCTCGCCGTGACATCTGGTGCCAGCGGTCTCTGAAGCTCTGCATCATGGTTTCTCCACCGTGACAGTCATGCGAAAGACGACTTGATTGGGCGAGGCGCCGACGCGGGTTTCTGTGACGGAGACCTCCTTCAAGCGTGGGCTTACTTCGAAGGCCTGCTTGATTCGCTCCACTGCGTCGAATGAGGAGGTTTCCCCTTCCATGAGGATGATCGATCCATCCACCGTCAGTTCGCGGACCTTGATCAGCGTTCCAGGTGGAAGTTGCTTCACGAATGTCGAGAGCGTGAAGAGGACTTTCCCGTCCGTGGCATCGACCAACCCGAGTGCCTTATCGAGGACGCCGATGCGGTACTTCGCTTGATCGACCTCTTCTCCCGGTGAGGCGCCCGTCCCTGTTCCAAAGATCTGCTCATACTGACTGAGGAGCGCGGTTTTTAATCGTGCGACACGCTGATCTTGCAGGAAGTAGTGAACCGAGAAGTCCACGAGTGCCAGCAGGGCGATGACCAGCCCCGCGACGGCGGCCAAGCGGCGATTCTGCTTCGTGGTGGCCGCATCCGGTGATGCGGCGTCCGTCACGCTCTTGAGGTCAAGCGCGAGTCCCAAAGGGGATGACTTGAATCGCCACCGTGGACGAACAATTTTGGGGTGAATGGCCAATCCGAATGCGATGGAAAAGGCTCTCGGGGTGTCGGCTCCAAAGCCCTGTCGTGGCCCGACTGCGTAGAGTCCTAATTGCCGGGAGAGGTGCCCGCCGATCTCCACCATCTTTGACCCGCCTCCGCAGATCCAGCAGTGGGTCAACCGACTGCGTTCGCTTCCTTGGTAGGCCTGCAAGGTAATACGAAGTTCTTTCACGATCGGCTCCAGCAAGCCGCTCACCTGATCCACCGCGATCGTTCTCTTGTGGCGTTCGGCGTCGGCGAAACTATAGGCATGCCGGACGGCCAACGCATGTGTGAGGTGGTTGCCACCCCAGAGAATCGTTCGGAGCATGACGGGGCGTCCACCTTCTATCAGACAGAGCGTGGTTTTCGAGGCCCCGATATCGATGATCGCTAAGTCTTGCGGGACGGCAGCCCCTTCTTCTTGAAGGTATTGCGTCACAGAAAACAGCGCCATGGCATCGACGTTGATCGCCGAGGGTTCAATATCGGCTTGGGCTAAAAACCGGAGGTGCTCGGCCACCTTGTCCCTGGGTGCTGCCGTGACGAGCACCTCGGAACCCTTGGTTTCTCGAGGTGGTCTTTCATGCGACAGACCGGGAGGCAGGACGAGGCTGTCGACCGCCAGATCCTCAAGCGGCATCGGGACGAGGTTCTCAACTTCAAAGGGGACGACTTGCGCGAGCTTGGCGGCGTCATTGAAGGGGAAGGAGAGGGTGCGAACGAAGAGATCTTGGCAGGGAATCGCCGTGACCAATCGATCAGTGGCGTAGAGTCCATGGCGCCACAGGAAGCCTCGAAGAGATTGGACGCGCCGCGCCGGTTCCAGATCCTCCGGGCGGGAAAACGGCAAGGGGTGTTGAAAGTAATCGACGGTTTCGCGCCCGCTCAGCCGGCGACGGAACCGGACGGCCTTCAACCCGGTTTGTCCGATATCCAACCCGACACATTCGTTGACAATTGCCATGTTTCTACTTTCGTTTCATGTTTCACATGTCAGGTTTCAAGTATTCCGACAGCATAAAACTCGAAACTAGAAACGCGAAACTCACACTGCGAAACCTGGAAGCCCCGCCTACTCTACAACGCGATCCGTGCCTGTGCCAAGGTTCCCACGATCTTGACCGTGATGGGAGTTCCAGAAGGGAACGGCGGGAGCCCTAGCGTGACCGCCTTTGATGCGAACCCAGGACCAGGGATGATCGTCACTGTGAGCGCCAGTTGACTGTTCGGGAGTTGCTGCTGAAGAGTGATTTGTCCCTGGCCTTCAAAGGATCCGTCCATTCCCTCGCCCCTCAATTGTGTGACGTCGCAGACGAGGTTTCGACAGGACAGTCCAGCTGCGGCCTTGCTGAATGTCAGCATGAGCATTTTGCCATTCGCCAGCGGAATTTGGTCGATCTCCAGGTCCGTTGCTTCCGCGAGCCAAGTTCCCTCGCTCCTGAGCACATTGGGAGAAGCGGGGTCGGTATCCATGCGATGGGAGAACTCCCCGGTGAGGATCCCGCGGGTGACGTACCGACGGATGATCTTCGGCAAATCCACCTGTTGGAGCTGTCCCTTGACGGTCAATGGTCCGGCAAGGGAGAAGGAAGCAGCGGTGAGTGTCCCCTTGACGAAGTTTGTGCGAGCCGCCTGTTCATTCAGTTGGACAAAGAGGTCAAGACCGAGGCTTCCCGTCAGTGCCTGGAAAGCGCCGAGTTTGGCTTGCAGACCCGCTATCTCAACCGGATCGAGGTTTGGTTTTGAGAGACTCACATTCCGCCATTCCAGGCTGAGCGGCAGTCCGATCGCCCAATCCGCAATACGGATGTCCAAGCCGGTCGCGCGTTTGAGCTCTGTCACGATCCGGTTCTGGAGCAAGCTATAAGGGAACGTGGCAATCAGGGCGAGGGCCAGGATGCAGATGCCTCCGATCGTCCATGCCAGAATTTCTCTCCATGCGTCAGGCCATTTGATGGTCATGATGTTCCAATGGTGACCCACTCCCGGATCTTTCTTGCCAGGCTAGACAGCTCTATGCAGATGTCGGAAGTGGTGATGATCATGATGTTCCGATGGTGATCCATTCGCGAATTGTCCAGGGTGCGGCATCGGGGTACTGAAACGTAATTTCTAGTAACACGGCTTTGGGCAGCTTGCTGGCGTTTGGCCATTCGTCGAGCCAGATGCGGTTCTGCTCATCATAGTATCGGATATTAAACGCGTGGACACGGTCGGCCAACTCCATTTGATCAAGCGACTCGTTGGTATCTGTGAGCGTATAGAGATTTTTTCGAACGAACCGAATCAATCGATCGCGTTCGCGGGTGTACACGACTCGAACGGTGTCGCTTTCCTTGGCCGTGGTGATCACAGTCGGTAACTCCTGGCTCATGGCGAGAATCGCCAGCGTATCGGCCGGCTGACCGTCTTGTGTCCCGTTCATCCCGACCCAGGGGTACATGATCGATCGCTTACTGAGTGCAATTTCTTCGGCCATCAAACGGAGAATCTTTCTGACCGTCTGTTCTCTGCTCGTATGTTCCCTCCCTGCCTCTACGGTCTGTGTCGTCGTCAGGAGCGATGCAAAGACCATCGCTGCGACGGTACCAAGCAGGGTCACGGCGACCAGGACTTCAACGAGGGTGAAGCCTTGTTGCGCGCGTGCCCTATGAGGGAAGGCGAGTTGCAAGCACATAGGTGCTGACCTCCAAGGATTCTTCTCGATCACCGCGCGGCCACGATATCTTGATGCGAACCTCTCGAACGAACTCCAGCGGAGTCGGCGCGATGGTGCGTTTCCACCGGTAGCCGACTGCTCGTGGAACCGCTTGGAGTGCGGTTTGAGATCCCAGCGGGAGAGGCAAGAACTCGCCCAAGGTTTCCCCGACGGAATACTGGCCGGCGAGTTCAACCTCCAGCAGTTTTTCCTGAGCCAACAGGGTGGCGCCAGTGAGTTCGGTGGCGCGGCTTTGGAGATCCAGGTCAAAGTTTCTCAGACCCAGGAGGACAGGCAGTGCGATGGCCAGCAAGGCAATGGCCAGGAGGACTTCCAGGAGCGTGAATCCACGCTCACTGGCCATGGGGTAGTTTGTCGAGAAGATCATTGGACCCCACGGGGGGGTGGAGGGCCTCCTCGTGCCGTTCCGCCGGCGCCTGCTTGGGCGCTGGCTTTTAAGAGGACTTTCACACGGTCAGGGATCAGGCGGTTTGGTGGCGGATCAAAGCGTTCGTCACTGACTCGAATGGCTCCGGTCAAGGAATCGACCGCCACCCCCAAGAGATTACTTTTGTCGTCCATGAGATACATCGTCACCGGCTCGATCCGTCCATTTGGGAAGAATGTGACTCCGACTCGTCCGGACATGCGTTTGTCCTGTCCGATAGAGACTTCGGTCAGGCGGATAGATTCCGGAAGCGGTCTCGGTAATTTCCATGCGGGATCCAGGGGAAGGCGCTCCTCTTTCCCTTCAATCACCATCATCCAGTGGAGTCCTTGGTCTATATCCAGGTAGAGCCTGAGAGGTGTTTGATCGATGGCTGCCTGTCCCTGGAAGGTTCGAAGCAGTCCGACGAGTTTCCTCCCGGTCGAGCGCAGGTCTTCTTCAAAGCTGATGCGAGGCAATATCACGGCGAGGACTCCACCCAGCAGAAACAAGGCAATCAGCATTTCCAGGAGCGTGAAGCCCATGGAAGAGCGTAAGGGGTGAAGGGTGAGGGGGGAAGGGTGAGACCTGAAGCGTGAAGCGTGAAGCGTGAAACGTGAAACGTGACGGGTGAGGGGGAATAGAGAATGGAAAATGGAGAATGGAGCATGGGGGAAGGGGGCAGTGGCGAGTGGCGAGGGACGAGGGGACAGGGGACGTGAGAGGTCCGAATCGATTAACCCTTGACCCTTGACCATCGACCATCCCCTGTTGACCATTGACTACTTATTCCTTGTCCAGGTTCCAATTGGTGATGTCGGCGTTCACGCCTTCACCGCCAACCTCCCCATCGGTGCCGAGCGAGGTCACTTCGTAGTCGAGTTTTTGATCCGCCCGTTGGACCGGGCTGAGATATTTGTAGGGATTGCCCCATGGATCCTCAGGGAGTTTGGGCAGGTATCCGCCGATCTTCCATTTCTTGGGCACAACGCCAACAGACGGTCTCTCAACCAACGCCTTCAGGCCCTGTTCCGTGGTGGGGTAGATGCCGTTATCCAGTTTATAGAGCTGGAGCGCCCCTTCAAGATTGCGGATCTGTACTTTGGCCGCTGTGCGCTTCGCATCGTCGGTCCGCCCCATGATGCGAGGGACGACCAGTGCCGCGAGAATGGCTAAAATGGCCACGACGACCATGATTTCAATGAAGGTAAAGCCGCGATCATCATAAAGAGGACCGCGTGAGGGGTGAGGGATGACGGGTGACGGGTGAAGATCGGAGCCGCTCTGCTTCCGTCTCCAGGTCATTGTCTGCTGCGGTGTGGTCTGCGCTTGTTCACTCATCGAGTGCCTCCCTAGTTCTTGCCGCTTATCACCGGGTACTCAGCCCTTTACTTTAATGGACCATCTGGCCCATCTCAAAGATGGGGAGCAGTATCGCCACGACGATGAAAAACACGATCACGCCCATCACGAGAATCATGATCGGTTCCATCAGTGAGGTCAACCGTGTAATGACTCGTTCAACTTCGCCGTCATAGATGTGGCTCACCCGGCGCAACATCTCCTCCATCTCACCGCTTTTTTCTCCGACGGCGATCATGTGTGTGACGAGGGCGGGGAATTCCCCGCTCCGCTTCAAGGGATCCGCAATCGTTTCCCCCTCGCGGATATTCTGTCTGGCGGATTCGACCGTTTCCTCGAGTACCCGATTGTTCATGACGCGCTTGGAGACATCCAAGGCATCGAGCAACTGCACGCCGCTTGCCAACATGGTGGACAAGGTACTCGTCAACCTGGAGATGGACACCATTCGCGCTACGTCTCCGATCAACGGGAGTTTCAGCGTCAGACGGTCCACCACCATGCGGCCTCGTTCTGTGCGGATAAAGCGTCGAGCTCCGTAGATGCCAGCGAGCACCAGCCCGATCAGTACCATCCAATAGTCAGAAAAAAATTGGCTGGTTGACATGAGGGCGACGGTCGGCCATGGCAGGGCCTGTTTTTGTTGAGCAAACACCTGCGTGATCTTGGGAACGACGAAGGTAATGAGGAAAAATAGGATCACGGTTCCGATGACCAACATGATGACCGGGTAGAGCATCGCGTTGGTGACTTTGGTCCGGAGCGCTTGCTGTTTTTCCAAAAACTCCGCCAGTCTGAATAAAATCTGATCGAGGGCTCCACTGGCTTCACCGGCTCGCACCATGTGGACATAGATAGGAGAAAAATCCTTGTCGTAGGTTTCCAGGACCGCGCTCAACGCTTTCCCTCCTCGAATCTGCTCTCGGATATCGGCGAGGAGGGACTTGATCGGTTTCTTTTCGGCCTGGTCAACAAGCACGCCAAGGGCGTCGACCAGCGGTAAGCCGGCGACGAGCAACGTGGCAAACTGCCTGGTGAGCAGGGATAAATCGTTGGCGCTGAGCACCGATGTTCGGCCGACCATCCGAGAAGGTTTGGTGCGGCGTGTGGCTGGTGCACGACCGGACGATTGTCCTTGCTCCACGACGTCGGTCGGGTAGACGCCTTCTTTGCGAAGTTTTAACCGTGCGACTTTGACGTTTTCAGCGTCGATGATTCCCGTTGCTGTTCCACCGTCGCTCCGGTAGCCTTGATACTGATACACAGGCACGTTACTGTACTCCTACGTGAGCCGTCATTCGTGAATCATATCTCGTCTTTCCACGCAGGACTCGCGGGACAGGCGAGAAAGGCCTGCCGGGCAGGATGTTTTGTCATCGTGCGTCCCGCCGCGCGTGTCGTGCCCGCCTCGCTGAGTCGGCGAAGCGGGCCTGTCTCGCTCCCGTTTCACGTCGTCTAGTCGACGTCGATTTCCTGTTGGGTGATCCGCATGACTTCTTCCAGCGTGGTGTGTCCCTGGATGACTCGCTCCGCACCCTCTTGCTTCAATGTCACCATACCTTTCGCGATCGCCGTCTGTTTGATGGCGGTCGAGTCCGCCTTGCCGCCGATGAGTCGTCGAATGTCATCGTCCAGCACCATCAGCTCAAAGATGCCGGTTCGTCCGCGATAGCCGGTCTGGGAACAGGCGGTGCAGCCCGCTCCTCGATACAGTGTCACCGCAGAACCAGGCGGCAAGTCCAGCCGACTCAGTTCCTCTTCACTGGCCCGATAGGGACGCTTGCAGTCGGGACAAATCCGTCTGAGCAACCGTTGTGCCAGCACGGCGACGACCGATGAGGCGACGAGAAATGGTTCGATCCCCATGTCGATGAGGCGTGTAGCAGCGCTGGCGGCGTCATTCGTGTGGAGGGTCGAAAAGACCAAATGCCCGGTGAGAGAGGCGTGAATGGCGATCTCCGCCGTTTCACGATCGCGGATTTCTCCGATCATGATCACATCGGGATCTTGTCGAAGAATCGACCGTAGACCGGCAGCGAACGTCAGATTAATTTTCGGGTTGACCTGCATTTGTCCGATGCCGAGCAGCTGGTATTCGACCGGATCCTCGACGGTGATAATGTTCTTGTCCGGCGAGTTGATGTGGCTGAGTGCGGCATACAGGGTGGTCGTTTTTCCGCTTCCCGTCGGTCCGGTGACGAGCATAATCCCGTGTGCGAGTTGGATGAGTTGGTGAATGACCGTCAGGCGTTCTTTCGAAAACCCCATTTCGGAGAGATTGAGTAGACGATTTTCTTTTTCGAGCAACCGCAGCACGACCCGCTCCCCGTGGGAGGTGGGGAGGACGGACACGCGGAGATCGACGTCCTTCCCGGCGGTTCGAATCGCGAACCGGCCGTCCTGCGGCAGGCGTTTCTCGGCGATGTTCAGACCCGCCATGATCTTGAGGCGCGCGATGATGCTGGGCTGCAAATGTTTGGGTGGTGTGAGGACCGGATAGAGGACGCCGTCGATCCGATAGCGGATGACCAGCCCCCGTTCAAACGATTCGAAGTGGATATCACTGGCCCGTTGCCGGACGGCTTGAAAGAGGACGGAGTTGACCAGTCGGATGATCGGGGCTTCGTCGGTCGCATCGAGCAGGTCTTGCGGCTCGTCGAGCTCGTGGGCCAACTGGTCCAGGCTTTCGTTCGCTGCGATATCCTCCATCACTTCCTCGGCGCCTGCCGGATTCGCAATGTCGTCGTAGGCTCGATTGAGCCTCGCGAGGAGCGCGACAGTGCTGGTCAGGAGTGGCGCGATTGGTCTCCCCAACAGCAAGCGAAGATCGTCCAGGGCGACGGTTTCCAACGGATCGGTTGTTGCCGTGAGGATGGCTCCGTTTTCGTCACGCAGCGGCAGAACCCGGTATCGTCGGCAAAAGGCGATCGGCACCCTTTTGATGACCTCGTGATCGACATGGGTGGTGTCGAGATGGGGAACCCAGGTCATATCGAATTGCTGGGCCAGCGCTTCCAGCACCTGTTCTTCCCGCAGGGCGCGCAGGTGCAGCAATACATCTCCTAACCGTCCGCCTTTCTCCTGCTGGTAGGCGAGGGCCTCCTCAAGTTTCAATTCCGGGAGGTGAAACTTCGCTCTGAGAATTTCACCCAGGCGTGGTCGCGTCACGCTGACAGTGGGTTGTTGCGGCTCGTCTTGTTCAGACACTGGTTCCCTGACCTCTAACCCGTAACGGACTGGAATGGGGGATTACTATTGAGTCTCTATCGTTTCCAGCGTAAAGATACTCTCCCTGATCACGCCCTGGCAAGAACATGGCGAAATTGTCATGCAAAATCGAGATCTTGGACAGGTGGGATCAGCGGAGCTCGTACGTAATGGTGGAGCGCTGGTTGTTCCGGACCAGATCGAGTTTGACCGTTTGTTCGTTCTTGAGTTGCTGAAGCAGGTTCAACATGGTACTCGGGTCTCGAATATCAACTCCATTGACCCGTTGCAGCACGTCCCCAGTCTGGACTCCGATTTTCTCATAAAAACTAGTGGGTGCAATGTAGTCCAGACGAAATCCATTGATAGCGCCGTTGACCGTGTTCGGTACGGCTCTCGCCTGCGAAAGGAGTTTCGGCAGATCGTTCATGGCCTGTTCTACCTCACGGCGATCCACCACTTTGCGAAGCGGTGCGATCGGGGCGGGACCCGCCTGAGGGTTGGGAGCGGTGCCGGAAGCACCGGTCAGTGCGGCCTGACCTTCTGAGATGCCCAACTCCAACAATTCTTCAACATTACCTTGACGGATGACGATCCCGTTTCGACGGATCTCGGCGACTTCACCCAGATCGAGTACGGAGTCATGCAAGTGATACAAGGATTGCTGCTTGGATGCCAGTTCCTCCACGATGGCAAAGACGCCACGTTCATCGCCGAGGACTGTGCCGATCAAGCGAAGCCTCCCTGCCAGCCCGAGTGACGCTCGAACCACTGGGCCGTTGGAGCCTCGTCGACCGGGCGATGTGACACTGCTTGCTCCCTTGTCAGTCGGCGGCGGAAGCACAAAGAGACCGCTGGCACGAATCTGCTCTATGGCCTGTGTCGGCGAATAAGATGCGAGCAACGGCGTGCCCGTCGAGGCGGTACTTCCGGATCCTGCAATCTGTTCTGGGATAACGTACAGCGTATCAGCCACAAACGCATTGATGGTATGCGCGACGAGGAGACCGGAAGCCATGAGGGTCAGGAACAACCAGATCCGCCGCACATGTTGAGGAGCAACAGTTGCCAAGGTATTGTCTTTCTGCTCTTATTATGGAACATGGTACCTGGTCTCTCTCATTCGCCGCAAGATTCTTTTATTAACGATCGGTTTACATGCTTTCACTAGACAAGTCGATCGAAGCACGTAATAATCCGCTCTCGCCTTCTTGCTCAAGGAGACCACACACGTGAAAAAAGCATTGATCACCGGCATTACCGGTCAAGACGGCTCCTATCTGTCGGAATTTCTCCTCGCGCGAGGATACGAAGTCTATGGCATCATTCGTCGGTCCAGCTCGTTCAATACGGGGCGTATCGATCCCATTTATGAGGATCCGCATGTGCCGCATCGGCGGCTCCATTTGGTCTATGGCGATTTGAACGATGCCAGCTCTCTCAATCGCATCTTGCGTACGGTCCAGCCTGATGAAATCTACAACCTTGGCGCCCAGAGTCACGTTCGGGTCAGTTTCGATATTCCCGAATATACAGGGGAGATCACAGGACTCGGCACGATTCGTCTCCTGGAGGCCATTCGAGAGTCAGGGCTCAAGCCGAAATTCTACCAGGCCTCGTCCAGCGAGATGTTCGGCAAGGTGCTGGAGGTGCCGCAGAAGGAAACGACGCCGTTCTATCCACGAAGTCCCTACGGAGCCGCGAAGGTCTACTCCTACTGGATTACCGTCAACTACCGTGAGGCCTACAATCTCTTTGCGTGCAATGGCATTTTGTTCAATCACGAATCGCCGCGCCGCGGGGAAACCTTTGTCACAAGGAAAATCACCAAGGCGGCCGCCCGGATCAAGCTTGGCATCCAACAGGATGTGTTTCTCGGCAATCTCGATGCGAAGCGCGACTGGGGCTATGCCGGGGACTATGTCGAGGCGATGTGGATGATGCTGCAGGCCCCGACGCCGGAAGACTATGTCATTGCTACAGGAGAGACGCACACGGTCAAGGAAATGCTTGAACTGGCCTTTGATCGTCTGCAACTCGATTGGAAGAAACACGTGAAGATCGATGCGAAATACTATCGTCCGACGGAAGTGGATCTCCTGATCGGGGATGCGAGCAAGGCAAAGAAACAACTCGGCTGGCAGCCCAAGGTGCGCTTTGAAGAGTTGGTCGCTATGATGGTGGATGCGGATTTGGCCTCAGAAAAAGAGCGCATCGAGGGAATCGGTCAAACGGGTCGACGTTAACGGCTACAGGTACGGAAAGGGCAGGGCATGTCATTTTGGAGTGAGCAAAGGGTCGTGGTTACGGGTGGGGCTGGGTTTCTGGGCTCGTTCGTCGTTGAGCAGTTGCGCGCTAAAGGTTGTGCTGAGATTGTTATCCCGCGAAGTCGAGACTACGATTTGGTGCAGATGGACGCTGTTCAGCAACTCTACAGCGATGCCAAGCCGGATCTGGTGATTCATTTGGCGGCACGCGTCGGCGGGATCGGGGCGAACCAGGCCAATCCCGGTCGGTTCTTCTATGACAACCTGATGATGGGTACGCAGCTGATTGAGGTCGGTCGCCAACGGGGGCTGAAGAAATTTGTCGCACTTGGCACCATCTGTGCGTACCCCAAGTTCGCTCCCATCCCTTTTAAGGAAGACGATATCTGGAACGGCTATCCTGAGGAAACGAATGCCCCATACGGTCTGGCAAAGAAAATGATGTTGGCGCAATCGCAGGCTTATCGTGATCAATACGGATTTCACTCGATTGTTCTCTTCCCGGTGAATCTGTACGGCCCGCGAGACAACTTTGATTTACAGACGTCCCATGTGATTCCGGCCTTGATCCGAAAATGCGCGTCGGCAAAGGAGGAGGGGCGCACGGCGATTACTCTGTGGGGAGACGGATCACCGACCAGAGAATTCCTGTATGCGGAGGATGCCGCCGAAGGGATTCTCCTTGCAGCTGAACGCTATGATGGCAAGCTGCCGGTCAACCTGGGGACCGGTGAAGAGATTGCAATTCGTGATCTTGCCAAATTGATTGCGGCTGAAGTTGGGTTTAGCGGCCAGATTCAGTGGGATGTCACGAAGCCAAACGGCCAACCGCGCCGCTGCCTTGATGTGAGCCGCGCCAAGCAGTTGTTTGGATTTCAAGCCAAGCATAGGCTGAACGATGGAGTAAAGAAAACCGTCCAGTGGTTTCAATCCAATAGTCAGTCGATCCGCGAAGTGCACTTCTAGTCGGAATCTGAACAAGTCATCCGAAATCAAGAAGGTTAAGGCTAAGCTTGAGCAAATCGGATCTCCACCAAGTCTTAACCTTAGCCTGGATACTTTCTCAGCCTGGCCACTGTTGCTGATTGTCTATCATGCAGTTGCTCCCCGTACGCTACAATTAGGCGGGTTGCTTAATCGTATAAATCTCTTAAGGTGAGGTGTCGAGTGAAGCGTATTGATATCATTGCGGGGGCGCGTCCCAATTTCATGAAAATCGCGCCGATCATCGAGGCGCTCAAGGCCGCTGAATGTCGAGGAGGACCGCTTCGGTACCGCTTGATCCACACCGGCCAGCATTATGACCGGGCGATGTCGGGCAGCTTTTTTGAAGAACTCGGGATTCCTGATCCGGACATCAATCTCGAGGTGGGATCGGGAACTCAAGCCGAACAAACGGCCGGCATTATGGTCGGGTATGAGAAGGTTCTGCTGAAAGAGAAGAGCGACCTCTGCCTGGTTGTCGGCGATGTGACGTCGACCATGGCCTGTTCCATCGTTGCCCGCAAGTTAGGTGTGCCAGTGGGCCACGTCGAAGGTGGGATTCGATCCGGTGATTGGACCATGCCGGAAGAGATCAACCGAGTGGTGACCGACTCGATCACCAACTGGTTTTTTACGACCAGCGACACGGCCAATGCGAATCTGCAACGTGCCGGCGTCGCCGATGACCGAATCTTTTTCGTCGGCAATACGATGATCGATACGCTGCTCAAGAATCTGCCACGATTGACCCCCCCGGCTTGCTGGCAGTCGCTCAAGTTGGAACCTCAGCGCTACTTTGTCATCACGCTGCATCGGCCCGCAAACGTTGATGGAGAACAGCAACTACTCGAGCTGCTCCAGGCGATTGCAAAGGGTGCGCAAGGTCTGCCGGTGATCTTTCCAGTCCATCCCAGAACAGCCAGGAATCTGCGAGAGGGTGGGCAGAAGCTTCCATCACTGCACTATATCGATCCACTCGGCTATCTCGAGTTCAATTATCTCGTCAAACATGCCAAAGGCGTCATTACTGATTCTGGCGGGATTACCGAGGAGACCACGGTACTTAGCGTGCCCTGTCTGACGCTTCGCGACAACACCGAGCGGCCTGAAACGATCACGATTGGCACCAATGAACTCATTGGGACCGACCCGAGCAAGCTGCCACCCGCACTCGCACGACTAATGGCTGGACAATGGAAGAAAGGGGCGATCCCGCCGCTCTGGGATGGGAAAACTGCAGTTCGAATTGTGGAGTGTTTGGAACGAGTGTTGGTATAGTTAGATTAAAGGTGGTTTTCTGAAGAACCGCGGCTAGCCATATCGTACCTGACCGGGCATTCGTCCATCAACCTATGAAGTTTAGCCCGAAACAACTTCCGCATTCCGGCGCGTTCTGATTAGTACGTTTCTGTCCGATTGGACCTCGGTTCGCAACCAGTGGCGTTCTCGAATCTATTTCACGACACATTGATTCAACGCCCCCATTCAAATTCCTTACACCGCCGCAGGTCTTGCTAGCAAAAAAACCGTTTTAGGTTGCCACATCTTCTCACTGTAAATATCATCAGAAATGCCTTCCCAAGTCTGGAACCTATCTGGAACTCGATATTTGAGAAGGGTGGTCTCTCGCAGTGCAGCTATAGCTATCGAGTGTGACTACCTAGGTGAACTTCTGATTTATTCCTGGTTTTGAGCGAAGGCCACTCGATTCTTCCGTGTTTGGGGAGGTGGTTTGCCGACAGTCGGGATAGACCAGCCTTTCCTCGTGCTGAAAACACCCATGCCGTCTTCTTGGCGTTACGCGCTCACGCTAGGCACATGAGAAACACGTTCAAACGATGATCTCATTTCATTCCTTGCAAGGCCTGAGTATAAATACTTCGAGAAATCTTGCAGGTGGCCTGTAGTGAAATATGAATTGATCCGCGAGGGAAATATTGTGAGTGCTCCGGTCAGTCCCGCGAGTTGTGTCGGATAGCCCGTTCATGAACTGTCAGAGGGAGGATCTATGAATTTGGAGACCGCAAAAAGACTCTCTCAGAAGTATGCGTTGCTGGGTAGGATGATCTCACCCGTGCAACATTTTCGAGCCAGCGCATTACAAAAAAGCCGTGCTGGGAAACGAGAGGTCGTAAGAAACCTAAGAAACGTTCTTGTCACAGACCCAGAGGTAGTTATTAAGGAATTTGAGGGGAAGTTCTCGATTGACTATCGGAGCGATCTATTCGAACGAATCGTGATCGATGGACATTACGAGCCTGATCTCGTTCGCTTCTGCAAGAAGTATTTGGTTGGCAGGCGAGATGTTCTTGATATTGGAGCCAATATCGGGTTTTACACTGTCATGTTTGCAAAAAACCTCCATGGCAGGCGGGTAGTGGCAGTTGAGCCAACACAAAATGCATTAAAGCGCTTGCGCACGAATATCACCTTGAATCACGTAGAAGACAGAGTGGTCGTGTATGAGGGGGTGGTTACTGATAAAGCAGAGAAAGTTACCATGAAGGTAATTCCAGGGAAAGAGGAGTACTCGAGCATTGGCGTGATGGAGCATCCTTCGATTGTGCAAGAAGAATATGTTTCGGAAGAGGTCGATAGTATCACCGTTGATGATCTGGTGGAGCGATTCAATATTGACCCTGGTTTTATGAAGGTAGATGTCGAGGGTGGCGAGCATCTGGTATTTTCTGGAGCCAAGAAAACACTGAGTATTTCTCGTCCCATCATTCTTTCCGAGCTATCAGATTTTCTTTTGACTCGGAATGGTGGATCGTCAATGGAGGTGGTCAATCTTCTGCGACAGTATGACTATGACGTGATCGATCCGCTAAACCCTTGGGCGCCAGTAGGGTACAAGTCGTTTGGCGACGTGATCGGCTTTCCGAAAGAGATGAATCTTTTGGATGAGCTGCGAAGAATTGCGTAAAGTTCATGCTGAAACCGACAACAATCACTCTCCGCTGGATTGGGCCTCCACGGCCCGTGGTACTGGTCATCTATCCAAGGTTTCACCTTATGGGCTGTGAATGATTGAAAAGCGTCGCATTGTCACCAACGCCGCCTCATCAATCGCCCAAATCGTTGTATCCGGTGCCACCCTGGCGATGTTGTATCGGTATTTGTTAGAGACCCTCGGCGTTGCCCAGCTAGGCATCTGGTCATTGGTTTTGGCGATGAGTTCAATGATCCAGGTCGCCAATTTCGGCTTTACTGGCAGTATCGTCAAAAATATTGCGGACTACGATGCGAAGGGGGATAAGCACACCGTAGTGATCGCGATTCAGACTGCGATCATCACCGTCGCGGGCTTGAGCCTGGTTCTCATTGGGTGTGCGTACCCGGCTGCAAAATATTACTTAAGTTTTGCCGTTGAGGGGCAGGCATACCACGATGCTCTTAACGTCCTGCCATTGGCTTTGGTCGCATTTTGGATACTTATGATAACGAGTATCTATCAGTCCGGAATGTATGGGTGTCAGCTCATTGCTCAAAGAAACGGAGTGCTCATCGCAGAAGGCATCTCTCACCTCACTCTCTGTATTTTTCTTGCACCGCGATATGGTCTGCTTGGTTTGGCTTATGCACGAGTCGCTCAGAATATCTTAACGCTGGTGGCCTCAATCGTATTTCTTAAAAACCATTTGCCTCTTTTGCCGGTATTCCCATGCCGTTGGAGTCGGACGCTTCTGCGTGAGATGGCCGGCTATGCCACTAGTTTCCAAGTGATCTCATTCCTGGTGATGTTGGCGGACCCGATAACTAAAGCGTTACTAAGTAGGTTCGGATCAGTATCTCTAGTCGGCTATTACGAGATGGGAAGCAAGCTGGTCCAACTGTTCCGATCGCTTATAGTGAACGCAAATCAAGTTCTTGTTCCTGCTTTTGCCAATCTCAAACAGTTGAACCCACAGAAAGTATCAGAGCTCTATCTTGCATCATCCCATATTGTGATTTATCTGGCCGTTCCTAGCTTCGGCTTATTAGCCATTTGTGCTCCATTGGTATCCGAGTTATGGATCGGACACAATGAGCCTGCATTTGTATGGTCGATGGTGATGCTATGTGCGGGATGGTTGGTCAATACCCTCAGTGCACCAGCGTATTTTGCAAGTCTAGGCACAGGGGAGATGCGCATTAATGTTATGTCCCATGTTGTGATGACAATTGCAAATATTGTTCTCGCACTATCTTTGGGGCAGGTTATCGGAGGACTTGGTGTTGTTGCGGGATGGGCGATCGCTTTAGGCATTGGAGGGTTGTGGCTAAATATTTGCTACTGTAATCAAAAGTCAATTGCATTCGGCAACCTTATTTCCAGGGATGATCGCACTCTCGGATTATATGTTGTCTTTGGCTTGGGAGCATCCCATCTTACCTGGCAAGTACTTCCGAAGTCGTGGGGAACATTGCTGCCCGCACTAGGTATGCCAGCCGCATGGGGGCCGATTCTGACTAGTGCGGTAACAATCCTAGGCTATCTTGCAATTCTGGCTCTTCAAATATGGAAGCACTCAATCAGAAGTGATTTGCAGCGATGGCTTGTCAGTGCATTTGCGAAGGAACCAACGTTGCAAGGTCACATCCGCTGAATTGGCCCATTGACTGGGTGGAACCAGTATATTTTGCACTGCATTCAGAAGTGGGTTGAGAAATCTGGGCTATGTCGCGTGTGGTTTCTGATGTCAGGTCGGGATGTAATCGGCACTACTGTACGATGGGGAGTCATTTATTGGGGAACTAGTGCCGGCGCTAGCAAATAAGGGAGTTGTTTTGATGTGGGTCTTCCCAGGGGCATTGCTAATTCCACTGGCCAGCAATTTCAGGGTTATGGTGTGTTGTTTCCAGTCAGAACCAAATGCCAATGATGCTTTACTACGGAATGACAGCAAGTGCGGTTGGCTTGATCACGTTTAGTTTCCTGAGTCCAAGGATCAAGGTGCTGATCGCATTCTTTGTGATGACTTTGTGTTTCGATCTAGTTCCGAGGATTCTCTTTGCAATTGACGTATGGGATGTCGGCGCAATTCTGCTGCTACTAGCCTGGTTGGAACTGGCTTCACGAAGAACTGAGGTGCCAACATCGACAATAGGCTATGTGATTGGGCTCAGGATTATTCTGGGATGGATGACTCTGTGCCTATTGTGGTCGATTCTGATCTATGAGTACCCAGGACTCAACAGTTTAAAAGCATCGCGGCAAATGATCATCGGTGTCCTCTCGTTCTTTGTTTTTAAGGAACTCTTTACGGCGGATAAAGGGGCATACGAATTCTTTCATCGGGCTCTGTACGTTGCGACGTTTCTTCTGTTGCCGGTCTGTCTGGTTCAGTTTGTTCTGCATGAGCCGCTATTGTTCGGTCTCTACAGAGAGTACGGTGATGTCACCAGATCTTTGCCGGTATTTCTTCCGTTAGTGCTTTTATACATGTGGATGATTGCCTCGAAAGTCCTCACGGGAACCCGGGTTTCGATACACGAGCTAGTGTATGCGGGAATGGCTGTTGCTGTAATAGCGCTCACCTTTACTAGAGGAATTTACCTTGCGGTGCTCTTTGTCGTTGGCGTCATGATTGTCACGCTTGCGTTGAGGAAGAGTCCAGGGGACGTAAAACTGAATTGGGTTATGGTGCCAGTGTTGTTCAGTCTGCTCATGCTATTTGGGGCTGGTTTCTATGGAAGCGGATATGCAGATAAGGTTATTGACCGGTTCACGAGCGCAATGGAACTCATTCTGGGGGAAAATGGGAAAATAAATAAGAAAAATGAGGATACGTATACAGGGAGACTAGACATTGCCAAAGAACGATTCATGCTCGTTCTTGCACATAACCCTGTCATGGGATACGGGTTCATTCATGAAGACGATGTCCCAAGAGCCATCAGGGCCAAGCTTAAATATGGATCAGTCATCTACACTCCACAATACATCGAGCGATACCAGGAAGGTTATCCTTACGTCCTGGCGCTCCATTCGGCGGATATCGGATGGGCTGATATCATGATTAATACGGGTTTGGTTGGATTGGCTCTATGGATATTCCTGTTTGCCGTAGTTGTAATAGACTTCTATGCAACAGCGAGACGAACATCAACTGCCTATTACCACGCTCGCTTAGCGCACTTTCTTCAGCTAGTTGTTGGCATCTTGCTAATGTTCGAGAGCAACACGTTTGTCACGCTGGTTCAAATTCCGGCGTTCATACTGGCGGGGTACTGGTATTGTTCGCAGGGAAAGACGGAGTGGCAATCAGAGGGCGCGTTAGACGCATCAATGGAAATTGCCCCTGGACAGCATGAAATGACGGGTGTCTGCTATCGGACCAGCATGTTTGGCGGCATTAGGAATTGTCGTCTGTAAGACGGTGATTGCAGATCGACCCAAGACTCGCCGTGCTGGGCTGGATACATAGGAGAGAACAAAGCATGCGACATGAGATCATCCGGGCGATAGCCATGACCGCGCTCTCTGTCGTGATCGCTGCATGTGCGAATCACGATGGAGGCGAGAGCTCCAATCCCACCGTGAACTCACCCGGACCCGTTTTCTATATCGATCCGACATGCATGGACAATGGGGATGGTACTACGACAACGTGTGGTGAACATGGTCCATTTAACAGTTGGAAGAACATTTCATCATGGGTCCCAGGTGCCTACTATGCGGGGAAAGGAGGCACGTCGGAAACTCTCACAAATTTTATCATGAGGCAAAGCGGATCTCCTGGAAAACCCATCACGGTCACCTCGTTCGGTGTAGGCCAGTTTACCTTCAGGAGCACGACCTCCTATGCGGTTGCTGCAAGCAATACCAGCTACATCACGTGGGATAACGTGGCTTTTGAAAGTGCGGCGACCCATTGTCTATATCTAGCTGTCACGGGGCGTCATCTTGTTGTGCAAAGGAGCTCATTTCATAGATGTGGTCAGAATGGAGTCGCGACGCATGGGGTGCAGCTTGAGCAAGGACCTACGAATGATTTCGATGATATTACCATCGTCAACAATACCTTCACAGGCGTGACGGGATCAGCCGTGAACGGGGATCTTGATGTTGCATCTACTGAGAATTGGGATTCCATTACCATTTCAAATAACACTATTACTGGGGCTGGGTTAGAAGCCACCGCTCCAGCAATCGATTTTATCGCCGTTGCTGGTACAGCGGGTTCCATTTCAAATCTTGATATTTCAGGGAATACGATTACGAATAGTAATGTTGGGTGGGAGCCTGCAGCTTCCCTCATTCGTGTCTTTCGAAATGTGACCGCTACACCACAGGAGAATCGATTTTTAGGGATACGAGTGACGAACAACACCCTTTCCAATAGCAGAGGTGGGATTTTTGTCTCGCATGTCGGGCTGTTGCCAGGAGTGCAAAATTGTATTTGTAACAATACTCTGTCAAACCTAGTGACTAATGCAGGAATTGCACCCTGGTCTTCCACTGACATGCTTGTGGAGCAAAATGTAATCACAGGCTTGATTCCCGGGGTAACTGGTATCGATGGGATGGGAATAGATTCTGAGCGAAATATCGCCCCTCGCCCGCACAATGTGATTATTCGTCGCAATCTCATTCGAGACAATCTTGGGGGGCATGGAAATCCAACAGGGCAGGGTATCTATCTGTGGGGAAGTGCATCGACTGATGTCTATGCCAATTTGATCGTCCATTGTCATACTGGTCTATTAATTGATGGGGGAGTGAATGCTGATGAAAACTTTATTGCCAATAATACAATTGTCGACTCAACGCAAGACGGTATCTGGGGGAGTTTTTCGGTGACGCAGATTAGTCAGTTCACGAATAACATCGTCGTGGGTAGTGGGCGATACGGATTCTATCGATTCGGTTTGTCCGATCAGGTCTTAACGAAGAACCTTTTCTTTCAAAATCAAGGTGGTGATTATTTTCAGCAGACCTCTCATCCCACAGATATTGTAGGAAGTGACCCCTTGTTTGTTGCTCCCAATAATTACCAACTTCAAACGAGTTCACCTGCGAGGGGAGCAGGTGTCGATTGGGGGACTCAGTGTGCGGACTTACTGGGTCGGCCGTGCCTGCCAGGACATATTAATCTCGGTGCCTATCAGAATTAGGAGGGAAGGCATTTGGGAACTTTTCGAAATTATGAATCTTTAGAGTCAACGGGGGGCGGCTGTGTAGAAAAGTCGTCAAATAGCATGTCGCAGCCTCTCAAGCTGACGATCATTACCCCTTCGTTTAATCAGGGGGCTTACATCGAGCAGACCATTGGCTCCGTGCTGGCGCAGGATTATCCTCGTGTGGAGCATATTGTCATTGATGGAGGCTCAACTGATTGTACGGTCGATGTGCTGAATAAGTATCCGCATCTTCTGTGGGTGTCGGAGAGAGATCGAGGGCAAGCGGATGCATTGAATAAGGGATTGGCAAAAGCAAGTGGCGATATCATTGGCTGGATCAACTCTGATGACTATTATGAAACTAATATATTCAAGTCAGTTGTGGAATATTTTCAGGATCCCGACGTGATGTGGGTAGTAGGGAATCTCACATATCGTTTTGAAGACTCGAACGAGTCAATCCCAGGCAGAAGTCCTGTCATATCGTTTGATCGGCTCCTCAATAATCCTGATATTGTACGGCAGCAGTCAGCCTTTTTTCGAAAAGCTTTTATAGAGCGGGTAGGGGGGTGGAATTCAGAATATTTCATGGTGATGGATTTTGATCTCTGGGTACGTATGGCCAAGATATCCGCACCAATGATGGTTGATGAGAATTGGGCTTATTTTCGGCTGCACTCACTTCAGAAAACTTCCTATACCAATACGCTGCGGCAGGCAAGAGAGCTCGGTGCCATTCTGAAATGCGAAAAAGTGCATTGGGTAATAATAGCAAATCTCTGGCTGCGTAAGAGGTGGGCGAGTATGAAGGGATGTCTCAAAGAGTGTCTTGTAAATTCCAGGATTATCAATCCCAGATATCGCAGCAGACCTATGCGAATCACACGGGAGAAATAAGTCGTGAGGGTTGCTCATTTGATCTGGAGCTTGAAGGTCGGTGGCTCTGAAACTATGTTGGTGGACATCGCGAATGAGCAGGTGAATAACAACGAAGTAATTTTAGTAATAGGAAACAACGCTATTGATACGACGCTTCGAGAGGAGCTAAGCGATAGGGTCCATTTGCGGTTAATTGGCAGACCTGCTGGTAGCCGTAACCCTTGGTATGCGCTAAAGGTATTTCGCACCTTACTGAAGATTAGCCCTGACGTTATCCATACCCATCAGGAGAGCTTCCTTGATATTATTCGGTGGTTGCCCACTCCCAAAGTGCTTACTGTTCACGACACTCGCGTGCATCTGCGCACGGCAAACAAGTACCATGCCATTTATGGCATATCCGAGGCAGTATGTGCGGATATTGTCACGCGATGCCCTGCTACTTCTCCAACCGTCGTACACAATGGAATATGCCCTTCGAAAATTCCACAGAAGACACGATATGGGCAGCATCCGTTTAGGGTGGTTCAGGTAAGTCGCCTGTATCATGAAAAGAAGGGGCAGGATATTTTACTCAGGGCATTGCACTGCATGAGTGACGTAATTGAAGGAGGGCAAGTAGTAGTGGATTTTATCGGGGAAGGACCATCGATGGAATATCTAAAAAAGCTAGCCAGTGAATTAGGAGTGGCAAGATGGTGCAGGTTCTTGGGTGCCCGTCCGAGGAGGATGCTCTACGAACAGTTGCACACCTATGATCTACTGGTTCAACCTTCGCGGTATGAGGGATTTGGGCTCACGATAGTGGAAGCCATGGCGGCAGGTGTACCGGTCCTCGTGTCGAACATCGAAGGACCAATGGAGATTATCGACAATGGAAAATATGGGTATTATTTTCAGGTTGGCGACTATTTGGATTGTAGTCAGAAGATTGCCCATATCATGAAGAAGTCCGAGTGCCAAACCCTTCCAGAGCAACTTCAAGGAATTGCAGAATACGCCAGGCAGCGATTCAACATCACCGACACCGCAAATCTGTATCTTGACGCATATAGAAAGGTAATTTCACAAACTGTGAAGTGAACGAAGTCTCCCTTTATAATCATACCAAATGACGAGCTTGATTTGATGTCATCCCCGATCATTAGGCCTAGGTGTTTAGTCCCACCATTTGATGGGTTGGGTTAGAGGTAAATCGTTCTGGTTCTTGTGTCCAGATTTTGCCGGTGTATTCAAAGGGCGTAAGACCCTTGAGGGTTTTGAGCTGCCGCCCAGAATTATACGCGTTGATGAAGTCGTGAAGGTGGGCGTCGAGTTGCCGATAGCTCTCGTCATGATAGCGCTTGACGGTGGCGTCCTTGATCGTCCGGTTCATACGTTCCACCTAGCCATTGGTCCAGGGATGCTGGATCTTGGTGCGGTGCTCAATCCCGTGTTCGTGGCAGCGTATGTCGAACATATGGGCGATGTACGTGGCGGTCGGGCCGTCAGCGTAGCGCGGCGGAAACGTGAACTGGATCCCGTTGTCCGTCAGCACGGGGTGGATTTTGTAGGGAACCGCTGCGATCAGCGCAACCAGGAAGGCGGAGGCGGTGCTTCTGTTCGCGTGGCGCACAAGCTGGACGAAGACGAACTTGCTGGTGCGGTCGATCGCCACCTACAGGTACAACTTGCCTTCCGTCGTTCGGACCTCAGCAATGTTGATATGAAAGTAGCCGATGGGGTCTGTCGTAAATTTCTTCTTTGGTGGCTTGTCTCCGGTCACGTCGGGTAACCGGCTGATCCCGTGGCGCTGCAAGCACCGATGCAAGGACGACCAGGTCAGATGCGGGATCGTGGCTTGCAAGGCATAGAGGCAGTCATCCAGTGGCAGTAGCGTCTGTCGGCGGAAGGCGACAATGCTGGCTTCTTCCTCACTCGATAGTGTGGTGGACTTGGCCTGCTTCGGGCCGGTGGGGAGATCGTGGACAGACGTTCACCGCTTCCACTTCGCCACCGTTTTGGGGTTGGTCCCGTGACGGTTGGCGAGAATGATCAGGCTCTCTTGACTCTATTGGATCGCTCGACGCACCGCCGCTGTCGTGCGGGCGCTCCCGTGCAGTATTTGCCCCATAGCGCCTCCTTCCATTGATAGCTGAAGAGTACACCATCAAATGCTGGGGCTAAACACCTAGAGACTCTCTCCTGATGATTATCTAATGTTTTGCAGAAAGGTCAACCCCACCAATCGATAGACTCGTCCTGAAACGCTATTCTCCATCAAGGACATAGACTTTACACTCCAACGGACGGAATATATCATGGATACGGCCACTCACTATGGGAATCTCTCGAATTCCGAAGAAAGTCTTCGCGTGTAGGGTTCGATTAATAAATAACGACGCAGTTTCATGGGTGAAGGTTTCTGTCTCATTCCCGTTATGAGCCACGATTAGGAAAATACGCTGCCCTTGCTTCCATGCCGAAAAGAAGAAATTGGCTTTAGTAGTTGGGGAAAGGAGCTCACGAGCTTCTGGATTGAAAAACAGCTCCTCCGAGAGAAGTTTTACTTCCCGGTTTATTGTGGCAAGTCTGGCCCAGGTATCCTTGGAATTGGACTTGGTGTCCCAATAGCTTATATAGCCACCATAGATGAGATTGAGGTATGCCATATAATTGAGCTCATCGCCTGTTGGCTCTCGCCAGGCATCCATACTTCCATACAGCTGAATCCATGAATGAGATAGTCTGTTCCTCATTCTCGCTGTTGATAATGTCCGAATGGAAGTGCTTGTGAACCCTTCTAAGTTATGTCCCTGGCCAGTAAACGGATAGTAATCGCTGGAATACACGTCGGTGGAATGAAGTGTGCCGCGAGGTTCCTGTCCGATCACGGTTGGGATTCCATCGTATGCCCAGTTGATGAAAATAAGTCGGTAGGGATCGAGACGCTTGATTGAATCGTGAATTTCCAGTATCTCCTCATCTCGCCATGTATGAGCCGCCGGCTCGTCCACTGGAAACCATCCAATCACAGTAGAATTATCTTTGAAGTGTGTAATGAGTTTTGCAAAGCCAGCTAGACGTTGGCGCCAGTTTGCTGATTTTGCCCCGGCCAGAGGAATCCCGATAATGGCTTTCAGGCCATGGCGAGCAGCGCCTGAAACAAAACCTTCGACATTCTGAACCTCGTACTCGCCATTCTTGTCAGATGGACGGGTATAGAACACTGTATTTATTCCATGTGTGGCAAGGTCCTTGAAATACCAATCCGGCGGTGACTTCCAACTTCCAACTCCCATGCCGACGATGTGAAACGGTTCCTCGTTGATGAACATAATGCGCCGAAGTTGGTTGATTCGAACTTCAGTGGTGCTCGGCGGCCGTTTAACCAGCTTTACTGAAGTGACCGTACGCTTCGTGATCCCCTTGGCCGGCGAAACGATACAAGTGTATTCACCCGGAGACAAATCGCGAATGGAGACATCCACCGCAGTCTGGGAATCCTGGTGAGCCACCAAGTCACCATGAAGTGGCGTCGATACGTTCACATTTGTTACATCTGTACACTGTATCAGGAGTTTAGGGGTTGCAGCCGATTCTCTTGCTAGGATCAAACGAGCGATTGGCTGAGATGTATAGTAGTTGTATTCAAAATAGGCTGAGACGGCGGCCTGCTGATAGGAGGTGAATACCTTGCTCGCGTTCGTCAGGAAGTGCTTGAGCTGTTCCCGTGAGGAGTTCCTCGGCGCAGTAGGCATTTCGTCTTCGAGCGAAGGATGGAATGCGGTCGCGGCGTCTCCTTTTTCAAGCTGCGGTGCCGAAACATAGTATGTTCCCTGAGCAGGGAAGTACATGATTGGCTGAACCGGCGAGGCATTGCCCCGCACACCAGTGAAGGTAGCTGAGTATCGCCTCCACTCCGTCGTTAACTTATATGTGACAGATTCAGTGTCAGCCCAAGCACGAACCACCTTATATTCCATCCCCTCTCGCTCAGCTTTCACATACACAGAAAAAGTGTAAGCACTATTCGATAAGGGGGAATGAATCTTTCTAGGCATGACATTGAGGTGAGGGAACTGACTCTCACTGTTTGTTACCTTTAGTACTTTTGTGCCCGCTACTGGTGATTGTGCTGTATCGTCGATACCATATTGGTCGTGTAAATTGTCAAACGTGAGGGCTGCAGAATGATGGAGATCCCAATAATCCGGAAGCGAGTCATTCGTCTGCTGTTGAAAGGAGGAATTCCGAAGTAGGTTAGGGCTACCCGGATGTGGAGCTGCAACCCCAGACGAAGTCTCAAATTGATACCTGAGACGAGGTTCTCTAATCACATGTTCCCAAACAACATCCCTCTCTTTTGTGAGCAATTGGATTCTTGCCGGCGCGATACGATCCACGCAGCAGTCTAATCTATTGTAGAGTACGACGCTGCTGACTCGGCGCTCTTTCCCGAGGTTCAATTCCCACCACGAATGGCCTTCGATTGAGGTGCTGCTGACTGAATGGGCAAAGTAGTCCCCATTTGTATTTCCATCAATTGCTCGTTCAGCAAGGGCACCACTGGACGTACTACTTTGGGTCGCCTTCCCTTGACCAGCGATATTGATCCCATCTTCATACACTTGGACTTCCGCTAGTGAAAGGATTCGCTCGTCACCGGGCAATTCAATTCGAAGATACTGAGACTGACTGGTGTTTAGGGCTAATGTCGTGTCGGCCCACAGCGCAGCAAATATGCAAACGGACATGTGCGGAACCCAACCATTTCTGAGAATGCTCATAATGACTTAGGTTGCCCTCCCTGTTGTCCATTCATGGGATCGTCTGGTTCTTGGAGAAGCGTCGGCCCTCCACTAGCTGCGAATGGATGTGGCATAGCAGCTTGGATATTCGTCGTGTCTCTTTTCAAGAATACGCATATTTCTCGATCAATCTCAATTGAGGTTATATACTCGAAACTAGCACAGAGCAGGAATCTATCATTTTGTACACCAATGGCAACCTGAATGTAATAGTTGGTAAGCACCTATTGAGGCAGGCCAGAGGAGTTTAGGTGATGAAAACAGTATTCGAATAGGAGTGCCTCCTCAAGAGTACAGGTGTGAAGTGAATTCTAGGCAACGCATTCTGGCTGCTAAGCGAAACCTTTTCTGCGGAGAGCGGAAATCGTGATTCGAAGGAATGTGCCTTGTGTACTCGTGACCGTACCGTCTGCTAGTCAGCCCGGGGGAGTGTCTCAGTTGTTTGACGTACTCCGTGGGCACCTTGGTGACCGAGTGGATTATTTTGAGGTAGGGGCTCGGTCAGAGAGCGCCGGATTCAAGTGTGTTCTCTCTCGGTTAATTAAAGATTATGCTCGATTCATAAGAGTTCTATTGTCAGGCCGTTACGATGTTGTACACATTAATCCGTCACTGCTCCCTAAAGCGATCGTGCGAGATGGTATTTTTCTCATCCTGGCGAAGCTGCTTGGAAAACGTGTGTTGGTGTTTTTCCACGGGTGGGATGTCAGCTTTGAGAGAAAGTTGTGCCACTATTTCTCCGGAATATTTAAATGGACGTACTTTCAAGCCGATGTAGTTCTTGTCCTTGCGAGTGAATTCAGCTCTCGACTGATATCCATGGGATACTCGGGACCAGTGCGCATAGGCTCGACAGCGATCGATGACGTAATGCTTCTAGGTGGAGATTCTGAATCCTGTGCTCTGAAGTGCTCCCGAGAAGGCGAGCAGTTCCGCATTCTGTTTCTTAGTCGAATCGTGAAAAAGAAGGGTGTATTTGAGGCGGTGGACGCCTATTGGACTTTAAAGAGACGATATCCCCAAGTAAATTTAACCATTGCAGGTGAAGGGCCAGATCTAGGGAGTGTAAAGGCTTACGTTAGTGACAAATCCATTTCAGATGTCCGTTTTGCTGGTTTTGTGACCGGGAAGCTCAAAGTGGATGCCTTCAGGGGAGCGGATGTCTATCTCTTTCCCACCTACAGTGAAGGCATGCCGCTCTCTGTACTCGAGGCCATGGCATATGGTCTGCCAGTTGTTACTCGCCCTGTAGGAGCGTTACGGGATTTCTTTGAGGATAAGAAAATGGGCTGCATCATTGAAAGTCTTGCTCCCCACGATATCGCAGATGCTCTTGAATATCTATTGTCGAACCCGGAGCTATGCTTAAGAGTTTCAAAATACAACCACGCCTACGCCAAGCAGCACTTCGGTGCGAGGGGCGTTGCGCAGAAACTTTCTCGACACTATGAAGAGGTGCTGCTTTGATGCAGCGGATTCGCTGGGCTATCAAGCGGGCGAGCGTAATGCACCCACAAGAGGTGATGTACCGCATCGGGGAACGCCTTGTTCTTACTCAATTGCGCAATGCCCATAGAGAGGGTGGAGCACAATTGTCAATGGTTGAGCAGCCTGATCACTATACGTTTTGTACGGCAGCTGATGCGCAGCTTCCTCAATTGAACTGGCAGTTTGATCTTGCTGAGCCCGAAATCACTCGCCTTTTGGAAGGAAAATGGAAGGCTCTCGGTCATCCATGGAAATGGGATCCGACAACACCTACCTGGAATCTTTCGCCGGATACTGGAAATGTCTGGCCAAGAACGTTTTTTGGTGCCATTCAGTACCAAACAGGCAACCCCATTGGTGATATCCGTGTGGCTTGGGAACCGTCAAGGCTACAGCAACTTGTCAGTCTGGCACTACTTGCACGGTATCGGGAGGCGAGCGCTGCTGAGGCAATTCAACTATTAGAATCCATGTTGGCTTCATGGGTTGAGGAAAACCCGCCACTGACCGGTATTCATTATATTTCATCTATGGAGTGTGCTTTACGGTTAATTGCTGTATGCCATGCAGTGGACTTGGTGCGCACAAGACTCATAACCCCCTGTCATACATGGGTAAAGCTATTGCAGCTTGTCAGTTCTCATGCGTCTTTAATTGCCAAGCGATTGTCTCTGTATTCCTCTGCCGGAAATCACACCATTGCGGAGGGGTGTGGGTTGACTTACGCAGGAACGCTATTTCCTGAGTTCTTGGAGGCAAGAGAGTGGAAGGCCATAGGTATGCGCATTCTACTTCAGGAAGCCAGGAGACAAGTATTGCCTGATGGGGGTGGTCTCGAGCAAGCATTTGCCTATCACCGCTTTACTGTTGATCTGCTGGGACTGGTGAAGTCATTACTTGAGCATCATGGTGAAGGTGTGCCGACTCCCATCGCTGATGCTGTGCGGAGTGGTGGGGCTTTTGTGCGGGCCTTTAGAGGTCAGAACGGGAAATTGCCTCAAATTGGAGATGATGACAATGGGCATGCGCTTTCGGCCCATCTTCGCTTCAATTATGAAGAGGGAGGCATCCAGAGCACATCAAGCGTCACATTCCCCGATACTGGGTACACACTAGTATTGAGGCGTTCACCATTCCCTTTTTGTTTAACCTTTGATCATGGCCCGTTAGGTATGTCTCCATGCTTCGGACATGGTCACGCTGATGCGCTATCCATCATCTTAGACTATGGCGATCAGGAAGTGTTTATTGATCCAGGAACATATACATATACCAGCGATGCAGTATGGCGCTCATACTTTCGTGGAACTCGGGCACATAATACTGTTTTTGTCGATCAAATCGACCAAGCCGTTCAGGAAACTGCTTTTATGTGGTCGAAACCATTTCGTGTCCAGCTGATAGGCAAGAGCGAAGATCCTAGTGGTGGTTTTACGCTGATGGCGCGTCACGACGGCTACAAAGAGCGCCTCGGCGTCATCCACTGGCGTGGTATAGCATTTAGTCCTCACGGTGGTTGGTTGGTATGGGATTACCTATCTGGATCGGGCAGTCATTCCCTTGAGCTGAACTGGCATCTGGCTATTAGACCGACACGAACAACGGCTGGATATGCTGTGCAGACGGATTGGGGAGCTCTGCATTTGCATATCGATGGTGGTGCCACTTCCCTGCACAGAGGCGAGATGTCTCCCATTGGTGGTTGGAGGTCAAGAATATATGGCGTACGAGAACCAATCTCTACGCTCCGCACCATGTTCACCGGCACCTTGCCTCACGAATTTGTCACAGAAATTAGGTGTGAAAATTCCAGCTTTTCCGTTCCGCTGTCACGTGCCATTTCATCTTTTCGAGGAGTCATGCATGAAGCTACCTCGCATTGAAATTCTTGGCGTGCCAGTTGACTGCGTTACTATGGGTGAGGCGGTTGATCTCGCTGAATCCATGGTGAAGGACCAACAGCCGCGCGCCATCCTTGCGGTGAATCCTGAAAAGATTGTACGTGCTCAGCAGGATAGAAGTCTTCTTGCTCAACTCCGGAATGCAGCGCTAGTGATTCCGGACGGGATTGGCGTTGTTTTTGCGGCTAGACTATTGCGGGGTAGGTGTACGGAGCGTGTTCCTGGGTCGGAACTCATGCCGTTGCTTTGTCAGCGAGCCGCAACGAAAGGATATACAGTTTTTCTGTTTGGAGCGAGCCACGAGGTGGTCTCGCGTACTGCGGAAGTCTTACAGCAATGGTTTGCCGGTCTCAAGATCGTTGGTGCTCAGCATGGCTATGTGAAAGAAGACGAGATGCCAGTGATCATTTCAAAGATCAATTCTGTTCAACCTGACCTTCTCTTTGTGGCGTTGGGCAGTCCCAAGCAAGAGATGTGGATTACTCGATATTTGCCAGAATTGAGAGTTGGCGTTTGTCAGGGAGTTGGTGGCACCTTTGACGTTATTGCGGGTAGGGTGAAACGTGCCCCCGTTGTGTTTAGAGCCATACATCTTGAATGGTTTTACCGCTTGATTTCGGAACCCAGCCGTATCGGCCGTCAGGTCGCACTCCCCTTGTTCGTCTATCATGTCTTCAGAAGTCTGCTTCTAGGACAACCTTACCAACAACCTGATGCGGCAAGTAATGAGGCCACTAGGTTGTTGAGGGAGATGACTGAACTGGAGCAAGAGATTTATCAGAAAGACAAGGCTGCGTAGCTTCTATGGAAGGTTGTATGACTCGCTGCTTTTGCCAACCCTTGCGGCACAAATTTGAACGTTGTTGCAGGAATGTTGACACAGGTGCGGGAAGCGTCCACTGTCCACTACCTTAGTTTTCATGGACATAGCAACTTTGTGTGTTGGTCTGAGGTTTGCTAGAGAGTTATCCATTCCTACGTGTCCCTAATAGAGTAACCATTCGACAACCTCTAACAGGAGTGGTGGTATGCAGATGATGAAACAATGGTTTAGGCGAGGATTCATGCTTTCGGCTGCAGCGATATGTGTCCTCTCGGTTCCAGTCACGGCAGCCCAAGCAGCATTGATGACATACTCCTTTGCCGGCAATCTCGACGGTGACTCGACTGGTTCGTTTCAAATTGACGGACTGTTTAAATATGAGAGCTCGACGGTCGGGAGCGGTGGTGTCTTCAACGGCACGGTAAAGGATTACAACTTCAATCTGAGGTTTCTGGGCCCTAGTGGCCCACAGCTTCTCTACACGTCATCGTTCTCAGCAGGTGCGAATGCTGTCACGATTTCGAAGAATATTCCATTAGGAGGCGGCATTGGTGACCGATGGGAATTAGTTACTGCCGCTAGCGGTGATTCCCTTTCTGATGGCAGCACCCCATTTAGTTTTGGTCTTCGCCTAAACCAGATTGGAGGAGGATTGAATCTGAACGTTCAGGATCCTCCCGGTTTGGGCAGCCTGAACGGCGGGAGTGCGAGGTGGCGACTTCTTTTTGAGGATGCGGATGGTGTTCCCGGCGCCTATGTAGGGAATATCAGCAGTCTCACGGCCGTGCCGTTGCCGGCGGCGGTGCTGCTGTTCGGTGCGGGGCTGATCTCATTGGTGGGGCTGGGGGCTGGCGGATTGCGAAATCTTCGTACATCCAAGGTCTAGACGATTCCCTCGTTTCCGACTGCTGGGGCTTGATACCTCTACATAGGTATCAAGCCCGCTCTTTCTCCGAAATCAATCGACAGAGAATCGGTTCCGATAGACAATCAGGTTTCGCCGCGGTTGTTCGGATCGGCGTCGCTTGTTTGCCCCTTTACAATATTATCGAGTGAGTGAATCTGCCTTATGGCCAGTACGCGCGCTCTATGTGTTTCCTCGATCGTGATCATCGTATTTCTTGGCTATCTCTATGCCGACAGCCTTGTGTTTCTGATCAGTCGGTGGTTTGGGAGTGAGGATTATAGTCATGGATTGTTCGTCCCTTTCATTTCAGGGTTTCTCATCTGGCAATCCCGACACCGGCTGTCTCAACTGCCAAGAGAGCAATCATGGTGGGGCTTGGCCGTTGTCGGTCTTGGTCTCTTTCTCTATGTGGTCGGTGAACTCTCGACACTTTTTCTCGTCTTACACCTGTCGTTATGGATCGTACTCGTCGGATTGGCGATGACTCTCGTTGGGATTCGTGGCACGAAGGCGATTGCGTTTCCCCTCGGCTACCTCCTGACTGCGATCCCGCTTCCCACGTTTTTTTATGCAAACCTATCAAGCCAACTGCAATTGTGGTCGTCTTCGCTCGGCGTCGGCTGTCTACAACTTGTTGGGGTGATGGCATTTCGTGAAGGCAATGTCATCGATCTTGGGCCCGTTCAGCTGCAAGTCGTCGAAGCCTGCAGTGGGATTCGCTATCTGCTTCCTCTGCTCTCGCTTGCGTTGCTCTGCGCGTATCTCTTCAATGACAGGATGTGGAAACGAGTCCTCTTAGTACTCTCTGCTATCCCCATCTCGATACTGATTAACGGGTTCCGGATTGGCATGATCGGCGTGTTGGTCGAATTTTATGGGAAAGGTGCAGCAGAAGGGTTCTATCATCTCTTTGAGGGATGGGTCATTTTCATGGTCAGCTTTGGGTTGCTGATCCTCGAAGTGGCGTGCCTCGGAAGCCTTGGCGCAGAGACACCAGGGCGATCGTTGCGTGAGCATTTGAAATGGGGAACTCAGGAAGTGGAGACCGTCGTGAAGGGCGAGGTGAACGTCCTCCCCAACCGGATACTCTCACCCGGTCCAGCCTACTTATGCAGTGTGGCGCTGTTTGCCCCATGTGCATTGCTTGGTACTCTGCTTATGGATCGTGAGGAAAGTCCTCCTCCCCGAACCGCCTTTGTAGATTTCCCGATGGAAATCAGCGGATGGCGTGGCCAACCCTATCCGCTCGAACAGCAGTACATCGATACCCTTCGGTTTGACGATTATGTTCTCGCGGATTATCGACTGAGTCCCCAGCAGCAGGTGAATTTCTATGCTGCCTATTATCGGTCACAACGAAAAGGACAGTCGGCTCATTCACCTCAAAGTTGTCTGCCGGGTGGTGGCTGGGAAATTTCCTCATTGGCGCAAGCCGAAATACCGGTCTCGGATGCGACTATGCAACCGCTGCGGGCCAATCGTGTGGTCATTCAGAAAGGGGATCAAAAGCAAATCGTTTTATATTGGTTTAAACAACGCGAGCGTCAGCTCACGAGCGAATATCTGGTCAAAATGTACTTATTGTGGGACGCATTTTCTCGGCAGCGGACTGACGGGGCGTTGGTGAGGTTGGCTGCGCTTGTCAGCCCGGGTGAATCCGAATCCACAGTCGACCAACGTCTCCGGGAATTTGCAGTCGCAGTTGGGGGGGAGCTGCCGAGGTTTGTGCCGGACTAAACAACCCTGTACCTGATGAGCGAGCGTACCAATGCTGAATGAACTCTTTTTCAGTTCCATGACCGCCTTGCTGGTCTGCATGGCTCTGATTCCATTCCTGCGGATTGTGGCAGAGCGCTTCCAGATCATGGATCAACCGGGAGGCCGGAAAGTTCATGCGCATGCGGTGCCGCGGATCGGTGGGATCGCATTTGCCGTCGGTGCATGCGCCTCGATTGCCTGGTGGGGGCCTAAGGATACTACAACATTCTCGGTATTATTAGGATGCGGGATTATCGTGGTCTTTGGTGTATGGGATGACCGCGTTGATCTCGGCTACAGAACCAAAGTAGTCGGACAGCTGTGCGCGGCTCTTACTGTAGTATTAGGCGGAGATATCTGGTTTACCACTCTTCCCTTTCTCCCCGATGTAGAAGTGCCGGCATGGATCGGGATGCTTGTGACGGTGGTGTTCCTGATCGGCGTGTCCAACGCCGTCAATTTGACAGATGGTTTGGATGGTCTGGCTGGTGGACTGTCGTTTCTCACGCTCAGTGGGATCGCCTATCTGGCCTATCTTTCTGGAGACTCGACGGTTCTCGTGCTCGCTGTTCCCTTTCTTGGAGCAATCTTGGGGTTCTTGCGGTACAACACCTATCCCGCACGTATCTTCATGGGGGACGGAGGTAGCCAACTCTTGGGATTTATGATGGGTGTGCTGGCCGTCTTGCTGACAGACTCATCCCGTGGTCCCTTCAGCCCTAGCCTTGCGTTATTTCTATTGGGATTGCCGTTCTTGGACACGCTTGGGGTCACGGCGCAGCGGTTGGCTGAGGGGCGATCGCCGTTCGTTGGGGATCGCGCTCATATCCATCATAAATTGCTTAAAGTGGGGCTCACGCACTATGAAGCCGTAACCGTGATCTATCTGATACAGGCTGGTATGTTGGGGGTGGCTTATATGCTACGCTGGCAGTCCGACAAACTTATTGTTCCGCTCTATCTGACGCTCGTGTTCTTGGTCTTAATGCTGTTTATTGCGGCGGGACGAGGACTCCTTCCCTCTCCAACCTCAGGAGCAGGGTATGTTCTTTCAAATGCCACCATTGTCAGATTCGTCAATGGCCCTTGGCTGACGGATCTCCCGATCCAGTTCTTGGCGGTGACTGTTCCGTTGTTCCTGATTGCATTGGTATTTCTTCCATCGACGGTTCCCACCGACGTGGGGTATGTCTCGATTGGGCTCTTCGCGGTGGTGTTGATCGGACTCTCCTGCTCCTCGCAGGTTGCTCCGTACTTTGTGCGAGGAGGGCTTTATGTTGGGACCACATTCTTGCTTTATGTCTGTGAGGGTTCTCGGATAGGTGCTGTTTCTGCCGTCGCCATGGCGCACAACGTGTTCTTTGTCATTGCCGCTATTATGGTGCTATTAAGTCTTCGGTTCAATCAGGAGAGCCGTTTCCAGACGACACCGCTTGACTATTTGATGGTATTTATGGCTGTGACGTTGCCATTGCTTCCAGAGGTCAGCGCGGATGTCTCGCATTTAGGTGTCTTTGCGGCCAAATTGGTGGTGCTCTTCTTTTCCTTCGAGTTGCTCCTTCATGCATTTTCGACGCGTGTCAGACAATTAGGACTCGTGTCGCTCTGGATTCTCTTTGGGTTGGGAATTCGGATTTTGTTGTAGCGAACCGCATTACGTAATAACGTACAAGTATGAATTGTGAACACTTACAGAAGAGCTGTGGGCAGGGTGTCAGTAAAAGCGGAAGTGTCGGCATTCTTCTCCTCGCGGTACTGGCCTTGACCGCTTGTGGTGGTCCTGAAGAGAGAAAAGCAAAGTATTTTGCTCGAGCCACTGAGTATATGGAGGCTGCGAATTATCCCAAGGCAAGGGTGGCACTGAGAAATGTGTTGAAAATTGATCCCAAGGATCCGGATGCCTACGTTTTGTTTGCTCGAGTTGAAGAGAAGGAAAAGAATTGGCGCAATGCGGTGCAGCTCTATCAGGAAGCCGTACGACTGAGTCCTGATCATACCGCGGCATTGATTGCCTTAGGCAAATACTACCTGGAAGCGCAGTTGACCGATCGTGTAGTGGAAGTGGCAGAGGCAGTGCTCAGGGGCTATCCCGGCCATGCTCAGGCGCAGGCGCTAAAGATTGCCTCACAGGTGGTCTCGGACGCAGCCGTTCTTCCAGCGATTCCCAAGGCGGAAGCCCTGGCCAGAGAATTTCCTGCGGAGCCGGACGTTGCGATTCTTCTTGCGACGTTGTACGGCCAGCGTCAACGCTATCATGATGCCGAGAACGTATTGCGATCTGCCTTAAAAGCACATCCAGCTGATCTCGATCTCCTGAGTAGTTTGAATGCGGTATTGACCAGAGTCAATGATTCAGCCGGTGCGGAGAGAGTGATTCGTCGGATGATCGACGTCGAGCCGGAGTCGTTTGATCACCGGCTGAGACTGGCTCAGTTCTATGTCAAGGAAAGCGCCTATGGTCAGGCGGAAAGCGTGCTTCGTGATGCGGTGGCGCGTGACCCAAACAGTGAGCAGCGCAGACTTGTATTGGCGGAGTTCTTTGTCAATAGGAACGATCTCTCGTCCGCTGAACGCGTACTCTTGGAGGCCACGTCGCAGTTACCGTATGCGAGTCAGCTTCAATTTGGAGTTGCTGCGCTCTATGTGAGGATGGGCCAGGAGGCCAAAGCGCGCGATCAGTATGCTGCCTTGGTCCGTGAATACAACGAGAAGCCGGCTGGACTGGAAGCTAAGGTGAAGTTGGCGGAGATGGATTTCCGTGCCGGCAAACAGATCGACGCGGAACGTCAAGTGCAGGATGTCTTGAAAGAGAACCCTCGATCAACGGAAGGGTTGATCCTCACGGGGCGGATGGCGTTGACCAGAAGGAAGGGGAAGGACGCGGTCCAGGCGTTTCGCACCGTTCTGCATGATCGGCCAGAGTTAGCCACGGTGCATTATCTGCTTGGCCAGGCGTATCAACTCGCCGGTGATATCAATCTTGCAAAGGACAGTTTGGAACGGGCAGTGGCACTGTACCCGGACCAGGTGGATGCCAAACGATCCCTGGCATTGCTGGAGAGCCGAAGCGGACGACACCAGCAGGCCCGTGCGCGACTCGAGGATCTCTTGAAGCAACGTCCTCATGATATTACCGCGCTCGACATGCTGATGACGTTGGATGTGGTGACGAAGAATTGGCAGGAAGGGGAGAGAACATTAACACGACTTCGCCAGGTGTCGGGCGGCAATCAGGCTATTGCGTTGGTGGCTGAAGGGCGGTTCTATGAAGCGCAGCGCCGCCTGAGTGAGGCAAGTCGGGCCTACGAGCGAGCAACGGCAGTCGCTCCAAATTCGCCGGAGCCGTTACTGTCGCTTGTGAAAGTGGAGGTAGCGTTAGGGCAGGCTGCCCGCTCTAAAACCAGGCTGGAGTCTATCCTGGCTACCGATCAGAACCATCTCTTCGCGCACGGTCTCCTGGGGGAGATTTTGTCTCGTGCACAGCTGCACGAAGAGGCTGCATCCCACTATAGGGAAGCAGTTCGAGTCAATCCGAAGTGGGTGACCCCATGGCTCAATTGGGTCACAGCGGCATTGTCTCAGAAGAAACCTGACGTGGCGTTGCAGATCGTGCAAGAGGCACTTACAGCGAACCCCGAGAGCGAGGAGTTGCATATGCTATTGGCCTCGGTGCAGTCCGAGCGAGGACAGCTCGATCTGGCCATGGGCGCGTATGAAGCCACCTTGCGAATCAATCCGCACAACGTGTTGGCGGCGAACAACTTGGCTGTGCTGCTTGTCGATCACAAAGGAGATCCGGCAAGTTTGCAGAAAGCCTTCGGTCTCAGCAGAGAGTTTGAGAAGGAGGCACCGCATCCGTTGTTCATCGATACACTCGGGTGGGTTCGATTCAAGATGGGTCAACAGGAGGAAGCGATCCGTCTCATGAAAGATGCGGTCGTTAAATCTCCAGAAATGTCTATCCTTAATTATCACCTTGGGATTGCATTCTTGCGGTCCGGTCAACGAGCTGAGGCTCGCGCCTACCTCTCCAGAGCACTGAAAAGTCCGGATCTATTTGAAGGGCGACGAGAGGCCGAGCAGGCCCTCGCACAGCTAAGGGGGTAAAGAAGAAGCCATGGGTCGTTCAGTTCGATCAATGCTGAGTGGGGGACTGATCATAGGTGTCGTGTTAGCGGTGATGCCCGTTCATGCCGAAGATGCGATGCCTGCGTCGCTGGCGTCGCAATTTGAGCCGGGATATCGACTCGGTGCAGAAGATGTCTTGTTGGTATCGGTGTGGAAAGATGAGCAGTTGACACGCGAGGTCGTGGTTCGTCCGGACGGCATGTTTTCGTTCCCCCTCGTTGGAGACATCCAAGCGGAGAATCAAACAGTTGAAGATATTCGTGGAGAACTGGTCAAGCGCCTCACGAAGTATATACCGAATCCCAATGTTTCCGTGGCTGTGACGAAAGTGGCTAGTTACAAGGTGTATGTCGTTGGGCGAGTCAATAAACCGGGTGAATACGTGATTGGCCATTACACTGATGTCTTACAGGCGCTCAGTCTTGCCGGAGGGCTGACTCCGTTCGCTGGAGAAAACGATATTAAAGTGATGCGGCGAGTGAGGGGGGGGCAGCAGGCCATTCCCTTCCGCTATGGAGATATTCGAAAAGGGAGAGACTTGGAGCAGAATATTCTTCTCCAACGCGGCGACGTCGTCATGGTGCCGTAATCGATGCATGAAAGGGATGGGGCTCGAGGTCGTAACCACTATCGATATGTGCGAGGCGTCGGGCGGTTCTTGGTGCTGCTCTGGCTCTTGGAATGCACTACGGCAGGCCAAAGCGAGGCAGCAGAGTGGTCCTTGGCTCCATCGATTGGGGCGAAGGGAGTCTACAACAGTAATCTATTGTTGACACCGCTTCCCCATCACGACACCTATGGGTATTGGGTTACCCCCGCGACGGAATTCTCCGGTAAGACCGAGCGCCTGGACGTCAGTAGTAGGCTCGCCGCAGACATTGTTGGGTATTTCGGCGGTGAGGACCGGCAGTTTACGAACGTCTTTGCTCCCTTGTCGGTGCGTTATAGAACAGAAAAGGATCTCTTCGGCTTCCATGGAGGATTCACCCGGGACAATACGTTGCTCAGTGAATTGCAGGCGACCGGGGTTGTTCTGCAGTTCGCTCAACGTAATCAGTGGACCTTTAATCCAACGTGGACAAGAGCTGTGACGGAAAAGTTGTCACTTCAGTCAAGCGTACAGTTGTCCGACACGACGTATGAAACTGCCAGGTTGACTGACCATCGCGTGGTGGGTGGCTCCGGTGGACTGCAGTATCAGTTGACAGAGCGCGACCAGATTCTTTTATTAGGATCCTATACGGATTTTCGTACAAAGGATTCACCATTTTCATTTCGAGCGAATTTCCCTGGAATCAATATGAGTCTTACCCATGCCTTTGATGAATCGTTGACGGGAACTGTTTATGGCGGACCCAGGTTTTTGTCTTCCACGACGCAGATACCCGCCGGCTCCTCTGATGCCAATGAGACTGTGTGGTTGGCCGGGGCCAGTATGACGAAACAGTTTGAACGAGCTATGGTTCAAGTTACGTTTGCTCGAGATCTGAGCCCTAGTGGATTTGGACTCTTAATTCAGACGAATCGAGGCGAAGTCTCCGGCACCTATGGCGTTTCGGAGACTCTGGCCTTGGGGCTGAATTTGGTTGGAATGATCACGACCGGAAAGGCAGGCACGGCTATCGGAGCAACCTTTCCGGAAAGCCGGTATGTCAGTGTGGCACCGAAGTTGACGTGGCAGTTTCTCGAATGGTGGCGGGCAGAAGTGTCATACATGTATCGATGGCGGGATACTGACATTGCGATTAGCTCGGCCGAATCTCATGGGACCACGTTTATGGTGACCTATTCTCCGGCACACCTCTTGTTCTCTCATTAATGCTATGGGACAAACACAAGGATCCGGACAGCATTCCGAGCGAGTCATGAGCGTGAAGGACTACATTACGGCGTTTCATCGGCGTCGCAAGCTCGTTCTCCTCACCAGCCTCGGTCTTTTGATGGCGTCGTTGCTCTTGGCGTTCTTCTGGCCACCGACGTATAAGTCCACGGCCACGATCCTGATCGAAGAACAGGAAATTCCATCAGATCTTGTTCGGTCGACCATTACAAGTTATGCCGACCAACGGATTGAGACGATCAAACAACAAGTGATGAGTCGAACAACGCTCTGGAAAGTGGTCGAGCAATTTAATCTGTACCAGGACCTTCGCAAAAATACACCGGCAGAAGAGATTGTGAAGAGATTCATCAAGGATATTGAAGTTGAAGTGATCAGTGCGGATGTTGTGGATAAGCGTACGCAACATGCCACTAAGGCAACCATTGCCTTTACCGTGTCGTATCAAAACCGAACTCCTGAATTGGCTCAGAAGGTGGCCAATGAGCTGACAAGCTTATTTTTGGGAGAGAACTTGAAGAGCCGTGAACGACAGGCGCAGGAGGCCACGTCGTTTCTTCAGCAGGAAGCGGAAAACCTTGCACGTCATATCAAGGAAATCGATGAACGTATCGCATCGTTCAAACACCGAGCGAAGGGAGCGCTCCCGGAATTGATGCCGTTGAATCAGCAACTGCTGAATCAGGCCGAACGTGAATCGATGGATGTCGATCAGCAGATTCGGAGCCTGGAAGAACGCAAAACCTATCTTGAAGGGGAATTGGCCACAGTGAAGCCGAATACTCCCATCCTATCCGTGACCGGGGAGCGTATTCTCGATTCGACGGAACGGTTGCGCGCTCTGCGTGCTGAATATGCCGGCGCCACCGCGAATCTATCTCCTGAGCATCCTGACATCGTGAAGATGAAACAGGAAATCGAAGCGTTGGAGAAAGAGGCAGGGGAGACATCCGATGCCGATGAAGCTTCGAAGCGGCTTACCGAGGCACGTACTGCGCTGGCAGCGGATTCGGAACGATTGGGGCCCGAGCATCCCGACGTACTCCAGGCTCGTAGAAAAATCGCAAGACTTGAACAGGAAGTGTCTCGACTTGGAAGCGTGCCACGGAAGGTTGTCAATCAACGGCCCGAGAATCCGGCCTATATCAATCTGCAGGCCCAGTTGAACTCCGTGACGTCTTCGTTGGAGGCACTCCGAAATACCCGTACCGATATCAAACGACGGCTACAAGGGTATGCGACCAGGCTGGAGCGCGGGCCTGAGATTGAGCCGGAGTATTTGGTACTGATGCGAGACCGAGATACCTCCGGACAAAAGTATCAAGAAATTCGCTCCAGATTGTTGGAAGCAAAGGTGTCTGAGGGATTGGAGGTTCAGCGGAAAGGCGAACGCTTCTCGCTCATTGACCCGCCCAGTCTTCCCGAGAAACCCTATAAACCTAATCGATTCGCAATCGTTCTTCTTGGCTTCCTTCTCGCAGTGGGCGGGGGAATCGGCGTAGGCGCGGCTGCGGAAGCACTTGACCATTCCATCCGGACCCCCGAACAGCTTGTCGCCCTGACGCAACAGTTTCCCCTTGCGGTGATTCCATTCATGCCGAATGAAGAAGACTTGTCCCACGTCAAGCTCAGGCGACGGGTCGTGCAAACTGCGGGAGTCGGCATGGTCGCGACGGCAATTGTATTGGTACATGTCTTTGTGACCCCATTGGATGTCCTGTGGTTTTCTGCATTGAGACGGTTTGGAGTGGAGTAACCCGGAAGGCTATGTATGGATCGTATCCGTGCCGCACTAGATCTGTATAAGGACTACAGGGGTTCTTCTATTCGTAGTGAGACCTCGGGGCGAGCGGCCACCCAGTCGGTACCGCCTCCGATTACGTATACCAAGACCAGATCGCTGAGCATTCCACACACGGTTTTGCGTGGGCATCGCGTGATGGCCGCACACAAGAAGGGGGCATTCGTCGACGCCTATAAAATCCTTCGAACCCAAGTCACACAGCGGCTTCGGGAAAACGGATGGAATGTCGTCGGTGTAACGAGTCCCGGGTATGGAGAAGGGAAAACGTTGACGGCCGTCAATTTGGCGGTCAGTCTTGCCATGGAAACAACGCAGACTGTGTTGCTGGTGGATTCTGATCTTCAGGATCCTACAGTACACCAGGTCTTTGGCTTGAAAGACTGTCTTGGTCTGGCCGATTACCTGCTTGATGATCACCCCGTTGAGGATTTGTTGTTGCACCCTGGGATCGGGCGGTTTGTCTTGTTGCCAGGAGGGCGGGCAATCTCGAACTCCACGGAAATCTTGACCGCCCCGAAGATGGTTGCACTGGTGGAGGAGTTGAAGCATCGCTACCCCTCTCGAGTCGTGATTTTTGATCTCCCTCCATTGCTCCATACGGCTGATGTCTTGGCGTTCTCTCCGTACACGGATGCGCTTCTGATGGTCGTTGAGGAGGGAAAGACCACGGGCGAGGAATTGCAGCGTGCCCTCTCATTGGTCAAGCACTCACGGCCGGTCCTAGGGACGGTCCTCAATAAGGCTGGACGATCGTCCTTGACCCTTGCGGACATGAAAGCCATGTTGGCTACCTAACCTGCACCGGCGTGTCTAGCAGGATGCTGAAAACGTCCGCCAGCGGCGTTCTCGCATCGCTCAGAGGCTCAACGTACCGGAACGTACGCCTCACCTCTTCGCTTGCTGCGGCCTTGCTGGAAGCCATTTCTGAGCATCCTGAAGTTGTTGAGAGGCGTTCCTGTAGGCAACATTCCAGCGACTTGTTTGGGAATGACCAAGTGTTTCAGTAAACTGCTAGAGCGGCTGACCTCTATGTACGAATCCTTCTATCAGCTCAAGACAAAACCATTCGCCCTCCTGCCGGACAGCAGTTTCCTCTATCAAGGCACAGAACATCAGGCGGCGTATAGTCTATTGGAATATGGCATTCTGAGTGAGGCCCCGTTTATGGTGCTGACGGGTGATCCCGGTGTCGGGAAGACCTCCCTCCTCCAGAAGCTCATCGCTGAGCATGGTGCCCGGCACAAAATTGGGCTGGTGACCAATGCGCGATATGATATCGAGCAGCTCTTGCCATGGATTCTGTTGTCCCTCGGATTAAGCGCCAAACGGCTTGATCCTATCGAAGCCTACCACCTGTTTTCTGAGTTTCTGTCACAAGAGTCGAGACGGTCTCGACGCGTCATTCTCGTCATAGATGAAGCTCAAAGTTTGGGGGCCGAGTTGCTTGAAGAGTTGCGATTGTTGTCGAATATGAACGATGGGAGGGCATTAAAACTGCAAATCATCCTCTCGGGTCAGCCCGATCTCTATACGCTGCTTCAACGGATCGATATGACTCAATTCGCCCAACGGATTGTCGTCGACTATCATCTCAAACCATTATCGGAAACCGATACGGCAAATTGTATTCGCCATCGACTCCATGTCGCGGGTGGGCGTCCTACGCTTTTTACCGATCAGGCCTGTGCGCTTGTGCATCGCTTGAGCCAAGGGAATCCACGACTGATTAATCAAGTCGCAGATATTACCCTGACCTATGGATACGCTGAACAAGCACGAACCATTACCGCAAAGTTGGTCGCTCAGGCCGCCATTGACAGGATCAAGGGGCGAATTCTCCCGCTCGCTGCCACGGAGGAATTAGTTGCTCTTGCATCGGCCCCGGACGAGCCCGCGGAACACCAAGGTTCCAGCCGAACGCTCTCATTGGAGCTGGTTGTCGATGAACCTTCCGAAGCCGCTTTGAGTCAGTCTTCGGAGGAGAGCTATCAACGAGCCATGGTCTTAAAAGAGCACGCGCAATTCAAAGAGGCCGTGGAACTCTTTCATGCAGCTGCCAGGGACAAGTCCCTGTGGTTCAAGGCCAATGCGCAGGTCGGTTTTTGTTATGTCAAGATGCGGGAGCCTCAGGCGGCGATCCAAGCCTTTTGCACCGCTCTGGATGATCCGATGGCACCGCCGAACGAGATCACGGATGTCCTCTACTGTTTGGGGCGCAGTCTTGAATCCGTTGGAAAGGTCGATCAGGCTCGAGAGGTGTATGACCGGATCAATCAGTCCACTCCATCTTATAGAGATGTTCCCAGTCGGTTGAGACAACCGGGAACGTCTTCGAAGCGATCGGAGAAAGTTGATGGGCAGGCTCCAGCCAGACATTCTTGGTTCAGTGGAATGATTGACAATGTGCAGCGGTTTCTTATTGGCAGCCACAAGTGAGTGTGTTCCACCATTCAGTGTGATCCTCGAAGACCTTCATGTCTGATTCATCACAGGATATCTCCGATCTGTCCGTCAGTCCTGCGGAGCGCTATGAGCGAGGACTTGCGCTCAAACAGGCTGGACTGCATAAGGCTGCGATCGACCAGTTTGAAATGGCTGCTGTCGAGGCCGCATTGGCATTGAAGGCGTATGCACAGATCGGACTTTGCTATAAACTGGCTGGTTGCTATGAAGAGGCTGTTCCGGCCTTTCAAAAGGCGCTGAATGTGACGACGGCCTCATCAAAGGAAACCGTGCAGATCCTGTATGTTCTCGGTCGCACGCTGGAATCATTAGGGCGTGTTGCGGAAACACTCGAAGCGTATCGGTGGATTCGACGGGAAGATCCGGACTACCGAGATGTGACAGTACGGATTGCGCGTTTGAGTACCAGGCGTCCGGCTGTCGGTACGAAAAAGAATTAATGCCCAGGTAAACTTTGCAGGTGTCTACATTTGGCAATCAGATTCTCGCCGCTGCAAGCGCATGAGTTTCCGGCGGATGAGATCATCTGCGGGCAGGAGTATTTGATTCCAGGTTCATTCAGGTCGGTATGACGGAAGGTCCTCCAGTTAGATCTGCTGAGGCTCTTGAACGATCGCAAGTAATGTGGTCGATATCTGCTGAGTCATTGTCTTCCTCCTGGTTTTCCCAAGCATATAAAGGATTTCAGGTGCCTCTGCTTGGAGTGGTTCTGGCGGGGAGCAGCTGAACTCCGGCGGTTGGTATAACATGCATTTCGTTTCAACCACGGTGAGGTCGTTCAATACACTGTTTTCAGAGTTCCAACTATGGGATGGTGTCAAATTCGGACAAGCGTGGCTGCGCTGATGGAAGCAGTCTGGACTGTTGCAGACCCTTGGGGTGTGTGACTCCGGCAGGGAAGTCGGTTGAGTGTGGTCAGGAAGGCAGGGCCTTGGTGTTGAACGTAGGTGCCTGGTTTTGGAGAAACGAAAGAAGTTTACCTCTCGGGTACGGCGTGGTCTTGAGCAGCACGGATTGTGTTATGATTTCCGGATTTCCATCGGTACGCCGGTGAATTGAACCCGCCGGCGAAAGACCTGTTCGAAAAGATCGGCTCGGCTCTTCGCGGCCCAGAGTTCCATCTCTGCGTCGCCCGTGAGCTGCACCTCGATGGTAACCAGCTTCCCAAGTTTGACCTGCAGGCGTTGGATCAGCGAAAAATGGGTCCGGTCGAGCCCATCCGCGATTCGCAACAGCGAGGCTAGGATCTTGACAGTGCGTTGGAGGCGAGGCGGCAGGCTAGTGAATTCTTCGTGTTTGAGCGTCGGCAAAGACCGTCGGTGGTAGCGAGCGATATTGGCGACCACATCAATGTCTTCAGCCGTCAACCCACCAAGATCGCTGTGTTTGATGAGGTAGTACGCGTGCTTGTGATGTTGTCTGGGATTAATATGATACCCCACGTCGTGCAGGATGGCGGCATATTCGAGCCAGGTACGTGCCTGGTCTCCGAGGTGATGCTCGCGCTTGGTCTGGTCAAACAACTGTAAGGCCAAATCAGCCACATGGAGCGAATGACTCTCCGGGGCATGACAGCGCCGAGCCAGACCGATTACGTTTCGACGGCGGACGTCAGGAAAATCCTGTTCGGCCTTCAATCCTTCGCGATGACGGGCGATAAAGTCATAGATGATTCCCTCTCGAATGGCCTTGTCACAGAGCGTGATCTGCTGAAGACCGGATAGTTCGAGCAGGCATCGAAGCACGACGGTGGTGGGCAGTAGGGTATCGACTCGTTTGGGATCCAGACCTGGAATAGCCAAACGGTCTTTCACCGATGAACGGGCCAGCTCAGCTTCAAGGCTTCGGATATGTTTCAAGAGAACGGTTGCCAGGTTGTGTTGTGGAAGCGGCCGACCCGTTTGACGAAGATGGACGACCTCGCCCACGTTGCCGGCCATGCCTGAGGTGGCGACCAGCGAGTGAAAGTTCTTCATCTTAAAGGATCCAATGGCGTCACGGAGATGGGTCGTGACGAGGGTTGCGAGTGTCCGCATCATGGCTTGCGATGGCGGTGTCTTCGGGAGGCATTGCTCGGTGAGCCGGATTGCCCCCAGTTTGAGGCTGGTGCCGTGCATCAGGCCATCTCGATTCCCCACGATCAACTCGACCGATCCACCGCCGATATCAACAACCAACGTCGGTCCGTCCGGGAGGGCGATACTGTGTTTGACGCCGAGAAAGATGAGCCGGGCTTCTTCCACCCCGCTGATCACACGTACTCGTAGGCCGATCTGTTCCAGAATCATCGCAACAAACTCGCCGCCATTTTGAGCTTCACGCACCGCGCTGGTCGCCACAGCGATGATACGCTCGAACCCCTTGTTGCGGGCGAGCGTGACCAATGTCTTGAGTACATTCATCGCACGAGCCATGGATTCGTCGGACAAGCGCCTGGTGGCGAACACGCCGTTGCCCAATCGGGTCATGTCTTTGAACCGATCCAGGATTTTGAAGCTGGCATCAGGTAGGATTTCTGCCAGCACCATGTGAATGGAGTTTGTTCCGATATCGATAACGGCAAGTTTGGACACGACACGACCTCTCTTGCAAGCCAGTAGGGACCTTAATGAACAACAAGGGGTCTGTCAAGAAGCGGAGTGTGAACAACGTGTGACAATCGCGGGAGAGTCTGCCGGCGTGGCGCAGCGCAGTTTTATCCGATGGTCTACTGGACGACCAGATGAACACTTCGATTCTTTTGTCGACATTCGCTGCTGTGTTCAAAGCAGAGCGGACGGTCTTTGCCGTAGCTGGTGGTTGAGATGTCTGTCAGGACACCGAGTCGTCGAAGATAGGCCTTGACGTTCTTGGCCCGACGCTCGCCCAGCACGAGATTATATGCGGATGTGCCGATATCATCGCCGCGCCCCTCCAAGATGAGCCGGGTGATACTGTCTTGCTGCAGCTGTTTTGCATCGGACTCCAGGACGTGGAGGGCGTCCCCCTGGATGGCCTCTTGATCGAAGTCAAACAAGATGTCGGCCAACATTCCGGCATCCAAGCCAGTGGCGTTTCGTGCCGTCAGTTCAGACTGCATGGCAGGATGTGTACGTGAGCCGGTGAGGTGGGCATCATTCGGGGGGATCTCCTTAATCGCTGGTTCAGCGATCCGTTCTTCCTGCCCACGCAGATCTTGTCCGATGAGGGAGCCTGATTTAGAAGAACATCCATGCATCAGCAGAACGGTAAGGCCGAAGAGGCTGACGAGCGTTACACTGCGTACCGGTGTCATATGGTCTGCCTTTGAGTGAAGGGCATGCCGACCGTCACTGGAGGAGTGCGTGTGCGGCTTCATAGATCGGCCCGAGCTCGCTGATCGGTGTCCAGTTCAAGACGGCTAATGAATCCTCAACATACGATGGCGTTCGCATGCCGTTGAGGACGCAGGTCACTCCAGGTGTGCTGCTGAGTATCCAGAACATGTTCTGGGAGAGAGAGGCAGCGCGCGGTGCGTCCGGCAAGAGCGGAGCAATGGCGCGGGTGATTTGTTCGGTCTGGGCTCGACTCCGCAGGGTTGCTTCATGCCTGAATGCACGGAGAAGAGTCAGGAACTCAGGAATATAGCGTTGCCGCCAGTGTTCCCACTGTTCAGCCGTAGTCCCGGAGAGCTGGCGCGAAAGCAGTTGGAGAATCCGATTCACTCGGGGAGCAATCATGTGATGCTCGAGCTGTTCCCAATGTTCGAGCCCTTGAATCTGTGGAAGGATACCGCGCAGCTCCCCGGCCCAATTGAAGTAGTCGCTCGGCGACATCTCGGTTCCAGTCGATTGGATATGTGGGGCCAGGGAGGCCAGGTATTCCTGCTCAAGTGCCTCGATGGTGCTCAGTTGCTGATCGAGCGCAATCGACGTGTCCTCAACGGGAAGTTCCGCGAGTCGGATCATCTTGTTCCGTGCCACCATGGCGTTCAGCGGCCGATTCACCAGCACGGCAATGTTGTGCTGACGGGCATAGGCAAGAACGGTCTGTGCGCATGATGGGCCTGTATTGGCTTGTGTGGCGGGCCCTGATTCGAAAAGATTCATCGGGCACTGTACGACCTGAAAGTGGTGGGGAGATGCTCCGAGAGAGCGTGCGGCTTTTTCAGCTGCTTGCACCATGAGCGAGAGGGATGTCCCTTCTGGATCATCGGCGGACGATGCGATGGTATTCGAGGATACACCATAGTATTGAAGACGTCCAGCCGCCACCTGGGTCTCAAAATAGGCAAAGGCTCGCTGCAGGCGATCGTAGAACTCGGTACGCAGCTTCTCGATATCTGCAACGCTGCGATGCCTGGCCTCCAAGAGAAAATATTCCGGATTATGAAGCAGGCAGATGTCGAGCGTAGTCAGCCCAAGGCGATCCAGTGATGATGTCAGCTGGTCCGCCAAGAATTCCGGATGAATGCAATGCCAAATCCCATCCCCATACTTCACCATGTCGGGGTACGGGTGTCCAGTCCGTTCCTTCGCTTCGGCGATCTTCAGATTCTGTCCTTGGATGTACCCGATTTTTGAGACCACGATGATCTCATTGCGCTGAACCTCACCGGATGCAACAAGTTCGGCCAGCACGGAGCCCACCAACCGTTCGCTGTCTCCGTCCGTGTAGTTTGTAGAGGTGTCGATGAGGTTGCACGAGGTTCGTAGAGCCTGTATGAGAGCAGCCCGATGCTCAGCATGCTGAGTGTCGACCCGATAGGTGCCAAACCCAATCCTTGTCGTGGTGAGGCCTGTCGTACCGAGGGGCGTCAGCCCCTGTGCCAGATTAGCCTGTCCGCTCCGCGACAGTATACGGGATGCGTAAGTCGCTGTACCCTGTGTGGTCGCTTGTCCCGGCAGCCGGGCGCCGCTCAGCATCCTTGGTTCATTCTGTACGTTCAAGGAGGTGGACTGATCGGCTTGTATGGCCTCCGTCACAAGACGAGGGTCTGTGATCGGCTGTCGGCAGGTGTAATTTCGGCAGATGTAGAGGCTGGGCATACCGGAAACGGTTGGCCTGTCTTTCAAAAGAGGCAAGGATGACGGTGTCAATGGTGAGCTTGCCGCGATGATGCGATTGGGCAGATAGCATTGGGCCACGGCTTGTTGAAGCGAGCTAAGCGATCCCTGCACGGCATTACCGATAAAAGCCAGTTCCACCGGACCTTCGGTCAAAAAGTCAACGACCGCAAGACTCTTGGCAAATGCACGGGGATAGCGGGTCATCTGCCGGCCGTAGGCACGCATTGCGGCGGTCGCAGCACGGCGCCAGTCGTCTCGATCAAAGTGAAAGGACAGTCGAGCCAGGGCAGATGCTGCCACCGCGTTGGCGCTTGGCGTCGCACCGTCTGTACCCTCGCGGTGACGCAGGATGAGCGCTTCGTGCTGTTTTGCCGTGGTGAAGAATCCGCCCTGCTCCGCGTCCCGAAAGTCTGTCATCAAGTAGTCGGCCAATCGTGCGGCGGCAAAGAGATAGGATTCAGCGGCGCCAGCTTCGTAGAGATCCACCAGGCCTTCGGCCAGGTAGGCATAGTCTTCCAGATAGGCGTCGAGATGTGCGCGGCCGGCTCGTGAGGTGCGGAAGAGGCGTCCATCAGGTTTGGTATGGTGTCGGAGTAAGTAGTCGGCTGTCTGGGTAGCGTGTCGGAGATATCGAACGTCGCCAAAGACTCGCGCGGCTTCAGCCATGGCTGAGAGCATCATCCCGTTCCATGAGGTGATGATCTTGTCATCAAGTCCGGGAGGGACGCGCTGCCGCCTGGCTTCATACAGCAGGGGCTTCACCCGTGAGGCGGTATTCAGGAGCTCATCCGGTGTGAGCTGGAGTTGTCTCGCCACGTCCTCAATGGGTTGGAGACGATTGGGGATGCTTGTGTGTTCCCAATTGCCTGATTTCGTGATGTCGTACAAGGCACAAAATCGCCGACTGTCTTCGTCGTTCCGGAGCACTTCCTGAACCTGAGTCGGAGTCCAGACAAAAAACTTTCCTTCCTCACCTTCTGAGTCGGCATCAGTCGAGGAGTAGAATCCACCATCAGGCCCGGTCATTTCACGGCAGATATAATTAAGCACATCAGACGCCACGTCACGATAGCGTGGCGTCTTGGTGACTTGGTAGGCTTCGACATACACACGTGCCAGCAACGCGTTGTCGTAGAGCATCTTTTCAAAATGAGGGACCAGCCATCGGGCGTCCGTTGAGTAGCGCGCGAAGCCGCCACCGACATGATCGTAGATCCCACCGGCTGCCATCATATCGAGAGTCTTGGTGACCATGGCAAGTGTGTGAGCATCGCCCGATCGTCGATGGCTGCGAAGGAGCAATGATAATCCCGTGGCGGGGGGAAACTTCGGCGCCGTTCCGAAGCCTCCATGGGTCTCGTCGAACTCGTCTTTAAACTGAATCACTACCTCTTCCATGACTGCTTCACTGATCGAGACTGGAGAGATCTGCTGACGTGAGCCTTGCAACTGCGCGGTCAGCTCTTGAGCCTGCTCCAGGACCTCTGAGGGGTGTGTCTCCCAATAGTCGGCAATCTTCTTCAACACGGAGCCGAAGCCTGGCCGCCCCCAACGGTCTTCGGGGGGAAAGTACGTGCCGGCAAAAAACGGTTGCTGCGCAGGTGTCAGAAAGACGGTCATCGGCCACCCACCTTGCCCATGATTCATGGCGATTGTGGCGGCCATATAGATCTCATCGAGATCGGGTCGCTCCTCCCGATCGACCTTGATACAGATGAACCAGCGATTCATGAGTTCCGCAATGGCCTGGTTCTCAAACGATTCCCGTTCCATGACATGGCACCAGTGGCAGGCGGAATATCCGATGGAGAGGAGAATGGGACGATTTTTTTCTTTCGCGAGCTGCAGCGCTTCTTGCCCCCAGGGGTACCAGTCGACCGGGTTGTAGGCGTGCTGCAACAGGTAGGGGCTGGTTTCGTGAAGGAGTCGATTCGGTTTCTTTTCGGTATAAGGTGATGACATAAGCTCAACCTAGCATCGTGATGAGAAGAGCGTCAACGGAGATGAGACGCAGGCGAAACGTCTCTCGCCCTTCGACGGGACTCAGGGCCGTGAGTATGTCGAACGGTGAAGCGTGAATCGCATTTTACGAACCCAGAACAAGATAACGATTTCTTCCCACCCTACGCTTCATGAACGACGTGTTTGTGGTAGGCTTCATCGGAGGAAGGGGAGCCCTATGGTGTCTATGAGCGAGATCGGCCCATATTCGAACTACCGCTTGACGGTGCGACTGGAGCTGGCGAATAAACCAGGAATCTTTGCACACGTTGCGGCGCTATTAGCGGAGGAACAGGCGAATCTCGGGGCGGTCGACCTGGTGTCGGCGACCAAGACGCGCATGGTGCGGGACATTACGTTCGACGTCCAGAATGAAGAACACGGTGAAAAGGTTTTAGCACGGTTGAATGCGTTGCCCGATGTCACCGTACTATCGGCTTCCGACCGGATTTTCCTCCTTCACCTTGGAGGCAAGATTCGGGTGGGCAGTAAAGTGCCGATCAGTACCAGGAACGTGCTGTCCATGGTCTACACGCCGGGAGTGGGACGGGTTTCTCAGGCCATCGCAAAAGAAAAGTCCAAAGTCTATACCTTTACGAGTAAGGGCAATAGTGTCGCGGTTGTCTCGGATGGATCGGCTGTACTGGGGCTTGGGAATCTTGGTCCGGAGGCGGCTCTTCCGGTCATGGAAGGCAAGGTGATGCTGTTTAAAGAGCTTGCCGGGATCGATGCCTGGCCCATTTGTGTGAGTACGCAAGAGCCGGATGCCATTGTCCGAATCGTCCAGGGCATTGCTCCTGGATTTGGCGGGATCAATTTGGAAGACATCAGCGCACCGCGTTGCTTCGAAATTGAACAGAAGTTAAAGCAAATCCTCGATATCCCTGTGATGCATGACGATCAGCATGGCACGGCGGTGGTATTACTCGCTGCGTTGACGAACGCGCTCCGGGTCACGGGCAAGCAACTGGATCAGGTTCGGATCGTCGTCAATGGGCTTGGTGCAGCTGGTACGGCCTGTTGTCGCATCTTGCTGGCGGCCGGTGCGGCGCATGTACTGGGTTGTGACAAGGAGGGGATCATCCTCCTCGGGGAAGCTGAGCAACTTCGAGCATGCCGAGCCGATCTTCGTGCCTGTTTGACCAGGGACCATCCGAAGGGTACGTTGCGTGATGCGTTAAGAGGTGCCGATGTCTTCATCGGATTGTCTGTCGGCAACGTGCTGACGGCGGACGATCTCGATTTGATGGTACCGGATCGAATCGTCTTTGCGTTGGCAAACCCGGATCCGGAAGTGCCTCCGGAAGTCGGCAGCGCCCACAGCGCAATCTTTGCCACGGGACGCTCGGATTATCCGAACCAGATCAACAATGCACTGGCCTTTCCGGGAATCTTTCGCGGGGCGCTCGATGTGCAGGCCAGTGAGATCAATGAGGCCATGAAGTTGGCGGCGGCCCAGGCCATCGCCCATGTGATTCCGGAGCATACGCTAGGTGAGGATTATATTATCCCCAGTGTCTTCGATAAGGAAGTCGTTCCCCAGGTTGCGCGGGCCGTGGCGGCCGCAGCTCGCGCGAGCGGTGTCGCCAGAAGACGGGCACGAGCGGATGAGCCACCTCTCCCTGAGTAGTTTCGTTTTCTTATATCGGGCTGGTTTTGCAAGGCTTCTTGAGCCTTCAGACCGGCGCATCCCCTGTGGTAGAATGCGCCCCTTGGAAATCAGGGGAGTGCGATGCCGTTCTCAACCGCGAAATTCTTGAAGTTCCGAACAGGGATGCAAAAGCGGATCGGGTCATTGCGCGCAAAAACCGAGGAGAGTCTGGACGTGGCGGTCGAGACCATGATGGAAGAACGGGTGGACGGGTTTTTTCAGGTGGAACATGGCCTGGAGGAGGTCATCAAGTCGCTGGTCGAAATTGAAGAAGAGTTGGAGGTCATTCGGGATCTGAGCGGCGCCATGCGGTTGGAGTCACGGTTGGAGTTCGTCGAGGATCGCTGGGATGAGTTCGATAGTGAAATTCGGGAACGCCCGCGACGGCGGCGCAAGCGGGTCAGTCTGGCCGACATGTTGAAAGCCGCGAGCGGAGCGGGACCTTTGTCGGAGAATCCGGCAGGAGTGAACAACGCGGTGGATGCCTATGCCATTATGGGAGTTGAGTTTGGGAGCTCGCTGGCGGATGTGACGGCGTCCTTCAGGACGAAGGCCAAGCAGCTGCATCCGGATGCCAACAACGGTGATCGTAGTTCTGAACCAGAACTACGCCGGATGTTGGAAGCCTATCAATTCCTCAAGGAATATCTCAGTCTGAGCAACACAGAACCGATGCGACCGCCGGATCGTCCCTACAACCCATCGGAATGATATATCAGGGATAATGTCCACTCCACCACAGTATATTACGAGTGCCAGTGAGCTCGGCGAGTTGTGCCGGCAACTCCGTGACAGTCCCCGCTTGGCCTTGGACACCGAATTTGTCGGGGAAGACAGTTTCGTTCCCAAGCTGGAGCTGATCCAGGTCGCGACCGAACAGACGGCAGCTATTATCGATTTTCCAGCGGTCTTGTCGGAAGGGGGCCTCGATGAATTCTGGGAAGTCGTCTGCGATGAGCAGGTTCAGAAGGTTGTGCATGCTGGGCGACAAGACCTAGATCTCTTTGCGGTCCATGCCGGCCAGATACCGAAACCTTTCTTTGATACTCAGATCGCCGCAGCCATGGTGGGTTTTGGCCCGCAGGTTGCCTATGCCAATCTTGTTCAACGGGTGCATGGGAGACGATTGGACAAGGCCCATACATTCACCAATTGGAGTGCACGCCCGCTGTCTCACGATCAACTGGCCTATGCATTGGAAGACGTGACGTTTCTATTGGCGATTCATGACCATCTGCAGACCAAGTTATCCAAACTCGGCCGGTTGCCGTGGGTCCACGAAGAGTTCGCGCGTCTGGAAGGGGCAGTCGGCGAGTCCAGACGGGAACCGCAGGAACGCTATCAACGGATACGGGGATGGGATCAGCTGAAGCCGAAAGCAGCCGCTGTTCTTCGGGAACTCGCGGCATGGCGTGAAGGCGAAGCGAAGCGGCGCAATGTGCCTCGAAGCCGAGTCGTCCGGGATGAAGTCCTGCTCCAATTGGCGCGGCATCCGCCGCGGCACCAGGATGAGTTGCGCAAAGTCAGAGGGCTTCACGGTTCCGAGATTGACCGGAATGGAGAGTCGATTTTTGCGACGATTCAGGCCGCGCTCGCGCTTCCGTCGACAGCCTGGCCGGTGCTCAACAAAGAGCGCAAACCCGAGCCGGAATTCAATGGATTGGTGGAGTTGCTGCAGGCAATCGTAAAGGCGCGAGCGTTGCAGGAAGAGATCGCGCCGACCCTATTAGCCACGACGTCCGACCTTCAAGAGTTAGTCGATGCCAAAGTCAACCGAGCGACGTTGGATCTCCCGCTCCTCAAGGGGTGGCGACGAATCTTGGTCGGAGATCTTTTGCTCGGGGCGTTGGATGGGAAGCTGGCCTTTACCGTTGACCCAGCCACACGCGCGATTCGATGGTCGCCCTCCGAACCGACCACCGATCGGTAAGCCGTTCATAGTCTGCCGACAATGGTTGGCCGGTAAGGCTGCAGCGAGTGAAACCGAACAGGCGAAGGTTTGAGGTTATGCGTGGGGATCTGCTGAAGCTGAGCCTCAGCCTTGACCTTCCCTGAAGCTGGAGGATCGGTTCACCCACCTACGCAGGAAGCCACAGCTGCCAAGCTGTGGAGGAATGCGCAGCGGGTGTCCTCCGACCCGTCGGCCAGAGCCTATGGGCGGCGTGCCGAAGCCTTGGCGAAGGAGGACACGCTTCGGCGGGTTCCGCCGAAGACACAAAACAGCGACCACGGCTGGTAAGCCGTGGGGTTCCACCATTGCTACAAAAGCTTCTCGATCGATTCCGCCGGCCGTGCCAGAATCGCCTGCTCTCCTTTTTCGACGATCGGTCGTTGAATCAGATCCGGGTATTGGACCATCAGATCAAGTAACTCATCGTCGGACAGCTGCTTTTTTGAGAGCCCCAGCTCCTGATAGATCTCTTCCTTGGTACGAAGGACATCTCGGGGAGAGAGTCCGGCTTTCTTGAGCAGCTTCTTGAGTTGAGATTTTGTGAACGATTGTTCGTAGTAATTGATGGCGGTGAAGGGCTTGCCGCTGTCCTTGAGCCGTTGCACTGCCTGTCGGCAGGTTGTGCACGTCGGTTTGTGATAGATCGTGATGTCCGCCATAATACCTCCTTGGTTAAACGTGTCCGCCTTGACGTTGTTTTTGAGTCCGTGGTAGATCCCAACCAGTCAGGTTTCAAGATTGCGGTTTCGGGTGTTGGGTTTCTGAACAACTTGAAACTTCAACCGTCAAACTTGAAAGAGGGTTCTGCTATGCCCTGGGTTGGAACCAGTTCCGCCGGCCAATTTGCCTGTGCCATGTCCTCTCAACGAACCCTCAAAGACCTTCGTATCAAACGCAGGGGACAGCCGGTATTTGTCCAGGGACATGTGTTGAGTCGCAAAGGTCAGGAAGCTGCCTTTGAGGCCTTCAACGACCGCCTCGCTGTCGTGAAGTTCAGTGATGAAGCGCTGGTAGGGTATGATCCGAGTGAGCTCCTCCTTCCGACCGAAATCGATGACCAGGGGGTTCCCTACTTTGAGATCCGTCGCTGCCGATCCTGCGACATGCTGTTCCCATTGACGCTCGAAGAACGTGAGTCCGACCATGAGCCTGAGCAGTGCCCAGACTGTACGGTCTGATCGGCATCGCCTCCGGCCGCTGGTTCGTATCCCGTCGTCTGTTCCTTCGATCCAGAGTTTCGGGTTTCATGACCAGAGTTTCAGGTTTCGAGTTTCATGTTGTCGGAAAACCTGAAACTCTGAACTCCGCATCCGGAACGCGAACCCGTCTGCCAAAACCGCTTCACACCTTCAGAACGTGATGCAAGAACGAATCGCTGAAGTAGTGTTCAGTATCCTGAGTGATGTTAATCGACAAAGGGACCAACATCCAAGGCTTTTTTCAACAGACAATCTCCTTCAAGCCCTTGCAGGACCATCGGTAACATGGCGCCGTCAATGGCGCGCACGGTGTGGACGCGAAACCCTTCAGGGGTTTTGTATCCTTCCAGCTTCAAGGCATGACAGAATTCTAATTGCTTCCAGGCCAAATTCGACAAGATCTGATCGGAGGCCAGCAGTGTCATGTCGGTGACCGATCCCTCGATGGCCACTTTGGCCGGAACTCGTGTCCTGTCCTTTGGAACCTCGCTTACGACGGCGAAGGCAAGGACACCTTCTTCCGCTGAGGCGGGCAATGTTGGCGCAAGGCTTGCGACGAGGAGAAGAGGGCTCGCCATGAGGATGGTCGCTCGGTTCATCTGTGTCCGAATCCCCTTCCCATATCTTGCCGGCTGTCCACGTTGGTGACGGTGTATTGCTAGCTGAAGTATGCCAAGCAGCATGGTCCATTGCAAGAATGACGCATCGCGGTGATTTCGGTATGATGTTAAGAAGACCGATCGCATTCATCTATTGTTGTTACGTCTGAGGGAGGCCTTATGCCACATGATTTCATGCCAGGTCTTGCCGGAGTGCCGGCCGCCACCTCATCAATCAGCGATGTCGACGGTGAGCGTGGGATTCTGGAGTATCGTGGGATTCGAGTGGAAACGCTCTGCTCCGATTCATCGTACCTGGAAACAACCTATCTCCTCCTGTTCGGCCATCTGCCTTCGAAGAGCGAATTTCAAGAATGGACGGACGATGTCACCCATCATCGGCGCATCAAGTTTCGCATCATCGATCTACTGAAGTGTCTTCCTGAAACAGGACATCCCATGGATGCGCTGCAGGCGGCCGTGGCGGCACTCGGGATGTTTTATCCTGGTCGCAACGTCAAGGACGTCGAGAACAACTATTGGAGCGCTGTCCGGCTCGTGGCGAAGCTGCCGACGATCGTGGCGGCCTGGGCGCGCCTGCGTCATGGTGACGATCCCATTCCGCCACGGGATGATCTCGGGTTCAGCGAAAACTTTTTGTATATGTTGACCGAGTCAGTCATGCCGCCAGTATGGGCGCAAATCTTCGATGACTGTCTGATTCTTCATGCTGAACACACCATGAATGCTTCCACCTTTACCGGGCTGGTCACGGCGTCCACGCTTGCCGATCCCTATACCGTCGTGGCTTCGTCGATCGGTGCCCTGAAGGGGCCTCTGCACGGAGGAGCGAACGAAGAAGTGGTGATGATGCTGAAGGAGATTGGCACGACTGAGAACGCACGGACATATGTTGAGCGAGCACTGCAGAATAAGAAGAAGCTGATGGGGTTTGGCCATCGTGTCTATAAGGTCAAAGATCCTCGGGCCACCGTCCTACAAGAGCTCTGTCGGCGGTTATTCACGGAGTGCGGCAGCTCCCCCCTGTATGACGTTGCGGTGGAGGTTGAACGGACGGCTGGTGAATCACTGAACAAGAAGAGTATCTATCCAAACGTCGATTTCTACTCCGGCATCATCTACGACAAGATGGGAATCGATGTCGATCTTTTTACGCCGCTCTTTGCCATGGCACGGGTGTCGGGCTGGTTGGCCCACTGGTTAGAGCAGTTGCGAGAAAATAAACTATTTAGACCAGACCAAATCTATGCGGGCGAGCATAACCGGCCCTACGTGCCGATCGACCGGCGGTAGCCTGAGTATGGTGCAACAGTCCTTTTGGGGCGTTCTCGCGTCGCTTCCACGCACATGTAGCGGTTTGGCCCAATGGTTTCAAGCTTCAGATCTGAAGTTCAAAGTTTCAGGTCTCAGGTTTAAGGTTTTCCGATAACATGAAACTCGAAATCTGAAACTCGTGCCTGAAATCTCAAACTCAGGCGCCCGTCCAGACTCTTGACTTCTCGCTGGATAGATTTATCTTTTGACCAAGCAGGTGAATCGGCGCAGCGCCAGCGCAAACAACCAGAAGTTTAATAAAGGAGGGTGCTATGACGCTCGTACGATGGGATCCATTTCGAGAGTTAGAAGAAGTGTCAGATCGGTTGAATCGCATGTTTGCTCGTCCGGCCGCACCGCGTACTACTGGTAAGGAAACCATGGTCGTGGCGGATTGGACGCCGTCGGTCGACATCAGTGAGACAGAAGGGGAGTATCAGATCAAAGCTGAAATCCCCGATGTGAAGAAAGAGGACGTGAAGGTGACGCTGGAGGACGGCGTGCTCACGATCCAGGGTGAGCGGAAATACGAGAAGGAGGAGAAGGGGAAAAAGTACCATCGGATCGAGCGCTCGTACGGGAGCTTTGTCAGGACCTTCTCGCTGCCCGATGTGATCGATGAGGAGAAGGTCAAGGCCGAGTTCAAGGATGGAGTGTTGAATCTCCATCTGCCGAAGTCGGAGAAAGCGAAACCGAAGGCCATCGAGGTGAAGGTAGCGTAAGTTGGGTCCAATTGGGTTCTGAGAGCAATAGCCTGCCTCCCGAGGTGGGCTATTGTGTTTTTGTCGAACTATCCGGTTCCGACCATGGCGGCTAGGGAGGGTGACTGACTCGCTCCTTCACTATGACGGCGGTTGGCGTGTTCTGTTACGGTCGCTTCCGTCGTCGAGACTGGTTTCGGTAGAGGTCGAGGAATTCGACCGGTGAGACCACGGTCATCCCCTGCCGTTTCGTTATAGGGAAGTGTTTTGAGTTTCCTGTGATCACACAGACGGCGTCACCGGCGAGCGCTGCCTCTAAGAATGGCTCATCTGTGGGATCAGGAAGTCGGCTTGCGAGAGGAATGCCTGCCACGCCGATTCCATCCATTCTGATCTGTTCGAGCAGTGTCTGAACCTGTTCGGGCTCAAAGTGAAACTTAGCTCTGGTCAGGACATCGGCATATTCCGTCAGAATTCTGGCGTCGATGCAGACGCACAGGGCACCCGACGCGATCATCCGAACGATCTCACCGGGAGGGCCGAACGGAGATAAAAGCCCAGCCACCAGGACATTGGTGTCCACCACTACTTTCACCGCCGGCGCGCCTTGCGGGATGCCCGGATTTCAGTAGCGATCTCTGCGGGTGACAACTTATCGGTACCGGCCCGAACTGACTGGCGCTGCAGGTGTTCCACAGCGGCCACTGCTCGGGCACGCCGTACTGCGGCAAGTGATTCTTCCAGCGTCTCTTCGGAGACGGCGGTGAGAATGGCAATGGGCTTGCCGTTCGAGGTCAGGATCATGTCTCGCTCGCGGGCGAGCTTGTTCCAGACTTGGCCTGAACGTCCCCGCAATTCTCTGACCGTAATAAATTTCATAACGTCCTCTAGTGTGTGACGAAAGAGTACACGATTGAAAGCAGATGGTCAAACGGAACCCTTCATTCCGGCGGGTGTTCCGAAACGCAGCCTCATGAGAAAATGGAGAGGATCCGGTTCATCGGATCGAACACTTGTACGGGAGCTTTGTCCGGACCTTCTCGCTACCCGATGTGATCGATGAGGAGAAAGTCAAGGCCGAGTTCAAGGATGGAGTGCTGAATCTCCATCTGCCGAAGTCGGAGAAAGCGAAACCGAAGGCCATCGAGGTGAGGGTGGCGTAAGTTGGTTTAAAGAGGTTCTTCTACACGAACGGCCCGCCTTTCCAGGCGGGCCGTTTTCGCTTCACTTCTCAATAGCGCCATCCTCGTCAAAAAGACGTGGTTTCCCTATTTCCTGGGGAGATCCCGCCACCGCTTCAGGAGGCTGGTCGTCGAAAGCAACCAGAGTAGTTGCCAGTCTCGCTGTCTCCATCATTCCGTAGTCTGTCGCTCACAAACAACGTGGGTCGGAGCCGGCACAGGCGTTGTTGACTAATGTCACGATATTCGAGCTCGAGAACGGACTGGCTCCCTGCTGCCTGATCGCGGCATCGGTGTAGCCCCAACTAGTCACTCCTACCACAATATTGGGAGTGGCATAGGTGCCTGCTGGTCCGGTGCCCACGGGCTGAATCCCGAAATTGTTGAGCCATGGCCCTCCGCTTGCCCCGCCTGTCATCAAAGACCCAATGATTGTGTTGCTCATGAGTGTGGCTGATGCGACAAATCCCTGTGAGTCGGTTCTTTGCATCAAGAGTCCTCCGTCAAGGGCGACGGGATAGCCGAGTTGCGTCACTTGCGTGAGGCCCGCACTGGTGAAACCCCACTGGTTCCACCTGTAGCCATACCACCCAGTACTTGTGCCGGGATAGGTGGGATTTGTCTGGGGAGCTAATTCGATGACTGCGACGTCATCCTTACAGACCACACCGGGAGCCGTCGGAGCACATTGAGTTGCCGCACCGTTGAAATATTTGGTTGGGACCCATACTCGAGATGCGGCCCATACGCGGTAGGGAGCTTGTCCTTGTCGATACCCCGGGATAAATTTAAAGTTCGTAAAGAGTTTTCTCGTTCCATAGTCGGTGACACAGTGAGCCGCGGTCACAACCAGGCCTCGCTTGATCAGTGAGCCGGAGCACACAAATGTGTCGGAGCCGATTGTGAAAAACAGTTTGCCGGTCGCCCGATACGGATACATCGTATTCGTCGGAGTCGGAACTTTCGTCAAACCTGAAGCAAGATCCGCTCGTGCGGTTGTAAAGGGATAGTTGGATTGGCCGAACTGTTGGGATTGGAAATCCAGCCCCTCCTGGGGATCACCTGTGAGCAGCGGAGTGCCAAGTTCGACAGGATCGGTGATCCCATCACCTTCGAATCCAGGGGCTTCACCGATATCGCCATCGGCGGAGGCTTGAGCGGGTGAGTGGAATTGATTAACCAGATTTTGAATGAGATCCTGTTCCGCCTGTGCAGAGACGCTCATAGGAGCTTTGGGAAGGGTACGTACCCTGGCTGTGATAAAGTCGAGCTTCTGTGTATTCCCTGGAGTGACCTTCACCCCTGTCGCGCCGCCTTTGTGGATGATCTCTTGAGCCTGTACGGACGTCGACACGATGGTCAGGGTACATCCAAGTATTGTGATCAGTCGTGTGACAGAAGATAATCCTTGCCTCATCTGCTTCTCCTTCTTGTAAGCTGCCGCGATTATGTACGTCGTGTGTTCCACACCCATCGTTGCACATTGAGCTACATTATCTCGTTTGAATGATTCGTTCTGGGGGTCCTGCATGACGCACCGCCCCTCGCAGGTATCGCTTGCTCATGTGGGAATCTATCGATCACCAGGCAATCCGTAAGGGGATGCAGTGGGTTTGGCAAGGATGCAGGAGGTCTTGCCGTGAACAGCGAGAGTCATTGCACAAATAGCCGATGTCTCGTGGCATGCTCGATGACGCGATGAGATGCCACAAGCGAGGACATTGGTTCTGCTCAAGGTCCTGCGTAATTTCAATAGTGTAAATGTTTTCGATCAGCGAGGGAAGCCCCTTGGAGGGATGCAGGTGATGGCTGGTTAGGAGGGGGCGATGCGGTATTGACTGAGGCTGATGCTGCTCGGTGAGCTCAAGAGTGTCTAAAGCGTCCTGAGTTTAAGTGGCAAGGTCTGTTTGGTTTTGCGATGACGGTTGCTCGCAAGCGGAAGTTTGCAGGAAATGTTATGAGCAAGAACACGATTGGTATGAATCGGCCCGGGCGTTCGTGGGTATCACTGCGATGGCTGAGTAGTCTCAACCAGAGGGCACATCAGTTAAAAATTCATCCGGAAGGTTGCTCCGCCGGCGTGGTTCGTGGTGTGGTAGGTGCCGTTGACGGTGGGATTGGGGCTGCCGGTCACCGTGCGGGTATCAAAGACCAGGGCTTGTAGAAGAGGTCTAGGCCAATAGCGGATCGTGCGAAGAGGCCGTTCTCAGCATCGGCGCATGCAATCATTCATGAGTACTCCTGGGGCATTTTGTGAGTAAAATGTATATCTTAGGTGGATGCCCATCTAACCCGTCGGCCCAGTATAGTTGCATCTTCCACACTCGTCACGGATCAATTCTTCTATGCTATGCATGTTCCTGATCGTTAGCAGGGCGCACCTGATGTTGCTCGGCCTCTGTACCGCGATTCTCAGTCCTCTGTGGGCAAACGCCCAAGCCTTGGATCGGTCGGATCCCGTGATTGTGGCGGTCGGTGATATCGCATGCCCGCCATCCGACCAAGGCCATAAGCAAGAGCTCAAGCTGGTCGAGGTCTGTCGACAGATGGAGACCTCGGATCTGGCGCTGCAGATCAACGGTCTGTCAGCGGTGTTGACATTGGGAGACAACCAATACCCAGCCGGCGCTATTGAGGATTTTCAAGACTCTTACGATCGTTCGTGGGGTCGACTCAAGTCGATCACCCATCCGAGCATGGGGAACCATGAAGGGCTCGGGGAGGGCTATTATACGTACTTTGGAGCAGCAGCAGGATCGCGCGATCAAGGCTATTACAGCTTCGACATCGGGGCCTGGCATGTGATTGCCTTGAACAGCAACACCGAATGCCGGATTGTGGCCTGTGACTCGACGTCTGACCAGCTTATGTGGCTTCGCGAAGATTTAGCGGCGCATCCATCCCTCTGCACGCTGGCCTACTGGCATCATCCGCGATTTTCGTCCGGTCGGCACCAAAACAACAAGGTGATGAGTCCGATATGGGAGGAACTCTACGCCTCGGGAGTCGATGTGGTGCTCTCCGGGCATGATCATGACTATGAGCGGTTCGCGCCTCTGGATGTAGAGGGCCGAGTCGACAAGCTCCGCGGGATCCGCTCGTTCACCGTCGGGACCGGTGGAGCGCACCATGCCGAGTTCGGCACTATCAAGATTGGGAGCGAAGTGCGAAATAATGATACGTTCGGAGTTCTTAAATTGGTGCTCCACCAAACTGGCTATGAATGGGAGTTTGTTCCTGAGGCTGGGAAATTGTTCACTGATAAGGGGAAGGGGCGCTGTCATTGATCGACAGTATTCAAGGCTGTTAGTGACGATATCGCCTAGGTCGCGTATCTTGTAAAGTGTTTCTGCTAACGGTTTCACGGTAGAGTTTTAGATTTCATGTTTCAAGTTTGAGGTTTGACTGCCGTGAAACATTGAACATGAAACCTGGAACTGGGGATCGCAGGAGCGATTCTCGTGTACGAGGTCTAGGCTATTCGGTACAAGGACCATCCTGATCCAATCAGATCTAGGGGTAGGGGCATTCTGCTGGATTGCACCGGTGGTGAAATCGAGTAGAGTGCCGTTGGTACTTCGTATCTCGCGGTCACCCGAATCACCAATGGGTATCGTGCGTCGTTCGCCATGCAGGCGCTGGGACGGGAGGTAGGTTCTCCGTTCGACTGTTGAACTGGTTCATACACTTGACCGGTTTGAGGAGGCGAGGATGAAAACTGTCTGTTACGTGCTGATGACGGTTGGGATGGTGCTGGCGCTCGGAGGGATCGTGGCGGTCTTCAACTTCGATCAGCCTTCGGACATGTTTTCATTGGTCTGGTGGATGATCGTCGGTGGATGGTCTCTTGCCTTGGTCGGGATGAGTATCGACATTCTGCAGCTATTCCATGTTGTGACACCCAAAACTACATTTGCGTTTCAGCCAGAGGTCGAGAGCGGGAATCGGGCTGAACAAGACGTGACTCGGATGTGAGAGTTATAGAACCGTACCAGACTCGTCGTGTATGTTCTCACAACCGGGCGCTCGTGGCCAAAGTAATTATGGTGAGATTTCTGTCCATGAATCTGGCATTTCAGTGCCTATTACCCCCCACTCCTGCCGTGCGCACTCTTCAGCTGTTTTCAGCCGTGTAACCTTTTAGCTTGCAGAGCCTTCTGATTGTCGGTTTGGATGAGCATACTCAGGCTGGAGATATTTCCCAGAGGCGATTGGCCAGCACTATCAACCTGTCGATGATCAGATTGTGATGAGGGCGAGTCCCGGGGCGATGTGTGGCGCACGCCTGCTGACGGCTCAGCGGTGAGTTTGCCATCCATGCACTTGTGAAAAACGACGTACTGAGTTTATCATGGCCAGTGCTTCCGGGTGGGTCGAGTCAGGCAGTTGTGACTACGAACCGTGTTGCATGATGTCATCATGATGCGTATAATTTGATGCATGCGCACCACAATCACCCTGGACAGAGATGTTGCCGCACGACTTGAGGGCTTTCGCAAGCGACAGGACCAGACCTTTAAAAAGGCTGTGAATACGGCCCTGCGTGCCGGGCTTGATCGCTTGGAGGCTCCGGAAAAGAAACCGGGGAAACGGTACACCCTTCATGCAGTTTCCCTTGGGCCGCGTTTGCCAAATCTTGACAATGTTGCCGATGTGCTTGCGGCCATCGAAGGTGAAGACACCAAGTGATCTTGATCGATGCTAATCTCTTACTCTATGCAAAAGTCAAAGATTATCCGCAGCATCAGCACGCGCGTCACTGGTTAGAAGATCAACTCAATAGCGGGAAGCGAGTCGGTCTTCCCTGGCCGACCCTACTTGCGTTCATCCGAATAGGAACCAATCCCAAGGCTTTCAATCGTCCGCTGAGCGTCAGAGGGGCATGGTCTCAGGTCAAAGAGTGGTTGGCGATTCCAGCCGTGTGGATTCCGTTGCCGACAGATCGTCATGCGGCTATTTTGGGAGAACTGCTCCACGACACCGAGGCACTAGCAAATCTCGTTCCGGATGCTCACCTCGCTGCGCTTGCTCTTGAACATGGATTGATCCTCCAGAGTACGGACGGAGATTTTGCTCGCTTTTCTCAGCTGCAATGGCAGAACCCGCTTCGAAAGAAGCATCTGGACTAAGGCTCACGAGTCATAAGAATTCCCTACATCAACAGATGGAGCATTGTGTATGAACCAAGATCAGAGCAAGAAGCCGTCAACCGCCACTCGCATTGAACGAGATACGATGGGGGAGCTAGCAGTCCCAGTCGAATCCTATTATGGAGTGCAGACTGCCCGTGCCATCGAGAATTTTCCAATCAGCACGCTTCGAATGCCGCGATCCGTCATCCGGGCAATGGGCATGATCAAACGGGCGGCTGCGACCGTGAACCACGCCCTTGGGTTGTTGGACAAACAACCGGCGGAGGCGATTAAACAAGCGGCTACAGAAGTGGTCGATGGCAAGCTGGACGCCGAGTTTCCTGTGGATATTTTTCAGACCGGTTCCGGCACATCCACGAACATGAACACCAACGAGGTTATCTCAAATCGTGCCACGGAATTGCTCGGTGGTGCGCGAGGCAGCAAGCTGGTGCATCCGAACGACCATGTCAATCTCGGCCAGTCGAGCAACGACGTGATCCCCACGGCCATTCACATCGCCGCGTCGGAGATGATGCAACACCAGCTTCTTCCTGCCTTGACTCGATTGCACAAGGCATTGAAGAGCAAGGCGAAGGAGTTCGACAAGATCGTCAAGATTGGACGGACGCACCTCCAAGACGCCACGCCGGTTCGCCTGGGACAAGAATTCGGCGGCTATGCGCGTCAGATTGAGCTCGGTATTCAGCGCGTCACACAAGCCCAGGCAGCCTTGAGTGAAGTGGCCTTGGGTGGAACTGCCGTAGGGACGGGGCTGAACTGCCATCCGAAGTTTTCTGCGAAGGTGATGTCGATTATTTCGAAAGAGACCGGCTGTTCATTCAAAGAAGCCAAGAATCACTTTGAAGCTCAATCAGCGCAAGACTCGCTGGTCGAGGCAAGCGGGCAGTTGCGAAACGTCGCGGTGAGCTTGATGAAGATTGCCAATGACATTCGCTGGCTCGGGTCCGGTCCTCGTTGTGGGCTCGGGGAAATCAATCTGCCGGAGACGCAACCAGGGTCATCCATCATGCCGGGGAAGGTCAATCCCGTCATTGCCGAGTCTGTGACGATGGTCTGTGCCCAGGTCATTGGAAACGATGTCACGGTAACGGTGGGCGGGCAGGCGGCGAATTTTGAACTGATTGTGATGATGCCGGTCATGGCCTATAACCTGCTCCAGTCGATCGAATTGCTCGCGACGGCGTCGAATAATTTTTCTGCAAAATGTATCGAAGGCATCAAGGCGAATGAGGAGCGTTGCAAGAGTCTCATTGAGGAAAGTCTGGCCATGTGCACGGCGTTGGCGCCGGAGATCGGGTATGAAGCCGCGGCGAAACTGGCAAAGGACGCCTACAAGTCCGGGAAGACCGTTCGGCAGGTGGCAAAAGAGCAGAAGGTGTTATCAGAGAAGCGGCTTGGGGAGCTTCTGGATCCGTGGCGCATGACGGAGCCAGGCGGGCCGGTAGGCAGCGCGGGAGGGTAATAGAAACGTATTGACGGTATGAGCAGAGCAGTAACCTGCGGAAATTTTTGATCTGTGGCATAGGCTTGAACCACGTGGGCCAGCAGGCGGTGCGAGAGGCGGTGAGATGAGAGAACGAGTCTTGTCTTCCGGCAGCGGATCTGTATACTGAATGACAATGAGTCGAGCCTCGTCCTATTTTCCTTGGACAAGCCGTGTTCTCGTCTTACTGATCGCCGGGACAATCTCCGGCTGCGTTACCGGAACTCGTCACACAACCACCTCTGATCGGACAACGATTCCCACAATGGGAACGCGGGGCATGTCGTGTTGTGCCATGGCGAAGGCAATGCCACGGCAGACGGCACTGGCCAAAACAGCGGTACGATTTGTCGGACAATCTCGAATTCAGATCGGGGGCCGAAGTTTCAATCCGGATTGTTCCGGTTTTGTGCGAGGTGTCTATGCCTCGCAGCGCGTCGATCTCTATAGTGGATTAGGAGAGCTTGATGGTGGAAACGGGGTGGGACGCATTTACACCCACGTGATGGAGCATGGGCGGATTCATTATGGCCCTACCGTTCATCCAGGAGACTTGGTCTTTTTTCATAACACGTGGGATTTCAACGGAGACGGCTTACCCAACGATCCGCTGACTCATATTGGAGTGGTGGAGAAGGTCGAGCCCGATGGCACCGTGCTCTTCGTCAGTTCACTATCACGCGGGATTGAACGCTACCGGATGAATCTGCAGCATCCCGATATCCACAAGACGGCCGATGGTCGAGTCTTCAACGACTTCCTTCGTCGCAAGCGGTTTAGTGACGGCATGGGGACCCATTACCTGGCTGGGCAGTTGTTTGCGGCGTTCGGAACCCTTTCACCCTAGCCTGTGGGCTACTCTCGCGTCTTGTTCTGTTCTCCTGCACATGAGCGATTGTCCTGCATACAATGACATTCTCTTCTTCAACTCTCGGAGAGCGCGGACTGATGACGCGTTCGGAAAGATAGGCGTGTGATGCCGATGACGACGGAGACGACCGACACAACTCATATCCCAGCCGATGTCCTGCAGCGAAAGATTGTCCCGACTATCGCCAAGGAACTCACTGTTGGAGGTCCGCAAGTAGCTGCTGCGGTGGCATTGCTCGATGAAGGAGCGACGGTTCCTTTTATTGCGCGGTATCGGAAAGAGGTAACAGGAAATCTTGACGACACACAACTCCGGACGTTGGAAGAGCGGCTGCGCTATCTGCGTGAGCTGGAGGAGCGGCGCGCGGCCGTGTTGGCTTCTATTGAGGAGCAAGGGAAACTTACGGATGCCTTACGCATGACGATCGAGGCGGCTACCACCAAACAGGCTGTCGAAGACCTGTATCTTCCATTTAAGCCGAAACGACGCACGCGTGCCCAGATCGCGCGTGAAGCGGGGCTCGAGCCGTTGGCCGATACTCTCTTAGCTGATCCTCTGTTGGTTCCTGAGCAGGAAGCACTTAAGTTCATTCGTGTTGTGCCGGCTTCGGAAGGAGTGGAAGCCGTCAATGTGCCGGATGTCAAAGCCGCACTCGAAGGGGCTCGGGACATCTTGATGGAACGGTTTGCGGAAACCGCCGATCTTCTCGCCGCGATACGAACACGTTTGTGGAACGAGGGCGTCTTGACGTCGACAGTGATGAAGGACAAGGAAACGGCGGAAGAGGAAAAGTTCCGTGACTACTATGCCTATTCGGAACCGATCAAGGCCATTCCCTCGCACCGAGCGCTGGCCCTGTTCCGAGGTCGTACCCTCGGGGTATTAAAGCTTGAGCTGGGTTTGGGAGAGGCGCTCGAGGCCATGGTCCCACATCCCTGTGTCACCATGATTGCCGCTCATGCTGGCATTGCCGATCGAGGGCGACCGGCCGATAAGTGGCTGGCCGGTGTGTGTGAATGGACCTGGCGTGTCAAAATGCATCTGACCATCAGTGCGGAGCTGCTCGTGCAATTGCGGGAATCTGCTGAGGCGGAGGCGATCAGAATTTTTGCAAGGAATCTCCATGAGCTGTTGTTGGCGGCTCCGGCCGGGCCCAAGGCCATCCTTGGTCTCGATCCTGGGATTCGCACTGGGTGCAAAGTGGCTGTCGTTGATGCGACAGGAAAGTTGTTGGACACAGAGACGATTTATCCTCACCAACCGCGTAACGATTGGCAAGGGGCATTGGAGACCCTGATCCGGCTGATTACTCAGCATGGGGTGGACTTGTTGGCGATCGGCAATGGCACCGCGAGCCGGGAGACGGACAAATTGGCGGCGGAGGTCATCAGAGTGGTCGCTGCGCAAAAGCCTGAGCATAAGCTGGCTAAAATCGTCGTAAGCGAAGCAGGGGCATCGGTCTATTCCGCGTCGGCCTTTGCCGCAGCGGAGTTTCCTGAGCTGGATGTCAGTTTACGAGGGGCTGTGTCAATCGCGCGACGGCTTCAGGACCCACTTGCGGAGCTGGTGAAGATCGAGCCGAAGGCCATCGGAGTCGGGCAGTATCAGCATGACGTGGATCAGAAGGCCTTGGCGAGATCGCTTGATGCCACGGTCGAAGACTGCGTCAATGCCGTTGGAGTCAATGTGAATACGGCCTCGGTTCCGTTACTTGAACGGGTCTCGGGGCTCAACAAAGCCTTGGCTCGAAACATTGTGGACTATCGCAATACAAACGGACCGTTTCCCAATCGAACAGCGATCCGCAAAGTCCCTCGTCTTGGTGACAAGACGTTCGAGCAAGCGGCAGGCTTCCTGCGCATTCCGGATGGTGATAATCCGTTGGACTGTTCTGCCGTCCACCCTGAGGCCTATCCGGTCGTTGAACGGATTCTGACCAAGTTAGGAACGGGGATAGCCGAGGTGATGAGAAAGCCCGCTGTTTTGAAGGGGGTATCGGCAGAGGACTTTATCGATGAGAAGTTTGGCTTGCCGACGGTGCGAGATATTTTGAGCGAACTGGAAAAGCCTGGCCGCGATCCTCGGCCTGAATTCAAGACGGCGACATTTCGTGACGGGGTTGAATCGGTGAGTGACTTACAGCCGGGCATGGTGCTTGAAGGAGTGGTCACGAATGTCGCAGCATTCGGAGCCTTCGTCGACATCGGGGTGCATCAGGACGGACTGGTGCATGTGTCTGCATTGGCTAATCGATTCATCAAGGATCCGCATGAGGTGGTGAAACCGGGACAGGTTGTCAAGGTGAAGGTGATTGACGTCGATCTGAAGCGCCAGCGCATCGCGTTAACGATGCGCCTTGATGATACCGCAAGTCGTGCCAGTTCTTCAGCACAGTCGAGCAACAATACCGCCGGTACTCAACGTGGGCGAGGAGCATCGGGATCGGCCCAGACCGCACAACCGTCTCAGCCGCTCAGCGCCATGGCCATGGCGCTGGCCAAGGCGAGGCAGAGGTCGTAGCGCTGGTCTGTTCTTCCGCTGGATCTGACTGATTCGATAAGATGATTTACGACTAGCAGCTGTGTTGCGGTTGCAGACCGTTAGAAATTTCTGTGGCGTTTTCGTGCTCAAGTTGCGGGTGGGAACTTTCCCACTATCCGTACCTGATTTTCAGTGCAATGATTCCACACTGGAGCAGGAGGGTGACGGCGTTTGCGAGAATGACGGGTAACGAATCAATCCAAATGCCGTAAATGAGCCACAGCAGCACACCCGTGCTAAATGTCGTCACCATCCCCCAGGAGAGATCACCGGTTGATTTGGATTGCCATGCCTTCACGATCTGGGGAATGAAGGCGATCGTGGTCAATGTTCCGGCTGTCAGTCCCAGCGCCGTGACTCCGTCCACTTCCTACACCGGCCACTTTTCTTCGCGCCAGGCCATGTCCCAGAACATCCACTCGTATCGTGAACTGATGATGAAGGAGTCTTCCATTCGTCGGAGTTCGTCTTTTCCGGCTGTCTTGGCCCACTGATCAACTTTTTTCCGCATCCATACCTGGACTTCCGCAAACTCGGGAGATGCATAGAGCATGAGCCAATCACGGTAGGGGTGGTGCTTGGCCGGTGGACCTTTGTGCAGTAGATGTTGGCCGACGACACAATAGACCCATGCGCAGGGGAGGGCCACAACCGTGATTTCCGTCGCAGTTCCTGTCGCGGCTACTGCCAACATGTGTCTGGTGTACGCATAATTGGTCGGTGCCATGGGGACAGATGTCATCTGTTTGGCGGTCATGTTCCAACGTTTTCCGTAATTTTCATGCAGACTGCGTTCGACGACGATTGTCTCCTCCGCCAGCTTGTTGAAGCGGAGGCCGCTTTCCGAGTCAGGCGCTTTCACGGCTGCAGCAGAGAATACACGAGCGAGATCGCCGAGAAACCGTGCGTCTTGCAGGATGTAGTATTTGAACTTCTGCTCAGGCAAGGTTCCATCGCCGAGTGCAACAACGAAGGGATGGGTTAATTGGGAGTCCCAGATCGAGCTGGCGAGTTTGCGGAGGTGGTTTGAAAATGACATGCGTGCTCCGGTTTGAGAAGTTGTTCGACTTGTGTGTGCGTGTTCAATCGACCGGTGAAATTCTAAACACGCCACTCCACATGTACTATGATATGCTTCCATATTAGAGATATGGAATCCAGGGTCTGGGGAGACGGTTCATTCCATCCAATGCCGCGACCTTATAGCACTCGGCCAAGGTCGGATAGTTGAAAACCGTATCGATAAAGTAATCGATCTTACCATGAAAGGCCATCACGGCCTGCCCGATATGGATCAGTTCGGTGGCGCCTTCCCCAATGGCATGCACACCCAATAGATGGCGAGTGTGCCGATGAAACAGTAGCTTCACCATGCCTGCTTCGTCACCAATCAACTGTCCACGCGCAATTTCCTTATACCGGGCGATCCCGACGCCGTACGGCACATCGGCCTGTTTGAGCTCTTCCTCGTTCCTCCCGACCATGGAGATTTCCGGAATGGCATAAATGCCGTAGGGGAGGAGTGCGGTATCCATACGATCCGGATGGCCGAAGGCATGGCTGGCTGCGTGGCGCCCCTGTTGCATGGACGTCGAAGCTAGAGCCGGAAATCCAATGACATCACCGGCTGCATAGACGTGAGGAAGCATAGTTTGGAAATGTTCATTCACAGTCAGCCTTCCACGGGCATCAGGTTGAAGACCGATCGATTCCAGATGCAGGGCTGAGGTCGCTCCGACGCGACCGATGGCATACAGGAGTGTGGTGGTGTGAAGCGGGGGATGCTTCTGTAAGGACACCTGGACCGCCTGTGTTCCGTTTCGTGTGATCTCGACCACCTCTTCGTCGTGATAGAGCGTCACGCCTAAATCTCTCATCTGGCGCTGGAGCGTCTCGATGATCTCCGTATCGACGAATTCCAATAGCCGTGGGCGTTTGTCAATGAGCGTGACGGGAACTCCTAAGGCGGCAAGCATCGATGCATACTCGGTTCCGATCACGCCTCCTCCCACAATGACGAGGGATTTGGGAATATGTCGTAAAGCGAGAAGGCCGTCCGTATCGATGATCGTGTGGTCGTCGAAGGGAACCTCAGGTGGCCGAGCGGGCTCGGTTCCCACGGCAATGATGAAAAAGTCGGCCGTCAGTTCCAATGCTGCATGGGAAGTCTGTACATGAAGCCGATGTGGATCGAGAAAGCTGGCCGTGCCGAAATACATATCCACTTGGTTTCTGGCCATCTGCTGCTGAACGATCTGAATTTCGTGTTTGATGACGTGATTAGCGCGGAAGGCCAGGTCTTCGATCGTGATCGTCTTTTTCAGTCGGTATTCGCCTCCGTAGATATTGCGCTGTCGAAATCCTGACAGGTAGAGGACGGCTTCACGGAGTGATTTGCTGGGAATGGTTCCTGTATTAATGCAGACGCCGCCCACGACCATCTTGCGCTCGATGATCCCCACTTTCTTGCCGAGTTTGGCCGCCTGAATGGCAGCCTTCTGCCCTGCCGGCCCGGTCCCGATGACGAGTACATCATAGTGAGGCATGGATGTTAGGAAAGAGTAAGGCTGAGGTTGAGGAGAACAGAAATGCGTGCTCCTCGAACCTCAACCTGCTTCTCTCTCAGCTCTCCGTGACCAAGCGACGGGCGAACTGGAAGGCTTCTTCCATGTCCGGTAGCTGGGTGAGTTCAGGGGTGATTTGGAGATAGCGAACGGTATTGGTCTTGTCGATGACCATGACGGCTCTGGTCAAGAGGGATGGTCCTTCCAAGAAGAGGCCATGGGTTTTTCCAAACTCAGCTCCACGATAATCGGAGAGGAAGGTCACGTTGGCGATCTTGGCTTCTCCGGCGAATCGCTTTTGAGCGAAGGGCGTATCGATGCTGACGGTGATGAGTTCTACCATCCTATCAAGGCCTTTATTCCGTTCGCTCAGGATGTGGGTCTGTTGTTCGCAGACCGGGGTATCGAGCGACGGCACTACGCTGATGATACGGACTTTACCCGAGCCCTTGGTCTCTCCAATGTTCACAAGGGACAAGTCATTCTGTGCCACCTTCACATCACGGAGCGTGTCGCCGATTTTTACTCCGCTCCCGGCGAGGGCCAACGGGCTGCCCTTGAAGAGGATCTTATTGCCTTCGCCCGCGACGGCCGTGCCATCTGCCACCGGCATACTCTTATAGGTGAAGTTGTTGCCCCCAGTCGTCTGGCAGCCGACGAGGCCAAGCAGAAGGCACAGCATCGTGCCCATGATCCCAGAATATGGTCTTCGCATTGTATGCTCCTTTCTCAACACAGGATGGGACGAGGTTCTCACACAGATTTTGCCTCAGGGTGACGAGTGAATATACTCGATCAGCGAGCGGTTCACCAGCTCCGGCCGTTCCCATTGCGGCAGATGTCCGGCATGGGGGACTTTGACGAAGGTTGAGCCATGAATCCTCTGGTGCAGTTCTTCACCGACGGCCAGGGGAAACACTCGGTCGTATTCTCCCCAGATGATCATCGTTGGGTGCGTGATGCTACTCAGACGTGGGGCAAACTCGGATTCCCATGGTGGGAGCGCATTTCGCACGGCCATGAGGGGTTTGATGATGCCGGGGCGTTGGCGATTCTGGTTAGACCGTTCAAGAACGGTTGGGGTCAGGAGCCGGTGGTCGTGAATGATTTCCTTTAAGACGGGCGTGGTGATCAGCCCTCCAAAGAGCCAGTTGCCGAAGGAAACCAGCCAGGAAGGAGCACGGGATTCCAGGGCCTGTTTGAACGACCGGCTGGTGAGTTTGTCCTTTACGTACGACGGTAACCCACTGATGAGCACAAGTTTGTCGACACGGCTTGGATGAGTCAGCGCCATGCCGATCGCCAAACCGGCTCCCATCGAATTGCCCACCAACGTAGCTTTTTCAATGTGAAGGGCATCCATAAACCCGACACAAAAGTCCAACATCTGATCCGGTAGGTAGTCAATGTCCGGCTTGTCGGATAAGCCGGAACCAGGGAGATCAAGCGTCAGCGTACGGAAATGTTGAGGCAAGTCGTGCTGTTGATGTTCCCATTGCCACATGGATCCGCCAAAGCCGTGGATCAGAATGACGGGTGGTCCTGTGCCGGCATCAAGATAGGCGATCCGTTGATCCTGGACGAGCACAGTGCTGATCGGGATGCGCTTGCTTGGGGAGCGTTCCAGTGTTTCAAAGTAGGGTGGAATTGGTGGCGGGGTGGTGCATGCGCTCATGAGGGACGAGACGAAGCCGAGGATGAGCAGTGCCGACCGACAGCGTCTGGATGGGCCGAGGATTGAACTAGTGATGGAATCACTCCAGTTGAATGACCGTCTCATCCGTTTTGACGTTGTCGCCGTCGTTAACCAAGATCGCAGAGACCTTTCCGTCAATCGGTGCCGGTACCCGGCTTTCCATCTTCATCGCTTCGATGATCAACAGCGGGTCACCGGCCTTCACGCAGTCATTCACGGCAACAAGAACCTTTACGACGCGACCGGGCATGGGAGGAGTCACATCACCTGGTTTCGCGGGTCTGGGACGCTTGGGTTTTCCTCCCGTCCCGATCTCCGGAGACTCGGGAACACCGGCGAGCACTTCCTGGATTGGTTCAAGTGAGACTTCTTCCAGCTTATCGTTGACACGGATATAGTAGGGTTTGCGGCCATCGACCTTGCGTCCGGAGCCTGAAACCTTCACATGATAGGTCTCACCATGAACTGTGACATTGAATTCTACCGGAGCCAAATGTAACTCATGTGCAGTCGAAGGGCCTTTTGCTGATCCGACGTCCAACGGCTCGGGGGTCAGGTCACCCTTCTCACGTGCCTCAAAAAAGTCAGACGCGATAGCGGGGAACAGCACAAACGAGAGCTGGTCCTCGGCGCTCTGAGCCGAAGCCGGCAGTTCTTTCTTGGCCTCATCCAGTTCCGGCTCCAGTCGATCAGCCGGCCTAGTCTTGATCGGAGTTTCGTCACCGGTGGCGCGTGCCATGATATCGAGATCGACCTGTCCCGGCGCACGGCCGTACAGTCCCAAGAAATAGTTCTTGGTCTCAGTGGTGATGACTTTGTAACGCTCACCGGTCAGCACATTGAGAGTCGCCTGCGTGCCCACGATTTGGCTGGTCGGGGTGACCAACGGAGGGTAGCCCATTTCTTTTCGCACGCGTGGAACCTCATCGAGCACTTCTTTCATCCGGTCAAGCGCGTTTTGTTCCGTTAACTGGGCCGCCAAGTTTGACAACATGCCGCCGGGAATTTGGGAGGTGAGGATTTCTGCATCGACACCGGTAAAGTCGCTCTCGAACTGGCGATATTTGCGGCGAACCGTTCGGAAATGTTCGGTGATCGGTTGAAAACTCGTGAGATCCAGTCCCGTCTCGTAGGGCGTGTTTTGGAGTGAGGCCACCAATGTTTCCGTCGCCGGATGAGAGGTTCCACCTGCCAATGGGGAGATGGAGGTATCAAGCATGTCGAGGCCTCCCAGGATCGCCATTAACGAAGCCATGGAAGCCATTCCCGACGTGTAATGCGAATGGAGATGAAGCGGAACTTTCACGGCGGATTTTAGTCGACGCACCAGGTGATAGGCATCAAGCGGAGCCAGCAATCCGGCCATATCCTTGATGCAAATTGTGTCCGTTCCGAGATCCTCCAATTTTTTGGCCAAATCCACAAACCGATCGATGCTATGGACCGGGCTGACCGTATAGCAGATCGTGGCTTCCGCATGTTTCCCGCAGGCCTTCACTTCACTCACGGCTCGGTCAAGATTCCGCACATCATTGAGCGCGTCGAAGATGCGGAAGACGTCAATGCCGTTCGTCGCCGATCGCTCGATAAACCGCTCCACGACATCGTCGGCGTAATGGCGATAGCCGACCAGATTTTGGCCCCGTAACAACATCTGGAGCTTGGTATTGGGCATAGCCGCCCGCAACGCTCGAAGTCGCTCCCAGGGATCTTCCTTTAAAAATCGGAGACAGGTATCGAAGGTGGCCCCACCCCACACCTCCAGGGACCAATAGCCGACCGCGTCCAGCTTTTGGGCGATGGGTAACATATCCTCGGTCCGCATCCGCGTGGCCAGTAAGGATTGGTGTCCGTCTCGCAGGGCGACATCGGTGATCAAGACTGGTTTGCCGACGGCTGGCGTGATGGTGAATTCGCTGGGATGCGAGCGGAGCGCCTTTACCGTCTTACTCGTCGGAGCCGATTGTTTGGTCTTTTTTTGCGGTTTCTTTGTTGGTGGTCGTCTTTTTGCCATGATGGTTCATCCATCCTGTTGGAAGCGATTTCGGTCGTGAAATTAGAGTCCTTCGTAGGCGGCAATCGCTGCCGAGAGCGCCAGGACCAGATCTTCCGGCGGCTCAAACTCGGGGTACGCATACAAGTCCTGGTGCGTATCCAGGTAGGACGTGTCGAACCGCCCTGCAATAAAGTCTGGTTCCTGCATGATCGCTTCCATAAACGGGATCGTCGTTTTAAGTCCGCGAATAACGTATTCTTCGAGGGAACGTCTCATGCGACTGACGGTTTCTTCCCATGTACGGCCTCGGACTGTCAGCTTAGCCAACAGGGCGTCATAGTAGGGCGGGACGGTGTAATCTTTATAGACTGCTCCGTCGATGCGCACGCCGATTCCGCCGGGAGACAAATACGCCGTTACGGTTCCTGTACAAGGCAGGAAATTGTTTTTGGGGTCTTCCGCATTGATCCGACATTGAATGGCATGGCCTTGCAAGATGACATCTTTCTGCTGGATGCTGAGTGGAAGGCCCGCCGCGATCTTAATTTGATTCCGTACGATGTCGATTGCCGTGATTTGCTCCGTGACGGTATGTTCCACCTGGAGTCGTGGATTCATTTCGATAAAGTAGAACTTACCGTCTTGGTCGAGGAGAAATTCCACAGTTCCCGCGTTGTCATAGTTCACCGCGCGGGCGATGGCAATGGCGGCGTTGCCCATCTCTTCACGGAGCTCCTGCGTCAAGATCAACGAGGGAGCGATCTCGATCAACTTCTGATGGCGTCGCTGGATCGAGCAATCCCGTTCTCCGAGATGGATAATGTTGCCGTGGCGATCTCCCAGAATCTGGAATTCAATGTGATGCGGCCGCTCGATATATTTTTCGATAAACACGCTGCCGTCGCCAAAAGATGCTTGAGCCTCGCGTGCCGCGACTTCCATGTTTTCGCGAAGCTCCTCATCGGACCGGACCACCCGTAATCCGCGCCCCCCCCCGCCGGCGCTCGCCTTGATCATCACCGGATAGCCGGCTTTGTGGGCGAAGGCCAGCGCTTCTTTGACGTTGGTAATGGCACCGTCCGTACCAGGCACGATCGGCACGCCTGCTGATTCGGCAAGTTCGCGAGCCTTGACCTTGCTGCCCATCAGAGTAATGGCATGGGTAGACGGGCCGATGAATGTAATATTGGATGCCTGGCAGAGTTCGGCAAACTCTGCGTTCTCCGAGAGAAATCCGTAGCCTGGATGGATTGCATCCGCACCGATGCGCGTGGCGAGGTCCACGATCTGCTTGCTATCGAGGAAGCCTTTCACCGGCCCCGGTCCGACCAGATACGACTCGTCGGCTTTCTTGACATAGATACCGGTTGAATCCGCTTCGGAATAAATGGCGGCGGTGGCAATGTTCAATTCCCGGCAGGCGCGGATGATTCGCATGGCGATTTCACCGCGATTGGCGACTAAGATCTTCTTGAACATGTCTGTGCCTGTGGACTCTCGTGTCGAAAGAAATGAGTATAGAAAAACAAGCGCGTAAGCTAGCATAGGATCGAGAGGCCTGTCGAGAGATGCGGGGACAAATCAGTCAGCATGCGCCGCACAAGAGGAAGGATTGGTCGGTATCGGTTATCAATCTATTTAGCCAAATTTAGTCACGACCACGGGGTGAGTCAGGTAGAATTCGCTACTTTATGGCAGCTCAACATCCTGAGCATGTTCGTGCTTAGCCTGGTAGTAGTAAGGTCAGATGGTCTTATGAAAGGGTATCGGTACCGATGAAGAGGAAGTTGGCTTTAGGAGATGCTGCATGGTTGGGGCGACGAAACGCAACAGTGATCGGTGGCGTTCTTCTGCTCGTCGGAGGCTTCTCCGCTCCTGCCTGGAGTGAAAGCCCTGCCCCGTCCGTGCATTGGGGGAGCACGGCATTCCCTGATCAATATTCGACTGTCACCTCGGGACTGACGCTCAATCGGTTTACCCCGGTTGATGGCATAGGAAATAAATATGACTCCACGGTAGGCAATACGCTCGGTTTCAACCTCATCACACTCAGCTGGACGAAACATTGGGACTATTCGGGAACGAGTTGCTTGTGGAAAAACTGGAGCACCAATCTCACTGCTGGGATCAGCCCCACCAGTGATGAACCTTCACAATACTTCCAGAACAAAGTGGTCCATCAACTGCGCCAACTGCCGTCGGTGCCCACTGTGGACCCTCGGAAGGAAACCGATGTCATGATCGATGGGTCCATCACTCGGTGGATGTCGCTGTTTGATCGAAAGGTCATGTTTGCCGGTGGAGGCTTTTCCGTCGGAACTATCTACCAACAAGGGTTTCTGCGGGGCGGCATCCGTCGACTACAAATCACCCCGTCGGTGTGGCATTCTGAGAAATGGGGCGATATCAATGCTCGGGTGTCCGCGATGGGGCGGATCAGCTATCAGAGCAACGGCGGGGTGCTCCACTCCGTCAGAAGCACGGCGGGGTTGGTTCAGCCGGCAATCGCCATCGGACAGTATCGGACAACGGCCACTGGGGAAACGATTCCAACCTGGGAAATCGAATTGGCACTGATGTGGGATTCAGGGATCTTCGTGAATACCATGGGGCAGAGCCAAAAACAGTTCGCGTGGTCGCTCGCAGCCTCAGCAGGGCCTGTGCGCTTCGAAACGTGGAATGACAGCATGGGCCACCTCTCTGAGCGAGATTATGGCCCCTCCTATGGCGCAGCACTGACCGTCGATGTCCTACGAGTGTGGAACTTCGTTCAAGAGTTTCGAACGATGCCGACTACGGACCAATCGGCGCAGGGATAACGGGTTGTTCCGGGTTTACGCGACTGGCTGCAACAGCCTCACAACCCCCTTCGGGAATGTAGAGGCGCGAAGCAGCTTGCGGCGGCCTTATTTGGATGGTCACTACTCGTGTTCATGTGGGGCGGCTGAAGCCGTCGGCATGGTAGCCGAAATGCACCCCTCAATGAATTCAACCTTGCACTGCCAGGAGGATGCGGCCTCGTTGACACGATTGATCACATCCGCCGACTTCACGGTGCTGGGGGTGATGTCCACAAGCACATGATTGGGGACACGGTTGAAATCGACACTGATGACACCGGGAATGGCCTGCAAGACCTTGTTGATCTCGGCTTCTTTCTCGCTGCAACCGGCTCCACTCATTGTCAGGGGAAGACGTTCCTTGACTGGTGGCACGGCCGAAGCCGGGAAGGCGATGCATACACTCACAGCAAGGAATGCGGCAGAGATCGCTTGTTGAGACCAAGAGAATGACATCGGGGGAACCCTCTTTCGTGACGTGCTCGCGAGAGAAAAGGCATCCATTGCCATACCTCTAGGCTACACGATCCTGCCTTCTCTTGTCGAGAGATCCGGAACCGGATGGGTCCTGGTCCAACCAGGATGGTTTCTCACAGCTGTGTACCCCATATATTTTCTGACATGAGAGATGACATCTTTTCGTACTGACTCAACATCTCCTGGACTCATCACGTGAATCCGGCGATAATGCCGCTCTCATGACTGCTCCTCTTGCTGATCCGCAGCCTCGCGCCTGGCCGGAAGTCGTCGGGCTCATTCCCGCTGCTGGACAGGCCAAGCGTCTTCAACCGTTTCCTTGCAGCAAGGAGTTGTTTCCGGTCGGGTTCACGAACGATCCGAGGACGGGGATGCCACGGCCGAAAGTGGCGTCGCAGTATCTGCTGGAAAAATTTAAAACGGCTGGGCTGTCCAAGACGTTCATCGTGATCCGTGAAGGAAAATGGGACATTCCGAACTATTTTCAGGAGGGCGTGGGGGTCGGGATGTCGCTCGCCTATCTCGTAATTCCCGGATCGCTTGGGCCTCCCGATACGCTTGATCGCGCGTATCCCTTTGTGTCTCAGTACCGGATTGCATTCGGCTTCCCCGATATTCTGTTTGGTCCACCGGATGCCTATCGGCGACTCATTGAACAACAGGAACAAACTGGTGCGGATGTGGTGCTTGGTCTGCATTGCATTGAAGATCCTCGAATCTGGGACATGGTGGATTGTGATAACGAGGGATGGATTCGTGAGATTGTGATGAAGCCCGCTTCGACGACGCTCACGTTCGGCTGGTGCTTTGCCGTCTGGACCCCGGTCTTTTCCGAGTTTCTCCATCGGTTTCTGCGTGCGGATGAGACCACAAGCAAGATGGAGCAATTGGCAAACACCGCCAATGATCCTGGAGGGGACTTGGCCGTCGGGGTGGTGTTTCAGCAGGCTCTCAAGGCTGGCCTTCGGATACAGAGTGTCACGTTTCCGCACGACCGCTATCTAGATATCGGGACACCCGACAATCTTGCCAAAGCCGTCCGCCAACAGGCCGCCGAGTGATCGATTACCCGGATAGGGTCTCGGACACTCTTTGATCGGCGGGGAGGCCGCGTGTTATTTGGGTTGCACCAAAAACGCCTTCGAACGGGCATTGCCGCCGCCGGCCACGACATCGATGAATGACATGCCGGGTTGGATGTCAGGCACGGTGACTTCTAATATTGTATCGTTCACAAACTTATAATCGATCTTGGTGGGTCCTGCTGCACTGAACGCCACGCCTCGGAAACAGTCTCTTGTTCCGAAGTTCTCACCCTTGAGCGTAATGGTTTGCCCGGGCTTGGCCTCGTCCGGATCCACGCGCAAGATTTTTGGCTTTCGGCTGCTATCGCAAACGGGGTCCTTTTCCAGTTGTTGTTCGTCATGTCCTTTGATTGATTCTGCGTCATGCAGAGTATACCCGGCACCTTCGACGATCACTCCCTCCTCTGCAAGTGAGCGAAGTGGGAAGCCAATCAGCACGAGTAACGAGAGCATCAGGAACGAAGATCGGATAGGGGGAGTCATAAGGACCTCCTTGAGTGTGGACCTATTTCGTCGGCATAGCCACATAGAGTTCTCCAACAATGGCTTGACCAGGAGGAGATAGCGCAAATGCGATAAAGGTTTCAACAAGAGGATTCGCTTCTTGTTTCGAGAGAAGGAGCAGTGGGCGTCGCAGACTATAGCGCCCGTCTCGGACCGTTGGCACCTCCGGTTCGATCTTATCGACCGGCAGCAGACGGACGGCCACCCCGTTAGAGACGGCGGAGAGGCCGGTACTCAGTGACACATACGCGACGGCAGAGAGCGGCGGAAGGGTGCCGACGACGGTCTTGACGACCGTGTCGTCCGGTCCAATGACCTTTGCGGTGCCAGGAATCTTTCCGGTGATCCCGAGGAGGGACTCAAACGCCTCACGGGTATTCTGGGTGCGAGAACGGTCAATCAGCAGGACTCTGGTTTCGGGGCCACCCAATTCAGACCATTCTCGAACCTTTCCGGAAAACATCTCAGCGATCTGTTGCGTTGTCACTTCCTTCGTGAAGTTCGACAGGTGCACGAGAATCCCGAGGCCATCCCATCCGATTTGGGAGGCCGTCAGTGTTGCGTCCTTCGTGCCGGTGACGGCAATCTGTGCCTGGCCGGTCTGGACTAACTGCACCGGCGTGGAGTCCTCGTCCCAGAGGATATCGACATAGGCACGGGGATTGGCTTTTTCGAAGGCCCGTGCCAGCGATTCGATGGTCGCTTGTTCGGGCCCATTGCCGGCGATGACCAACGTTCCTGCAACCTGGGCTGATGCCTGGAGAGGGGAGATGATGAGCATCAGGCCCACGCACAGCTGAGTGATCAATGATCGTCCTGTCACGGACGCTCTCCACCACGACCAGGGGCTTGATGACTTCTGCGGTGTAACCAGACAAAAAGATGACGGTTTACCATGTTTACGACTCGGACGTGGTTCGGTCTGCCGAAGAGGGCTCGGATTCGGAAGACATATTTGGAGGTGGGACATTGCGTTTTGCGTTCAACGGCGGCAATTTGACGAATCGCTCCATCCGTTCCTGGTTCATGGCCGTGGCTTTGCTCTCTGTAAACCCGGGTTTGCGAGCGCCGACCACGTTGGATGAAAAGGCCGAGAGAAGGCGCGTCGCCTCCTTCGCATGGCAGTAGGGACACTCAGTATCTTCTACTCTGGCATAGACGGACTGAGTGACTTCAAACTGCTTTTCACACTGTCCACAACGGTATTCATAGAGTGGCACAGGATCGCATCCTTTCTCTTGGCTCGCCTGCGTTCTCTTCTGCGGCCGGGTTGTCAGGGACATGGACCCGGACGAAGCATTCGCGGGATCGTGGTGTTACTAACTCAGTCGAGTCCGCTCACGCAAGATCATGATGGCAGTTCGCCGGGGTCGTTACTCCAACCAATGGAGCCGTTCAGATCTTGACAAACAGCCCTTGTGCAAGCGATGCTGATCAGCTTACGATATTCTGCTCATTCTAACAACTTACGCGGCTTAACTGCCAGCTCTAGGAGGAGGGTTTCGATGCCAGTGCTGATTCGACGGTACAAGGGGAACAACGGTGTGATGCAGGAAGAACGAATCGATGAGGATGATCGAATCGAGCGCTATATGCGGCTCTTCGAGAAGGACGATGTCAAAAAGCTACAGACCGGCGTGAAGTGCTTCATCGAGAAGGATGAATGGCAGCTCCTCCCGTGAACCGGTCAAGGACAGGAGTAAGGCGCGATAGTGAACGCTCCTTGCCACTCACCCTTTACCCTCACCGGCTAGCATGATCTACTGGTTGCATATTGCCCGTGCCATCGACCGTGTGACGCTCCATCGAGACCGGTGTTCGGAGGTGCCATCGACCGCCACCTCCAGCGACTTTTGGGAAGGCGGATGGTTTGATTATCCTGATAAGGAACGGGCGACTCGGGCGATGGAACAGGCTGGAGTGAACCGGCAACGGCTGTGTCCACTCTGCAAACCCTAGAACGAAGTGCTGGGTCCTGGGTGCCCAGTGCTGAGTCTGTCAATCTGGGCCTGTCTACTCAGAACTCACGACTCAGGACTCAGCACTTTACGAATTCATGCCGCGACTGGCCCTCCTACTGACCACCCTCATCTGGGGTGCCACCTTTCCTGCCACGAAAGCGGTATTAGAGCAGATCCCCCCGCTCTCGTTCTTGTTACTCCGGTTTTTCATCGGCACCCTGCTCATTCTCTTGTGGTTTGTCGTCGGTCGCCGTCGATTGCATCATGATCGTGCAGTGTTAGAGGCTGCTGCACTCTCGACCATATTTCTGTTTCTTGGATATCTGCTCCAAACCGTTGGGCTCTCGTACACGACTGCGTCCAATTCAGCCTTTCTCACCGCACTCTATGTGGTCTTTGTGCCGTTGATTCTCCTGCGGGTCGACCGGCGTGCGGTCTTGGCAACGGTGGTCGCGGTGGTCGGGTTGTGGCTCCTCGTCAAACCCAACGCCTCCATGAATCGAGGTGATCTCCTGACGCTGGGGTGTGCCGTGGCGTTTGCGGGACATATCATTTGTCTTGAACGATTTACCCGCCAGGTCGACGCCCCGTCGCTCCTTGTGTGGCAGATGGTGGCAATGACGCTCTTGTTTCTCCTTGCCCCGTGGTGGGAAGATGCTCCGGGCAGCGCGTTTTCGCCCACACCCGTTCTGCTGACGGGGCTTGTTGTGACGGGGGTGCTGGCCACGCTCGCATTTGCCGTGCAGATGTGGGCCCAGCAACTGGTTCCGGCCCAACAGGTGGCGCTTCTGTTTGCATCTGAGCCGGCCTATGCAGCCTGGCTTTCATGGTACTTTCTTGGAGAGACGTTGGATGTACAAGGCTGGATCGGCAGCGCGCTGATCTTGTTGGCGGTTATTATCGGAGCGTTCGGCGGCTGATCGTTTCCTAAAGAGCGGGGAGGCATATGGCACAAAAGTTCGGCAATGGACGGTGGGTGCGCGAAGGATTTCTTGATAACCGTGTCGACGGGACGGTCGTTGGACAGGTCGTATTTGCGGTTGTTGGGCCAGTGGATTTCTATTTGCGCGGTAATTTTAAGCCTGATATCGCCGGCGAGGTGATTCGATTCCGAAACAGCCGTTTTGAAGATGATGAGGTGGCGGGGCAAGTCATCGGTGATATGGCCAATCCTCAGATCGGCACCGTGAACCTTATTTCACTCGATCCGCATCCGAACCTGGAACCACATCCGTATGTCGAGTGGTTTACGCTGTACGAAGACCACTATCGGTTTCAACTGGGTGCCGGTGATGCGTGGGTGATGTCCGATGAGGAACGAAAGGAAATCGAGTCGGAGAGCCGTCGGATTCGGGAGACCTTGGCCGATCAGTTTGAGGATCAGCCAAGGTCGAAGACTGAATCTGATTGGGTTTAAGGAGGTGTGAGTTCCAATTGTGGTTGCGGTGCAGGAAGTTCCGCCGATTTGACGGCGGCTTCGATCTTCTTCTTGAGTACGCTGCGGTCTGAATCTTGTCTGGTTTTCCCCTCACGGACATACTCTGGAACGTCACGAATATCCCAGATCAATCCCAGCCACTCAAGTCCCTTCAGGCAGTAATAGGTCATGTCAATTTCCCACCAGTAGAATCCTTGCCTGGTCGAGGCCGGATAATAGTGGTGGTTGTTATGCCACCCTTCGCCCATGGTGATTAAGGCCAGAAAGAAGTTGTTTCGGCTGTCGTCGCCGGTCTCGTACCGCTGTGAACCATAGACATGTGACAACGAATTGATCGTGCAGGTCCCATGAAACAGTGCGACGGTCGAGATGAAATACCCCCAGATCAGCATCTGGATGCCGTTGGTGCCGAGTTCAGGCGCATAGGCCTCCAACAGCTTGCCGAACCCGAACATGCCGACGCCGGTTAAGACTGGCACAAGGACATCATAGCGGTCGAGAAACCGCAGCTCCGGAAACTTGGCGAAATCAGCAATACTCTTCAAGCGCGGCGCATAAAACGTTTGCGACATAATCCAGCCCATGTGGGACCAGAGAAACCCTCCATGCCGAGGAGAGTGCACATCCTCCGGTGTATCGGAGGCAATATGGTGATGGCGATGATGGCCGGCCCACCATAGGGGACCACGTTGCGTGCAGGTGCTGCCTAAGAGGGCAAAGAGAAACTGGACGGTACGAGATGTTTTAAATGTACGATGCGAGAAGTAGCGATGGTACCACCCGGTAATCGCAAACATGCGAATATAATAGAATGCAATGGCGACTGCGACTGCAGTGAAGCTTACTCCGACTAAGATGGCGCAGAAACACATTAAGTGCATGAAAATAAATGGAACGCTACGAATCCAGTCGACCTTCGGCGGTCCGTCTGATTTCGTCAGTTCAAGGCCAGCCCAGGAGTCAAACCAGCGCAGAAAGGAATACCAGATCTGCTGTGCCTTGGTTGGTGGATACGCTTGCACGTCGGACATACAGTTCTCCTCATAGATTCGGGGGATTCGGCAAAGCCACTGTGGTGGGAGACAGGGAGCCGTGGTCCCAATTAAGCGAATTGAGCGTCCCGGTTAGGTTGGTCCTTTATTATACAGAGAATCTAAGGAAAGTAAAACCTGATTTTTTCCTAGGCCGCGCAGGTTATCGTGTTCCTCACGAGCGTTGGCTGGCTGTCCCAGTGGCAGAAGTTGCCGAAAGCAGGAGCGGCGAGGCTTCTATGGCTGTTTGACAGGACTCCTCCTGCGTCACTAAAATGCCGCCACCATGAATGATCGATTTCTAAAAGCATGTCGTCGAGAGCCAGTTGATTGTACCCCTGTGTGGTTTATGCGTCAGGCCGGACGATATATGTCCGAGTATCGGACCCTGCGCGCGAAACATTCGATCTTGGAGATGTGTAAGACGCCTGAATTGGCGGCTCAAGTCACACTTCAGCCCATTGATCGATTCCCTCTGGATGCGGCCATTATCTTTGCTGATATCTTGCTGCCGTTGGAGCCGATGGGCCTCAACCTTGAGTTCGCGGCAGGCGAGGGCCCGGTGATCCATAATCCGGTACGCGATCGGGCGGCGGTGGATCAACTGAAAGTCATCGATGGCGACGAGCTGAACTATGTGGCGGAGGCCATCAGGCAAACACGGCGTGCCCTGGACGGGCGGGTGCCGCTCATTGGATTTGCCGGCGCGCCGTTCACGTTGGCGAGTTATGCCATCGAAGGTAGCGGCTCGCGTAATTATCTGAATACCAAACAGATGATGTATAGCGATCCCACGGCCTGGCATCGGCTCATGGACAAGTTCGCACGTGTGCTGACGGGGTATCTTCGTCGACAGATCAAGGCGGGGGCGCAGGCCATTCAGCTGTTCGACAGTTGGGTCGGGTGCCTGTCTGCCGGCGACTATGTCGAATATGTGATGCCGCATGTCCAACGGATCTTCGAGGGACTTAAGCATGAAGGGGTGCCGATGATTCATTTCGGCACCGGGACGACCGCGATCCTATGTCAGATGCGTGAGGCGGGCGGGGACGTGATCGGGGTCGACTGGCGTGTTCATCTGGATGAAGCCTGGACCATGATTGGGCATGATCGTGCCGTACAAGGCAATCTTGATCCGCTTGCTCTCTTTGCGCCACTCCACGAAATTGAACGTCGCGTCGACGACATCTTGCGACGTGCGGGTGGACGTCTTGGTCATATCTTCAATCTTGGTCACGGTATTCTGCCGACGACACCGGTTGATCACGTGGCTGCAACGATCGATATGGTCCACAAGCTCAGCCAACGATAGAATGAAGAGCATATGGCAAATGGCTGGCGGTAGGAGCGACATCCGGTCCGTGGCGCTCGTTGTTTCACTATCTACTAGAAGCCATCAGCTATTGGCGCTGATCAATGTCTGAATCACGACGACATACGGCTGTGCTTCTGATGGCGATGGGCGGGCCCGATTGTCTGGAAAATGTCGAGCCCTTTTTGCTCGATGTGCGAGGAGGGCGACCGACTCCTCCCGAACTGGTCGAAGAAATTCGCGAACGGTACCGTGCCACCGGTGGAAAGTCGCCGGCTGTCGGGATCACGCAAGAGGTTGCAAAAAAACTGGAACGGCAACTGAATGAGTGTGGTGACGGTCGATACCGAGTGTACGTTGGGTTGCGGCATTGGCATCCCTTTATTAAAGAGACCTATGCTGAGCTGCTAAAAGATTTACCGGAACAGGTCATCGGAGTCTGTATGGCCCCGCAACAATCCTCTCTGAGTACCGGAGCCTATCGAAAGAAAGTGGAGGAGGCTCGTACCGGGTTAGAGGACCACACACCCGTGACCTACGTCGGGAGTTGGAACCGGCATCCTCGGCTGATCACTGCGATTGTGGAGAATATTCGGCTTGGGCTTCAGACATTTCCTGCCGATGTGCGTGCAACGGTGCCGGTGTTGTTCACCGCGCATAGTTTGCCTGAACGAATTGTGGCGATGAAGGATCCCTATCCGGATGAGGTGAAGGGAACGGTCGAGGCGGTCACCAACGCCTTAGGTAACCAACGGACGTATTTCGCCTATCAAAGTCAGGGACGCTCCAATGAGCCATGGCTTGGGCCGACGGTCGAAGCCATGTTGGAGGTCATCCAGCAGGCCGGGCATCGCCACGTGTTGGTGGCGCCCATCGGTTTTATCTGTGACCACGTGGAAACGCTGTTTGACATCGACATTGAGCTCAAGCAATTGGCTGTGAGCAAGGGGCTGCAGCTGGAGCGCATGCCGATGTTGAACGATTCTGCCGCGATACTTGAGACGTTACGAGACGTCTTGGCTGCACACGAATCCACTCCCTGTCTTCCGTCGTGACTCGATCGCGTACAGTCGTTATTGTCGGTGGTGGGATATCCGGTCTCGCGACCGCATTTGCGTTGCAAGAACAAGCTGCCCAAGCAGGCCTTCCTCTCCGCTGCACCATTCTTGAGTCCGACCCATCCTGGGGAGGGAAAATCGTCACGCATCGGATCGGTGACATCGTGACTGAAGCCGGACCGGATTCGTTTCTTTCTCAAAAACAGGCCGGTCTCGATCTTTGCATGAAACTGGGGCTTGCCGACCAGCTGATCAATACCAACGAAACAGGAAAGAAGGCCTGTGTTCTCCACCGCGGACAGCTGCAGGATTTACCCGAGGGACTCCTCTCGTTTGTTCCGAAGCAATTGGGGTCGTTCCTCCATAGCGGATTACTCAGCTGGTCGGGGCTGGCGAGGATGGGTCTTGAATTCGCAGTTCCTCCCGGTTCTCCAAGAGATGATGAGTCCTTGGCTGCGTTCCTCCGTCGTCGATTTGGAGTTCAGGCGTATGAGCGGGTGTTAGAGCCGTTGATGGCGGGGATTTATGCGGGTGATGCCGAGCAGATGAGTCTACGGGCGACGTTTCCACGGTTTTTTGAGCTCGAGCAGCGGCATGGCAGCATTATTCGCGGCATGATGGCGGCCAAGAAATCAGCCTCATCCAGTGCGTCTTCCCAACCACGACGGACGATGTTTGTCAGCCTCAAGAATGGTCTCAGTGAGCTGGTGAGTGCGCTCACAACGCGGTTAATGCAACAGGGCGTGGAGCTCCGTGCAGGAGTTCGAGTCGACGCGCTCAGAGTGAGGTCGCACGAACCGGGTCGCTGGATGTATGACCTCATTCTGCAGGATGGCTCCGCACTTTCCGCCGAAAGTGTGGTCTTAGCCACACCGGCCTATGTTTCTGCGGACCTGTTGCGTCCGTTGACGCCCATAGCCGGTGGACTGCTGGATCTTATTCCCTATGCTTCGACCGCCACCATTGCGATGGCATTCCCACGAACTCTTACGAGTGCCATTGACGGGTTTGGGTTTATCATTCCGAGACGGGAGCAGCGACATTTGATTGCTGCAACTTGGACGTCGCTCAAGTGGCCTCATCGCGCTCCCTCTGATCAGTTACTCGTACGCTGCTATGTGGGTGGTGTCGGGCGAGAAGACATTCTTCAACTAGAGGACCAGGCACTGGTTGCAACCGTCAGGGAAGAGCTGGTGAATATATGTGGCATCAAAGCTGAACCAGTTTATACCGAAGTGAATCGGTGGTGGAAGGCTATGCCGCAATACACAATCGGCCATTTGGATCGGTTGGTACAATTGGATGCGGCACTCAGCCGCTATCCAGGACTGGTTCTGACCGGGGCTGCCTATCGAGGAGTCGGTATTCCGGACTGCATTCGTGATGGAGCCGTCGCGGCGGAGCAGGTGGTGCGGGATCTCTTGGGGAAAATCCATCCTGGCCGTGAATAGTAAAAGTCCTGTTGGGGCAAACGCCCTACCGCAAGGGGATAGGATGAGGAACCGTGCTTGAGTGAAATGGATAAACTGTCGCCGCGCTAGGGGAGGATGATGGCTTGTTCGGGATAGCCGAGTGTTTTGAGCGTGGCTTCCAAGGAATCAACCATTGGTGGGGGACCGCAGAGGAACACGCAGGCGTCAGGGTCTGGTGAGGGGAGGTATTGGTGCAAAAGGTCCGGTGTGATTCGGCCAGTGTTGCCGGTCCATCCCGCAGGCGGCTGTTCGAGCAGATAGTGGCAGTGGAAGTTCGGATAGTCCAGGACGTATCGGTCCCACTCCTGCCGGAAAATAATGTCTTGCTCGGTTTTATTGGCAAAGATCAAAGATAGCTCGGCATCAATTTTCTTGGTCAGAATCCAACGAATGATGGAGACCATCGGGGTGATGCCGGTGCCTCCAGCCACGAACCCCACTCGTTTGGCCATGCCGTCGACCCAATGCCCACCGGTATTCGGTCCACTCATCAGCACCGTGTCGCCGATCTTCTGATCGTGTAAGTACTTTGAAATGGAACCAGTTTCATATCGTTTGACCGTCAGGTCGAACGATCCCGTTGTGCCGGGCAGCGAGGAGGGTGTGTAGGCCCGCTTGATAAGCTTGTCGTTGATCGTCGCATGGACGTAGAGAAAGTCACCGGGCAGCATGTCGAGCGTGGTATCGGCAGGTAGCTGAAACCGGAAGGTCTTTGTGTCGTGGGTGTCTGTTTCGATATGGATGAGTTGATACGGAGCGGGCGTCTTGCTTTTGATGCGGATGGTGCTATCCGTAGTCACGGCGGTATTGTAAGAGATCCTCTTGGTTGGTGCAACGTCAGGGTGGAGCGCACCTGACTGGCATCAGTTCTGTTGCTTGCGGGGTTTTGCCGATTCAGCGGCGTGAATCTGTAGATTCGGAGTTTGCCGAGCTGGTAATGGAAGGCTCGTGAGGACTGGTTGAGCTGCTGTTACCTTCTGATCAACGGCTCGGGTCAGCCAGCGCCTTGCTTGGCTGATATCTCGTTCGACCCCGCGTCCATAGGCGTACATCACGCCAAGGACATACATGGCTTGGCCATTTCCGGCCTCCGCGAGACGATGTAATCCGACAAACGCTTTCTTATACCAACTGACGGATTCTGGTGCCTGTCGGCCCTCCTGCTGCGCAACGCGGCGTCCAAGGCGATATTGCGCAAAGGGGTCGCCTTGTTCGGCAAGGTGTATATCACTCTCCTGAGTCACGATCGGCTTTTCCTGCAGCCGAGCGACTGCTGGTTTCTCGTGGTCTGAGTTTCTGACCTGTGGCTCTGTGCGAAGTTCGGTCGGTGCAGTATGTGCCGGTGTCGGGTGCTCCACCATGGGCGGAGTCTGAGGCTGTTCCCGATCTGGCTGCGCGATGGTTGGTAGCGGTGACGCTTCAACCGGGGTTGCAACCGATGAAGACTGTGTCAGGCTACGGTCGCTTGGACGCGCTTCGGCGTCTGGGATTGATGCCGCTGTACCACATTCGTCCGTGGAACTTCCCGTGGCTGATTGATCGGCTTCGGATTGGCAGGGCGTGTCGTTGTCGGAGGCCGGGGGCTGGGTTGTAAAGGTCCAGACGATCCAGGTAACGGCGACAAGAACGAGTGCGCCCCGCACAATCCGACGTCGTAAAATCGTTCGATCACTGGGAGGGACCAAGACCAGCCCGGGGTAGGCTTTACTGACTACGCTCGGATTTGATGGAGGTTGTTTTCCACCGTCGTCTTGCTGATCAGAAACCTGAAACATGCCTTCGATCTCCATGCCTCTGCTGGTTGTGGCAAGCACCCACTTTGGGAGTGTGTACCCAAGCAGCAGTGTCCCAGAGAGGGAGATTGAATTACTTCTATAAAATAATAAAATAGCCTCTTGTCCAGGCGAAGTGCAAGCTCTTATAGTAGTCTCTCTGCCTTTTCAGGCCCTTCTTATCCCAGGAGTGCTGTGCCGATGCCGTCCAGTGAAAGTAACCTCACTATCATCAGTGTGAGCGGCCCGTTTCGTGAGCCGAGAGAGCAGGTGTTTTCGTACGATTACGCTGTTCAACGATCGACCTGGCCGACGCCGCATGGCGTGCGGGTGAAGATTTCTCTGCCGCATGAACTGGAGGTGTTCAGGGGCCGTCTTCTGGGGGAGGTGGCCGGTTCACCCGGCCAGCAATTGATGATCAGTAATCTCCTGGCGAAGAACCTTGCCGACTGGAAGATCCAAATTGCTGAAATAGAAGGGTTTTTTCTTGAACGGCGCGATGTGATGCTGGCCCCGTTTGTGGGGCCGTTGGCCCACCTGTTTCCGAAGCTTGAGGGGAGGTTTCAGGCCGAACAGGCAGTCATCCGAGAGGACGTGAAGCAACGCGTCGGCCTGTAATCTGTCTTGATACCTGGGCGTTTCCGTCCCCCCTCCCTCAAAAAATTCTGCGGTATTGCTTAGAGTGCACGCCGGATTCATCTGCGAATCCCAGCGAGCCGTTGTCGGGGTTGCTGGTATCGTTCAGGTCGATTCGGTAGTGGCCGCGGACTTGTTCCATGGCCACTTCGAAGGGAACGGCATTCGGGTAGAACGTACCAGGTGCATGCGCACCTCGTGTGAGTGTGCGGATGGTCTCTGCCTCGGCAAATTGCTTCTCCGAAAAGATTAAGATGTCGGCAATGGCATGGTCACCCAGCTTGTGGCCTGGTGTCGTGGCTGGGAGCTGTGTGCCGAGAGAACCCTCGAGACGTGCTTCCTTCAAGCGTTTCAGAAGTGCGACGATCTGGCTATCCGTGGCTTGTTGGGGCACGACCAAACTGATCGTGTTCATATCGACGATGGTTGCTTGGACTTTGAACATGACGGGGGCGGCTTCAGGATCTTCGATGGCCGAGACATTAGGGCCTTCGGTTCCCGCTGCCTGTTTGTTTTTCGAGCTGGGGACGATCAGGGCAACGAACAACCAGAGGCCGATCAAGATCCCAAACACCACGAGAAGCGGGTGGGCTCCGGCACGTTTACCTTCCTGATATGGTCCCTGATTGTCGCTCATGAATGGATGTCCTTCTTCGGGGTAGCCGTTTCAGGTTGCAGGCGCTGTTTCGCTTTTTCCCAGAGGAGATCCATTTCAGCCAATGTCATGTTCGGTAAGGACCTGCCTTGCTCGGCTGCCTGTGCTTCCACGAGATGAAACCGATCGGTAAATCGATTGATCGTTCCGCGAAGTGCTTCCTCCGGGTTCACGTTGAGAAAGCGTGCCAGATTGACGAGGGAGAATAAAACGTCTCCCAATTCGGCTTCAACCTGTTTGTATCTGCTGGATTCAGTGGCTGAAGAATCTGATGAGGCTTGGTGCTGAGTTTGTGCGTCATGCAGTTCCGCCATTTCTTCAGTGATTTTCGAAAAGACCTGTTCGAGTCCTGCGGCATTGTGCGGCCAATCAAAGCCGACCCGAGCTGCTCGTGCTTGAACTTGATAGGCGCGCAGTAACGCGGGCAAGGTCTTGGGGACTCCCTCAAGCGCCGATTGGGTTTTGCCGTCGGCCGTGCGTTCTGTGCGCTTAATGTCTTCCCATTGAGTCAAGACCTGTTCGCTGCTTGATACCCGTTCCTGCTCGCTGTGTGGCGTGAAGACATGTGGATGTCGACGAATCAGCTTTGTGGCGAGTGTTTCCAGCACATCTTCGATGGAGAATGTGTGAGACTCAGTTGCAATCTGGCTGTGAAAGAGAACCTGGAGGAGGACGTCTCCGAGTTCTTCCTGAAGTTTCCGTGGGTCTCGTTGATCAATGGTCTCCAGGACTTCGTAGGTTTCTTCAAGGAGGTAGGGTTTCAGGGACTCATGGGTCTGTTTGCGGTCCCACGGGCATCCCTGTTCCGCGCGTAGAGTTGCCATCACCTCGACCACTTTATCAAAACGTGTTGACATCTCCTGTCACGATGCTCCTCTGGCCTGCTCCGGATTGTCGCCACTCTATACCGAGGGAGACCGTTTCTTCAATCTCGTTCATGGCTTGCGACCAACCAGTTCCTATGGTAGGGTACCGACGCATTCTTTGCGTTGAGTGGGAGTAGGACTATAATGGCGGAAGAGCAGGGGTTTGTCATTCGGGATCGGAGAGCCAGTGGAGGAACTGAAGCCCCTCCAGTGACGCCTTCGACCGCTCATACTTCGACATCAGTGGGAACGCCTCAGCCGGAATCCTCTCAATCGGTCCCTGCCCCTCCGGTGACCTTTTCGTCCTTCGTCATCTCCCTCGGTTCCTCGTCGCTCATGCTCATGGGCGAGCAGCTCGATCCTCAACAACCCTCAATGCCCGTGAACTTGCCGCAAGCGAAAGAAATCATCGATCTCTTGTCCGTCCTGGAAGACAAGACCAAAGGCAATCTGACCTCTGACGAACAGACGGTTCTGCGCGACATGCTCTATGCCCTTCGTATGAAGTATGTCACGCTTGCTTCGCCGAAGTAGTCTCCCATCTTTACGGTTTGCTGTCTTGCTCGGTTTCCGGGCACTGCTGTTTGTGCGGTAGGCTTTGAGACTGCCCGGTATGTCGGCTATAGTGATACCCAAGCTTGTTGCCCTGTCGTGAGGGTGCCCAGAGGACACGTGCATGCCTGAGCCGAACCATCCGAGCGGGACATTCAGACGAGCGTCCGGAGATATCGACGAAGTTCAACCCATCGTATTTAGTCGGAGCATACATCGGTCCTTGCCCGACCACTCACGGAAATTCGACCAAAAACCACCCCACCTCCGTCCGGTCTGGATCGTTCTCATTCTGCTGATCCCCTGTGTCGCTCTGACCTTCTATTACTCACAGGTGGTTGCCCCGGGTAGTGAGGAAACCGGTTCATTCCTCCCCACAACCAGCTACGCACTGGTGCTGCTCCTGCTGAATTTGGACTTGATCGGGCTGGTGGTACTGGTTCTCCTCCTCTCAAGAAATTTGATCAAAGCCTACTTTGAACGCCGACATCGGCTTGTCGGGTCAGGATTTCGAACGAAATTGATCGCGGCGTTTATCGGGTTTTCCCTGATTCCGACCTTGCTGCTGGCGTTAGTGGCGAGCGGATTGGTCAACAAAGCCGTCGATGTCTGGTTCAGTGAACATATCGAAAAGGTCATGAAAGATTCCTATGAAGTCGCTCGGATGCAGCATGCGGGGCATGTGGCGCTGGCCGTGAACAGTGCCAGGGCGATTTCCCAAGAATTGTTTCGAGAAGATTTATTGATTCCGGTCCAGCGGGATCTCTTGATCGCTGCCATGGCGAGAAAACGCATGGAATACGGGGTGGCAGGGATCGAGGTCTTCTCGAACAAAATGGAGACCCTGACCAAAGCGTTGGATGTCGAGCTTCCACCCGGAGTGTTGGATTTACCGATTAGTCAATTGGTCTTGCAAGTGATTAACGGCAAGCAAGAGTTTACCTCGGTCCAGGAGGCGCAAACCGGGAGGTTGGTTCGCGCGGCCATTCCAGTGGCGTCCGCGAGCCGACGCGGGGAGATCGAAGGGGTCGTAGTGGTTGAAACGTATGTTCCAGAGTCGCTCCTGACCAAGATGGAGGGAATCGGTCGACAATACACGGAATATAAACAGATCAAAGCGATGAAGAATCCGATCAAAGCCGGGGCCTACCTGTTTGTGGCAGTGGTGACGGTCTTGATTCTCTTCAGCGCCACATGGTTCGGGTTTTATGTGGCCCGTGGCATCACTGTTCCGATCCAGCGCTTGGCGGAGGCCACTGAGGCAGTGGCTCATGGGGATCTCAGCGTTCAGATTGATGCGAAGGCCACCGATGAAATCGGGACATTAATCGCGTCGTTCAATCGCATGACACAGGATCTCCAGGGGAGTAAGTCCAAATTGGAGGAGACCAACCTGACGCTGCGCAATACCAACGTTGAGCTGGATCGCCGCCGTGCCTACATTGAAACCGTGGTCGATACGATCGCCGCCGGCCTTTTGTCGATCGATCGTAATGGGATCATTACCACGTTCAATCCCTCGGCTGAGCGCATCCTGGGACTCGCTGGGGATCAGTTGAGAGGGCGACCGGCCAACGAGGTCTTCAAGGAGTTCGCCCTGGACTTGTTTCAGACGGCCTATGACCGTATGTTGAGCGATGAGCGCGATGACTTTGATTTGGAGGGTCAACTGGATATCCAGGGTAAGTTGCTCACGATCGGTTTAAAAGGTTCTCGCATGCGGGATGAGGCCAGCAAAGACCTGGGATTTGTGTTGGTTTTCGAAGATCTGACGGAGTTGATCAAGGCGCAGAAAGTTGCTGCCTGGCAGGAGGTGGCCAAGCGAGTCGCGCATGAAATCAAGAATCCGCTCACGCCGATTCAATTGTCTGCCCAGCGGTTGCGCAAGAAGTTCTTCGAGAAATCTCCTGATCTCGACCGAGTCTTTGATGATGCCACGAATGTCATCATCAACGAAGTCGGCAGTCTCAAGCAGATGTTGGACGAGTTTTCGAAATTCGCCCGTCTCCCCGCGCCACAAATGACTCGGCAATCGTTGCACGACGTGCTTCGCGATGTCGTGACGTTGTATCGTGAGGCACAGAAAGACATCGAGTTCGTCATCGAGTTAGATGACGCATTGCCGCCTATCAACTTTGATCGTGAACAGTTGCGGCGGGTGTTCGTGAATCTGTTTGACAATGCCGTTCAAGCCATGAACCAGCGAGGCAGACTGTGGGTCGGCACACGATACGACACCAAGCGCAGACGTGCGGTGGTTGCTGTTGCGGACGAAGGCCCGGGTATTGCGCCCGAGGATCATGACAAGCTGTTTGTGCCATATTTTACTCGCAAGAAAACGGGAACTGGATTGGGATTGGCGATTGTTCGTCGAATCATCACCGATCATGAGGGGCAGATCCAGGTCGGTAACAATCAGCCAAGAGGCGCTGTGTTTAAGTTTGATCTTCCGGTGTAGCAAGATGCGTGATGGGTCATACGACAGCCGACAGCTGAAATAGGGAATGGTTGCCGGCCGATTGTCGATGTTTCTTGGAGGAGGTAGATGTCAGCATCGATTCTGATCGTAGATGATGAGGAGGCTATTCGAACGTCTCTGAGAAGTATTCTGGAGGACGAAGGCTATGAGGTTGCTGTCGCAGGCACTGGACTTGAGGCGCTGAAAATCTATGGCACGGATCCCCCGGACCTCATGATTTTGGATATTTGGATGCCTGAGATGGATGGTCTGGAAACCTTGCGCCGAGTGAAGGAATTTGTTCCGACCACTCAGGTGATGATGATTTCAGGCCATGGTTCCATCGAGACGGCGGTGAAGGCGATTAAGCTGGGAGCGTATGATTATATCGAAAAGCCGCTGTCACTCGAAAATGTGACGTTTCGTGTGAAACAGGCGTTGGAGCAATATCGATTGGCTCAGGAGAACCGGGCGTTACGGAGTAAGGTCGAGCGGAAATTTGAGCTGGTCGGACAGTCTCCGGTGATGCAACGGCTACGAGAACTCATTGAAACGGCTGGCCCGACGAACAGTCGAGTCTTGATCGGGGGAGAGAATGGAACAGGAAAGGAGCTCGTCGCCAGAGCGATTCATCTCCATAGCACGAGATCGGAGCATCCGTTTGTGGCGGTGAATTGCGCTGCCATTCCTGAGACCTTGATCGAGAGTGAGTTGTTCGGCCATGAGAAAGGTTCCTTCACAGGTGCCATCTCCATGAAACGAGGACAGTTCGAACAGGCCAACGGCGGGACTCTGTTTCTCGATGAGATCGGGGACATGAGTCTCAGTACGCAGGCCAAAGTGTTACGAGCCTTGCAGGAGCAACAGTTTACGCGTGTCGGTGGAACGAAATTGATGAAGGTGGACGTGCGAGTATTGGCGGCTTCTAATAAGGACTTAGAGAAGGAAATTGGTAAGGGGCAATTTCGAGAAGATTTATACTACCGCCTCAATGTGGTCCCAATCGTGGTCCCACCATTGCGAGAGCGGCGGGAAGATATTCCGGCGCTCGTCCAACATTTCATGAAGCTGCATGCTGAAGAGCAAGGTCTGCGGATGAAGGATGTCTCTCTGGAGGCGATGGGCGTGTTTCAGCAATACGATTGGCCAGGGAATATCCGGGAACTTCGGAATTTGATCGAGCGGCTTATGATCATGGTGCCGGGCTTTACGATTGAAGCCGCACAGGCCACGCTCTCATTACAGGGGCGGACGACGGGCGCTGTTTCAGCAAGTCCCTCTGCTGCACCGCTGCTTCTGAACAAATCTTATGACTCGCTTCGCGATGCCCGGAACGCTTTTGAAAAGGATTACATCAGCCGAAAGTTGCGAGAACACCATTGGAATATTTCACGGACGGCGGACGATCTCAAGATCGAACGAAGTCATCTTCACCGAAAGATTAAGCTGTTGGATGTGGAAATGCGGCCCGAAGGGTAGGGAAGTTCATGACCCATCTGTTAGAGAATCCTGTAATCGACATGTGAGTGTACTCACAGACGAACCGCGGAAGTTCACGTCGTTCCCATGCGTTGACCTCTCCGATACCCTCCGATAAGATGCGGCTCTTAGTCGCTGCTGTAAATTACCGTAAACGATGTGACGGCCTAATTATGACAACCTATCGCGATGCTGGTGTGGATATTGATGCAGGTGATGAATTCGTGGATCGGATCAAGCCGCTCGTTCGATCAACGTTCCGTCCTGAGGTCCTCACCGATTTAGGAGGATTCGGTGGCCTCTTCGGCCTGCAAGCGGGTCAATACAAGGAGCCGGTCCTGGTCTCCGGAACGGATGGAGTTGGGACCAAACTAAAGATCGCCTTTATGATGGACAAGCACGACACCGTCGGCATCGATTTGGTCGCTATGTGTGCGAATGATATTGCGGTGAGCGGAGCAGAACCGCTGTTTTTTTTGGACTATTTTGCGACCGGGAAGTTATCCGTCTCGAAGGCTCAAGAGGTGGTCGCCGGTATCGCCGACGGTTGCCGCCAAGCTGGTTGTGCATTGATCGGCGGTGAAACCGCCGAAATGCCGTCCTTTTATCCTGATGGGGAATATGACTTGGCCGGATTTGCGGTGGGCGTCGTTGAAAAGTCAAAAATCGTCGATGGCAAAACGATCAGGCCTGGCGATGCCATTATCGGACTGGCGTCCACCGGGCTGCACAGTAATGGGTACTCATTGGCGCGCCGAGTCTTGTTCGATCAAGCGAAATTGTCGCCAGCCGATCGAGTGCCTGAACTTGATCGCCCACTGGGTGAGGTCCTGCTTGCGCCGACTAGAATCTATGCGAAGCAGATTCAGTCTCTTATCCAGGATTTCCCAATCAAAGGGATCGCACACGTTACCGGAGGAGGGATTACTGAAAATTTGCCACGTGTATTTCCACAGGGTGTGCGGGCGAGGATTACGCGTACGGCTTGGTCGGTTCCATCGATTTTCGGTGTGATGAGCCGATTGGGACGGATCGACCGTGAAGAGATGTACCGGGTGTTCAATATGGGCGTCGGGCTGATTCTTGTCGTTCCACCTGAATCAGTGTCCGGTGTACTGGCGCGTGCGGCGGTACTGGGAGATCGAGGCTGGCAGATCGGCGAAATCCTGTCTTCTACCGGGGAGGAACCGGAGGTCGAGTATGTCGATTAGCCGAACGACCCCATTGCGTGTGGCGGTTCTGGCATCTGGTCGAGGTTCTAATCTGCAAGCGTTGATCGATGCAATCGAAGCGGGGCAGGTACAGGCTCGGATCGTAGCCGTCATCAGCAATAAGAAAGAGGCAGTTGCACTGGAGCGGGCTCGGAAACACGGAATCAAAGACCTCTTTGTCGATCCCAAACCCTTTGCCGGACGTCCCGATAGTCGTGAGGCATACGACCGATCGTTATTGGAGGTGCTTCAACAGCACGAAACTGAACTGGTCTTGCTCGCGGGCTACATGAAAATCGTCACGACGGTATTGGTCAATGCCTATGCGAATCGGATGATGAATATTCATCCCTCTTTGTTGCCGGCCTTCCCGGGATTGGAGGTGCAGAAGAAAGCCATCGATTGGGGTTGCAAGTTGGCGGGCTGTACGGTGCATTTCGTCACGGAAGGGGTAGATGAAGGGCCGATCATCATTCAAGCAGCCGTGCCGATTCTTGACGCTGATACTCCAGAAGCCCTCGCCGCCAGAATCCTTGTGCAGGAACACAAGATCTATCCACGCGCCGTGCAACTCTTCGCGGAGGGTCGGTTAGGAGTGGATGGGCGACGAGTGTTCATCGACAGTGCCAAGCCAGACGGCGAGGTGATTGTCAGCGCAGTATGATTGGGCGAAATCAGTACCGTTCGTGAATTGTCAGACGGGAGCACTGTCTGTATCAAGGGAGGCGCTCTCGTTCCCATCGATTTCTCTCCAATCGACATGCCCACTGATTATCAGAGACGGCCTGTGTGCTGAGCAGTGCAGCCTTTCCCTGCATCTGAAGCAAGACTCCCACACTTGTGTTGTAGCGTACCGCTCGTTTTACCGCGACTTCCTGATTCATGTTGAGCATCATGGGCGCACGGACCACTGCGAATGGAGGAGTTAGTAGTTAGGATACCAAAAATATAGAGGTTCATGTCTTGAATCGCAGTCTCAATGCCTTGCACCTTGAATAGCTCCCCTCCTACAATATCTTTTATTCCGATTGCTGGGTTTTTACGCTATGCCCTTTGCTCTCCGTTATCACTACCGCTTTCCGGTTTTCAGCCTCGTGAAGTATGAACGAGGGAATGGGATCGGCTATGGGTCCGTCACGAATCTGTCTTCCCTTGGATGGCGCATATCAGGGTCTTTACCATTAGAACAGGGGGAGGTGTGCGCTCTCAGGGTCCGACTTCCGACCAAACAATGGGTGTCGGTGGCAGAGGGGAAGGTTCGTTGGGTCCATGGCGGAGAATGCGGCGTCGAAACGGTGGTGATCGATAAGACATCTCAAGCAAGACTCAACGACTACATCCAAGCCCGCCTCAAAGCTTTATAAGCGGTTAGCCTCCTAAGCCGGGCATGAAGACACCACGCTTTTCAGGACTGAGGGAGATTTAGTCTGTCGGGAAACTATTTGAGCGGGAATGACTGGGGTTGACCAGTTTAGCTGCGGTTAACAGCACTGCAAATATTTTTGGTGGAGGCACTGGCTGAGTATGCGAGAGAAGGAATCTCTGTCAGCTTTGCAGCTCCATCACGGGCAGTTTCCTGCTCGTCGGTAGCCTGCGGCTTCTGCCTCAATTGTATTAGCAAATTCCACGCGGTTCTTTGGGGCTTTTGCCCATAACCTCGACAATCAGACCGGTGGTAACGGTGGCTACTTTGATTGTCGATCACTCCAATATTGATAGGGTCCTGTGGGTTGGTTAAGTCAGGGCCGGATGGGCGAGGGTTCTTTTGGGCTTAGCTGCAGCCTTCCGTGAATCCCAGGGCGGGACCGGCTTATCCTCAAGCACAATTCCCGCCCTACGATACCCTGCCGCTTGCATTTCTGTGGTGTCAGCTAACCCTTCTGCTTCTGCTCATGCTCCTTATGCTCCTTCTCATGCTCATGTTTACACGCCACTGTTTGGATGGATCTGCCCCTTGATTAGAATGAGGGCATGCGGTCCAAACAACTGGGGCCCCCTCAGTACAAACCTGTAGACGTGATAGTTACCTCTAGGCGTGTACTATCGCAGCTAAATTCCCCTCTTGGGTCTACGATAAAGTATAAGACCTCACCTTTATGAACATGAATATGTTTCAGAGAGAAATTCTGCGTGGTGCCGTTCTCAACAACTAAAGTTAGTAGCGTAGCAGACCCTTTATCGATAGTTGCAGTAACACCGTTGCCGCAATTAGCGTCTATGTCAGCAAATAAGCCATGGATCTTGACATTGCCAGTTATTGGACTTTTCCAGGCCACAATCGAGAATCTATCCTCGCCAGGGTGCATATAAACAGACCCTGGCGGGACATTAAAGTTTTCTAGGGTTACTGGAGTGCTATTGAAATTAACACACACATCTGGGAGTATGCTTGGTGAGTGCCAACAGGAAAACCCTGCTGGCGTAAAACCGCCACCCAAGAAAATCGCCGGGGCATCATATTCAGGAATGAATCTATACGTGCTCGGGTTGTGTGCAATGGTATGACTCTCCATAAAATACCAAACGTCATCGGCCCCCTGCTTGAATGAAATTTGATTTAAAGTACCCAGTACGTCTCCCGGTAGTTCCCACTTTGCATTACCCTCATCCCTATGTGCGTAGGTAGCTGGCGCTATAAAGAGAGCGCCTAATAAGATTGACAGTGCAAGTGTTTTCATTGTTGTGTCTCCTTTCTCCCCTTTGAAAATGGTGGCTTCAAGTTCTACGTACAACTGGTGGATAATGGCATAGTTGAAAACAAGGAGGGCCCTTCCTCTTCCCTGACATCAGCCTGTTGATAGCAAACGGCCTTCGGTTCTCAAATTGCAAACGCTCATTGCCTACACACCTTTACGCCAGAGCTACAACACGGCATTGCGTCGTTCTTCACATCCCATGCGTTAAAGAGCAGGGATCGTGCCCGCTGGGATGATCGACGCTCAGTGGGGTGAGACACTCCTCTATCAACGAGATATGCAGGAATATTTATGATGTCTGCAGAGCGTGCAAGGCTGGTGGGGTATGAATGGTCATTTCGCTAGGGAGATTCTGTAGACAAATGCGACAGTCAAAAGGTCGTAGTTTGCGTCGCTTGCCGATGATGCCAGTAGAGAAACGGCCCTGTGAGTTGGTTAAGTCAGGGCCGGATGGGCGAGAGGTCTTTTGGGCTTAGCTGCAGCCTTCCGATACTCCCATGGGGGGGACTGGCCTAGGATCAATCCATAAGCCTATCTTGGCTTGTATTCCAAACTATTCTGCTCCCCTTGAAATTGAGACCACCGTCAAGACATGGTCCTGATGTGGACCAAGGAGGTGGTGATGGCAGCGGAATCAGCGGAACCGATTGAGCGATGGACGGCCAAACGACGTGTGACGCTGGTCGTGAGTCTTCTGAAGGGGGAGACTTCGGTGGCGGAGGCGGCCCGGCTGCATGGGCTGACGGTGGCTGAGAATGCACTGCGTACACGGCAGAAGGACGAAGATGCGGTCAAGGACGAGCAGATCAAGAAATTGAAACAAAAGATCGGGGATCGGGTCCTGGACAACGATATTTTACGAGAGGCGTTGAAGCCCTACCATTTGGACCGGAAGACATCCGACGCGTGAGAGCCCCGCTGTCGGGTGTCTCGGAACGGCGGAGTTGCCGCGTATTGGCCGTCGGACGGGCCCGGCTGCATCGCGCCCCAGTACGTCGTCGACGTCCTGTGGCCGTGGACCCACCGTGGGCCGAGCCACTCAGGCAATTGATTCAGCAACATTCCACGTTCGGCTATCGGCAGCTGTGGGCCGTGCTGCGTGGCCAGACGCTCCATCGCGTAAACAAGAAAGCCGTGTATCGAGTACTCCGGCAGAAGAAGTGGTTGGTGCATCAGCGGTCGTGTACCCCGCGGCCGCGTGCACAGGGCTGGATTAGCCAAGCCAGCCGCAGTAATGAACGGTGGGCGATGGACGTGACGCATATTCCATGTGGGCAAGACGGCTGGGGCCATCTCGTCGCCGTGATTGATTGCCATGATCGGGAAATCGTGGGTTACGAGTTCGCGTTACGGAGTCGGGCGAAGGAAGCCGAGCGCGCCGTCGAAGCGGCTTGTCTCCAACACTTCTGGACGCTCCGACCTGCGAACGCGCTAGTCTTACGCAGTGATAACGGGCTGATTTTCCAGAGTCGCCGGTTTCGTCAGGCCTGTCGAGACGATCGGCTCCAGCAGGAGTTCATCACGCCCTATACGCTTGAGCAGAATGGGATGATTGAGCGGTTCTTTCGAAGTTTGAAAGACGAGTGTGTCTGGCAGCACACGTTCCAGACGTTTGAGGAGGCGCGGCGGATCATTCGGGACTGGGTTCACTGGTACAACGAGGAACGGCCTCATAGCGCCCTTGGGTATTGGAGTCCGGTCCAATATCGCGCGCAACAATCAACCCAGGTGGCTTGATTTTAGGGGAGCACTACACTGGCTACTGTGACCCAGCGCAACGTTGATAAGGTGCGGAGTGACCTGCGGATTTTGATGGGTGAGCAGATCTATCTGCACCCGACGGCTGATGGACAAGAACGGTTTCTGACGGCTGAAGTTTCCGGTGATTATGAGGGACTGTACCGGCCTTGCTACTGGTAAAAATAAATTTGGTGGAGGGCAGGGGAGTTGAACCCCCGACCCCTACGTTGCGAACGTAGTGCTCTCCCAACTGAGCTAGCCCCCCACGCTTGGGATGTTGGGATGGCGCGACTCGTGAATCCCGCAGGGTTTGCCGCACATAATCGTACAGGCTTGTTGCCGCGGTCGAAGAACGGGGAGGAAGAGTGAATCGCGCTTCCCGTGATCGGCATTATACACAACCTGTGGTCGAGACTCTACCAGTACCTTTCTCAGTCATCTGAGGTATGCCTCGTTCGGAGCTGGTATCTTTCCGACACGCGTGTAATCCACAAAATGGACAGGCCTGACCGTAAACCCTTCTCCGATCTCAGGTGTTGCTGGAATGAAGGACTGCAGAGAATGGATAGGATGCTCAACGATAGAGCACGGTAACTCGATTGAGAAAGTCTTCCAGCTCAACGATACAGAGTTCGATGGTGGGCAGATCGTGCTGTTTTGCCGCATGCTCTAGCCTCGCACCGATTTCTGAAATGTGATCAAATCCATATCCTCCGCCATCACCTTTCATGCGGTGGCCCAGTGTCTGAAGTGTTGCGAAGTCTTGAGCACCCACTGCGATACGAAGGGTCTGCAAATCCTTCCTCTTATTTCCCAGGAAGATCGGCGCAATATCTTCAAGATCACGACTGATTTCTACAGGTATCGGTGTGCGAGGGGCAGATGATTGAGGAGGTATCATGAAGTGGCGTGCTCCTTATAGGCATGAAGGATTTCGAGCAGCGTCGATTTCTTCACGGGTTTGGTAACATGCGTGTTGCACCCAGCCTCAAGAATCCGAGTCCCTTCTTCCCGTAGAGCCAATGCCGTCAGGGCAATAATCGGTGTTGCGGGGAGGTCGTGATCTCGTTCCCATGCTCGGATCGCCATGGTCGCCGTATAGCCATCCATCACGGGCATCTGGATGTCCATCAAGATCAGATCGTAATGGGTGGTCTTGACTTTCTCGACGGCAATCCCGCCATGGTCTGCGACGTCAAGGAGATAGTCGGTCTTCTTCAAGTAGGATCGAATCAAGAGTTGATTGTCAGGTGAATCCTCGACGAGAAGGACTTGAAAGGGCCTGTCTGAACCACTCAACGATATTTTCATGGTCTCAGTGGGCGTCGCCGGCAGGGGGATTCCCTTTCTCCGGCTCAGAGCGATTCGGATTGATTGGAGTAGATCTGTGCGGCGAATCGGTTTGATGAGATAGCCGCCGAGGCCAAGGTCATAGGTGCGGGCGATATCGTCAGCCCAGTGGTTTGAGGTCATCATGACCATGGTGAGGTCTTTTCTGCCTGGCGACTGGTTGAGCTGTTCGACGACCTGAAACCCGTTCATCTCGGGCATGCGGCAATCAAGCAGCATGATGTCATAGTTCTGTCGATACTCTTGTCCACTGAGGAGTAGGTCTAAGGCAGCCTTCCCGTCCGGTGCATCCGTCACCCGAGCGCCCCATGTCTGTAATGTTTCACGAAGGATCAGGCGATTAGTCGGATGGTCATCCACGACCAAGACATTCACTCCGGTAAGATCGATTGGTGGAGAGGATTTCTGCATGAGGGCGTCTGTCTGCACCTGAAGGCCGAGGGAGCAGTGAAATGTACTCCCTTCGCCAAGGGTACTCTCCGCCCAGATCCGACCCTGCATCTGTTCCACAAGCCGTTTGGTAATTGCGAGGCCAAGTCCAGTCCCTCCATACTGCCTGGTTGTTGACGCATGGGCCTGGGTGAAACTTTCAAAAATGGCTGTGAGTTTATCGGTCGGGATTCCAATTCCCGTGTCACTGACTGAAATTCGAATCGCACCGGCGGTATTCCGGTCTGGGTCGTTGATGATGCGAATCTCAACGTTTCCCGTCTCGGTAAATTTAATGGCATTGCCGATAAGGTTGATGACGATTTGGGTCAGACGTGTTGGGTCGCCGATCAAGTCGCACGGGACCTGTCGGTCGATATGAGACGTTAACTCCAGTCCCTTTTCGTTGGCTCGCAGGGCTAATATGTCGATGGCTTTGTCAAGGACTTCATTGAGGTCAAATTCAATGGTCTCCAATTCAAGATGCCCGGCCTCAACTTTCGAGAGATCGAGGATATCGTTGATCAGGTTGAGGAGTGTCCCCCCCGCGCGTCTAAAAATGCGCAGGTACTTTCGTTGATCAGGGGTCAGTGGCGTCTCCCAGAGGAGGTCGGCCATGCCGATGATCGCATTCATCGGAGTTCGAATTTCATGACTCATACTGGCGAGAAATTCGCTCTTGGCGCGATTGGCTACCTCGGCGACTTCTTTGGCGACTCGAAGCACCTGTTCCGCGTGATGTCGTTCGGTTGCTTCAAGTGCGAGTGTCGCCAGAGTCGCGAGCATGCAGCAGAGGTACACGTCTTGTTGACTCCACCGTCGAGGTTTTTCGACAGATTCAGCGCAGAGTATCCCGACAAGCTCCCCTTTCCGCCTGATTGGCGCACTCAGTGTGGATTGAATCTTAAATCGAGCGAAGTAGATCTGTGCCAGGTCGCGGGTTCGGGGATCCTGGGAAGCCTGCTCTATCGCGACGGCGCGACGTTCACGGCGTAGTGAGTGAAGATACGCAGGACAGTCGTTGTATTTGAAGATGAGTCCTGGATTGGGGTGCCCTTGCCTGGGTTCAGTCAGGTCAAGGAATATGAGTTCATGCTGGTCTTCAGACAACAGCCATATACTCGCGCGGTTGACTCGAAGGAGTTTGGCGCAGGTGTGAGAAATCGCCCGGAACGCTTGGACCATGTCACCACTGCTTAGGGCCTCGCTTTGCGCTAGTTGCTGGAGCACATCCTGGTACTGCTTCAGAACGGCAGTTGAGTTGCGTTTCGGCGACGGCGGAGCTGAGCGGGGAGTTGCGGACTTCCGTGCGGTGATCGCTTGATTGGGAGAGGTACGAGTCCGTCGAGAGCGCTGAGCGGGTTTCGAAACCCGGTTATGAGATTCTACCCGTGGATGTCGTGGCATGAGCCCATGAATACTTCAGAGAATAGGTAGGCCCGCTGGTCGGTGTGTCCGTCTATTCCGAGGACACCGTCGATTCGGCTCGGTACTTTCACGCAATCCCGAGTGCAGCGAGGCGATACAATTGTGTACGAACGGTCGGCTATGCGTTCGGTGAATCTTGGACCAACGATAAAATACTGGCCGATCGGGCTCTATTTCGCCCTTCTTGTTTGGCTTGATAGAGCGCTTGGTCTGCAGCCTTCACAAGATCGGTAGGAGAAGAGTGTCTGCTTGGGACAACGCAGGCGTACCCGACGCTGATGGTTACGGGCTCCCCATCGGTTTGTTGAATGGCAAGGGCCTCAACTCGGCGGCGAAGGCTTTCGGCGACTTGTGCCGCACCGTCTATTCCGGTCCCGGGGAGGACCGTGACGAACTCATCTCCGCCATAGCGAGCGACCAAATCGCCTGGGCGATTCACGGCACTGGAAATTGCCGCGCAGACTTGCTTCAAACATTCATCCCCGGCAGTGTGTCCTTTGGAATCGTTATAGGCTTTGAATCGATCGATATCGAACATAATCAGAGAGAGCGGAGTCGATTCACGCAAGGCTCTTCGCCATTCCTGATCGAGGAAATCATCGAATTGGCGTCGGTTGGTGATGCCGGTCAACCCGTCTAAGCAGGAGAGCCGAAGCAACATTTGATTCGCTTCCTGGAGTTGACGCATGACTTCAAGGAGCTCGTGCTCTCGTGCACGGCGGCGGTCGATCTCATGAACGAGTCGGAGCACCGAGCGGACCCGCGTGAGGAGCTCAATCTTATTGATCGGTTTGGCGACATAGTCCATCGCCCCTGCCGCGAATGCCAGTTGAAGATCCACAGGGTCCGTTTTTACGGTCACCATGATGACCGGGGTGTCACGGAAACGGTCGACCGCCTTTATCTGGCGGCAAGCTTCAATGCCGTTCATTTGCGGCATGAGCATATCCATGAGAATCAGATCAACACGCGCCAGGCCTTGTTTCCCTCCATCGAGACCGAGCTGTTTGAAGGCGGCCGCGGCGCAGTCCGTTGCAATGATATGCTCATAGCCTGCCGCAGATAGGATAGCCTGGAGCAGGAGCCGATCATCCGGCGAATCATCAATGAGGAGGATGCTCATAGGTGTACCGGGACTGAGACAGATGCGAACTGGAAGAATCCTAACAGCTAGTCTTGGTAAACACCAGGATAAAGCTTTTTGAGGCAAGGTTGACAGATGCCGTGACTGAACTCGGCTTCCGAGTGTTCGCCGATATACTCTTCGATTTGTTGCCAGAACCCTCCATCGTTGCGGATTTTTTTGCATGAGGCACAGATTGGAATCAAGCCCCGTAGCACTTTGACTTCCCGTAGAGCCTGCTGTAACTCTTCGTTCGTGCGGCGGAGCTCCGATTCACGCAACTTGCGGCAGTCCATTTCTTTCTTCAGTGTGATGGCGGAGGCGACTCGGGCGAGGAGCTCGACGCTTTTGACGGGCTTGTTGATATAGTCCATGGCTCCTGCGGAAAAGGCCTCCTGCAGGTTCTCGAGATCGTTCTTGGCCGTGACCATGATGATGGGAATGTCTCGAAGATGGGACTGTTGTTTGATGCTTCGGCATGCCTGCACCCCGTCGATTTCCGGCATGAGCACATCCATCAAGATCAAGTCGATATCGGTTGCCGCCTGTGTTCCGTCCAGATTCAACATTGAAAAGGCTGCCTGAGCGGACTCGGCTCCGAGAATCTGATCGTGGCCTGCTTTAGTCAGGATGGATCGGAGGAGCGCGTAGTGATCCGGTGAGTCGTCGACGATGAGAATGGCCATAGCTCTTACTCTACGGCTGAAATCGGATGAAACTGAAGTCGAGATTGGACTGGCCAGAGTAAACCACAAGCGGGAGGGGTCAGGAGAGCTTGTTCTTCACAAGCTCGCTGACACGCTTGCCGTCGACAGTCTGTCCCCCAAGACGAGCCATGATCGCCTTCATCACCGCCCCCATATCCTTCATCGATCGAAACCCTGTATCGGCAATGACCGACGTGACCAGGGTCTCAAGTTCCTCAGGTGAAAGCGGTTTCGGAAGATAGGATTCAATGATCTCGATTTCTTGACGCTCCTTGGCGGCCAATTCTTGCCGTTGTGCTTTCTCAAACTGTTCAATTGACTCTCTGCGTTGCTTGACGAGTGTGGTCATGACTCGACTCATTTCAGCGTCATCAAGATCGCGCTTCAGTTCTACCTCTTTATTCAACACCGCAGCTTTGATCATTCGGATCACATCCATGCGGAGTTGATTGCGTGATTTCATGGCGAATTTGAGGTCTTCGGTTAGGCGGTCATAGAGCGACATGAGGGGCCTCTTTGTGGTGGCAGCGTTTGTGCTGCGGAGCATACCTGCCTTGTTCAAGTGAGTCAACGAGCTGGATTCTGAACGGCATTCAGAGGAAAGAGGTGGTATGATGCATAGGGTGGATCGTAGATCGTGGCCAAGGAGGAGGAGAATGCTTGCAGAACTCATGGAGAGGGCAGGAGGCAGATGGTGCGTGGTGGTTGCGGTGGGGATCGGAGTGGCAATCGCGACGGGGTGTGCGACGGAATCACCTAAGCCAGCCCCGGCCATGACGCCGGAACAGGTCAAGAGCAATGCCGACAAATCGTTTGAACGACTCAAACAAGAAGAGAAAAATCGCGCCGTCGGTTCCGAGGCTGCTCCTTACTGATTGAGACCGGTCGGCCTCCGCGAGAATTGGCGTAAAGGTTTCAAGAGCGGGAGTTCCCACAGCAGGCGGCGGTGGGCACGCTGTTCCACTTGGCGAGGTTCGTGAAACGTCCGGAGGAGTGTTGCTGAAACGATCAAGCGAAGCAGGCCGGAGAGAAAGAAGATAAACGGAATATTGGAGACAGGTTCGAGCAGGAAGGTTCCAAGATACAACTTGTTCGGTATCGTATTGATCAAGAGGCTTCCGGCTACGGTTCCCATGGCCCACCCGATGGCGTTCACGATACTTGAGACGGCGACTGCCTTCGCACGATCCGCGGGCTGTACGGCATCATAGACGTAATTGTTCAATCCGAGGCCTAATCCCGCCCAGACCACCCCTCCGAAGAAATTGACGGTAACAAGAAAGATCCAGATGCTGCTGAACAGATACAGCATCGGGAGGAATGCAACGAGGAGTCCGGTGAACGTGAGCAACGCCTTGTTGCCAAAACGATCACCGAATTGCCCCCAGCCTGGTAAGGTCAGAAACTGACCGAGAATGCCTGCCGCGAGCCAGGTCCCATATTGCCAATGGGCCAGATGGAGATCCTGAATCAGGTAGAGGACGAAGAAGGGACCGGCGATCAGCACCGCGGCATGCATGAGTCCTGAAAAGAGTAAAAAATGGAAGAAGTTATGAGAGACGCCGGTGCGAAGAAAGTGCAGAAACCCTGTTGGAGCCTGACTGAGGTCATGCTGGGGGAAGCCGGTGACTGTATGGAGCAGAAGCGCCGAGGCACTCCGACAGAGCCCTGCCGTCAGAAAGATGATCGTGAAGCCTATCCATAATAGATTGAGTTTTTCAAAGAGACTCAATAAGGCCCCTGCTAAACAGAGCATTAGAAGGCTTGTGACGGCGACCACTCGAGAGCGTTTGGCGAAATACGCTCCCCGCTCATTGGGGTCCAGTAATTCGGTGATGAGACTATTCCAGGCGGGAGACGTGAAATGGGTGCAGGTGAAATACACTGCAACCCCTGCAATGAGAAACCAGGGTCCATGTTCCGGCCAGAGTAGGGGCAATGCCAGGATTGGAATCCAGGAAACGGATTGGCCGATAATACCCCAGTAGACTTGGGAGGCCTGGCTTGGGAACCAGTGCGAAATTTTGACGGAAATCAGCTGAGCCCAGGTGCCGAGAAGTTGGGGAATGGCCGAGAGGATACTTAATTGGAACGGTGTTGCGGAGAGGAGGATGGCGAAGGCTGAAAGGTAGTGTTCACCTCCTCCTTGGGCGACGGCTTGGAACATCCCATCACGAATGCCGAAGCGCCGGCCAGATTCATGTGGGTCTGATACGATCAGGTGAGGTCGTTCGAGTGCATGTGAAGAGGGCACGGGCTGTTCAGTCATGCGATAACACTGCAATCACTCTACCATAGCATTGACCTGGTACAAGGTTTCATCAATGATTGCCGCATGGAATTGACCCCTGAGATCGAGGTCAGTACGATAATCCTATGCGCTCTGAGGCCACTGTACGGCGAATGACGGAAGTCTGTGTGGTTGCAGGTATGCTGTCCATCACTCTTTACTGTCAGCAGGTGGGCGAGGCGAAGGAGCTTCTGCTACTGAAGGAACAGGAGTCGACTGAGGTTGGATCAACCCAGAGTCCGTCATTTGATGATCAACAAACCGGTATCCCGCAGTCGCTTTTTACATGGGTTAAAATGGCCAAGGGGTTTGACGTGGAATGGGATACCTTTGGTCGAAAAGGGTGGTATACCCAAGATCCACGCTTAAAACCGATCGGACCTGGTTCTGTATTCACGCCAGAGATTCCAACCATTTATATCGTGTTTGAAGTGGCCCCTCTGGAAGACCCGACCCAGTTTGGAGTGCAATGGTATCGAGAGGAACCAAACAGTCAGATGCGTCAGGAACAGTTGGGCAAGGACGTGTTGGAACTGCCTGGCCATGAGCGATATGGATATCTGGAAATGACACGATCAGGCGACCGATGGATCGTGGGCAACTACGTTGCCAAGATTTATATCGCGCCGATTGGCCAACAACCGTTTCATGCGGTGAATCAGGTCGGTACGATGCGATTTCGTGTCTTGCCGCCTGAATAAGGCGTGATGAGGCAGGTTCCTTACAACAGGAGACATATGGGAGAGCGTCTGAAGATTACAGATCCTGAAAAACTAGCATTACTCTATGAGCGATTCAGGGACGTGTGTTTGGTTGAGAAAGAGATTTGGAAAGAGATTTTTATGCCTCGCGATATCTCGCAGGGGCCGGTGCGGACGAACATTCAAGACCGTTATGAAGTTGAAATCGATGATCCTGCCGTCGAGGCCGCGCTTGATGACAATATCGTACTGGGATCGGCTGCCTTGGGGGCGGCGATCGAGGAGTACCGTCAACACATCATGTTTTATCGGAACATGTGACGCCCGCCAGGCTTGGCGGGCGTCAGACGAACTACGGCTGGGGTGTTGTTTCCGTTACAACTGCTCTAACGCTGCAATGCGTGCATCGATGGGTGGATGCGTTGCGAACAACTGCATGAAGCCGGAAGAGTTTCCTGAGATCTTCATCGTGGCTAAGGCGTCTTGATTCGAGTATTCAAATTGCGCACGGTTGACCCAGCGGTCGATGCCTCGGAGGGCATTGATCATGGCGTCTTTCCCGTACACCTTGGCTGCGAATGCATCAGCGGCAAACTCGCGGCGGCGGGAATGCCATCCGATGACAATTGATGCAAGAATGGTGAGCACGACTTGCAGGAAGAAGTAGACGATCATCGCCAAGAAGGGGTTGCCTGCGGATCCCTCCTCACGATCTTGACTGGGTTGTGCAATCAGGTGAGATATAAAGTTACTGATGTAATAGACGAAGGTATTCATCAGACCGGCGAGAACGGTCGTGGTAAACATATCTCCGTTGTAGACATGCCCCATCTCATGGGCGAGCACGGCTTTGACTTCCTCTTCCTTTAGGTTTTGTAAGAGACCCGTGGATACAGCCACCATCGAGTTATTCTTGCTTGGACCAGTTGCGAAGGCGTTGGGGTCTGGCGAGTCATAGACCCACACTTCCGGCATGGTGATGTGGAGCCGTTGGGCAATCTCTTGAACCGACCCAAAGATGATGTGTTCGGCATGCGATCGGGGTTGGGTGATCTGTTGACAGCTCAGCATGGCGCGAGCCATCTGCTTAGAAAAGGCCAAGCTGATGAATGCCCCGCCGAACCCGATGACCAATGAGAAAACCAGCAGTTGCTGGTTGAATACTCCACGGACGTCAATCCCAAATGCCGGTAATACGGTGTTGATTAAAAGATTGGCGGTGAATGACAGCGTGATAAAGATGAGAAAGTTTGCAATCAGGAACAAGCCAATACCTTTGAGCCACTTCATGGATATCCTCCTTCGCAATAAGCTTTCGCCTATGCAGTCATTTCAAAACCTGAACATGGAACAGCCAACATTATACACAAAATACACAAACCAATTTATAGAGTCGCAGTATTCAAAGGCCGTTGCTTTCAACAAATAAGAATGTCTTGATGAAAGTCAAGGTGCTGGAAGTCGATGAAAGTACAATGAAAAGTTGACCCTTTCCGGTGCTTCCTGTTAGAAATCTCTCATGATGTTCATGAAAAGGTCTTTTGGGCTCACCGACATGGAAGACATACCGGGAATCACGTGATGGCTCACGACCTGGCGATCGACTCGTCCAAAAAGGAAACGTTGCTCCGTGACCTTTTGAAACAGGTTTCACGCTTGTTTTACACGACGTTAGTAGTGGTGCCTGCAAATGTGCGTGATCAGGTGGGGCTCGCGTATCTCTTTGCCCGGGCTGCCGATACCATTGCCGATACTGAACTCATCGATAGACCACGTCGACTTGGTTTTCTTCACCGCCTCAGGGAGCAATTTGTCAGTGAGCATCTCGACTGGGAGCAGATTCGGTCTATTCAACAGGCTGTTGGGTCGGTGCAACACGATTCGGCGGAGCGGATCCTGCTGGAACGGTTGGATGAGTGTTTCCAGCTATTTCTGGCTTGCTCATTGGACGACCAGCATCGGATTCGTCGCGTGATCGTCACGCTGACGCAGGGAATGGAGATGGATCTCAATACGTTTCCCGATGCCGCTCCTGGCGAACTGACTGCGCTCAAGACCGTTGATGATCTAGACCGCTATACCTACTCGGTGGCTGGTTGTGTCGGCGAATTCTGGACAGCCGTGATGTGTGCCCATCGCAAGGCCCTCGTGGATTGGGATGTGCAACAGATGTCTGAGCGAGGGGTGCGGTTCGGGAAGGGGCTGCAGCTGACGAACATCGTCAAAGATATCGCCCACGATCTTCAGAAGGGGCGATGCTACATTCCTGAAACGATGCTAACCGAAGTCGGACTCAAACCCCACGATCTTTTGCGTCAGGATAACCTCACTCGCTTCAGGCCTGTGTTGAGCAAGCTTGTTCGTCTCGCACTGGAACACCTGGATCAGGGGTGGGCCTATACGATGGCGATACCACGCCATGAAACGCGGTTACGGCTGGCCTGTATGTGGCCGATCCTCTCTGCCGGTGAATCGCTCAAGCTTGTCATGAGTTCTCCGGACCTTTTGAGTCATGCAGTGAAGGTGAAGATTCCACGCAGCAAGGTCTATCAAATTATGGCCATGACCACGGGAACTGTTGCCTGCGGATACGCCGGGACCGCCTATTGGGGGCATTTGCGTAAGCAGATCGTCTGATCTTCCTGCCCCCTCTCCATCCTACTTTTTTTGCGGTTCCAACAGTTTGTCGCCTTTCTTGAATACAGCGTAGATCGCCTGTGATGGGCACGCGTCGAGGCAAAGCCGACAGCTTTCAAGGCAACGGGAGGGGTCGAACTTATAGGGAGGTGTCGAGAGCCAGGCGCTGGTCGGACAGATCGGAACACAGACGGCCTGGTGGGTACAACGGTCCGGATGCCGGACGAGATGATCACGAACGACCAACATGGGCTTCACTCCTTCAAAGAGACCTTGCGAGAAGATCTCGAACATATTCTTGTTGGGTAAACTACTCACTTCCATTCCTTGACAAGTTCTTTCAACCGATTCTTGAGCTCCGGAATTTGGTCCAAATTGTTTTGAATGGCGCCGATGATTTTTTCAAGCCGAGCCGAGCGAAGCGCCTCCTTGTCTTGCATTACCAGCCGGTCATACTCCTGATACGCCGCTCGGTGTTTGGGTTCCAGGTGTTGCCTCGCATCGAGCAGGGCCTGGCCCAACTCCCAAGGCTCCGGTGCCAATGGGGGAGCAATGGTAAACGAACCGTCCGTAAGCACTATCACCGAAGTGCCCGGTTTCCCACTCAACGGGATCACGTGCTCGATGGTTTTACCTTCACAGAGTGTCCAGTTCAGTGTGAGCCCTGGAAAGTGTTTCGTGAAGGCCACCTTTTCCATATTGGCCTTCCATTTGTCTTCAGTGGGCATAGCGGTGATGGGGGCCGTCTACGGCTGCTTGAGCGGAATGAGCTGCTGAGGAACCGGATGATCTGGCATGAGCAAGCGAGTCACGACCTCCCCTCGGAGGACATGGCGCTCCATGATCTCAGTCACGTCAGCTTCTGATCCGACCCAATACCAGACCCCCTCAGGGTAGATCACCACGCTCGGACCGAGTTCACAATGATCCAGGCAGCCTGCTTTATTGGCTCGGACGACACCTTTCAGATTGAGTCGTTTGGCTTCACTCTTGAAATAGGCGTGAAGCTTTTCAGATCCTAAATTGGCACAACAACCACGAGGGTCATCCTTCGGACGCTGGTTGGTGCACACGAAAATATGTCGCTGAAATGGTGGCATAGACGTGTTTGCTAGACGGGCATCGTTAAGGTATTGAGCCGTTCCATCAGAACGGTGACGTCTCGGTTGCTCAGGAACTGAGATGTCTGTTGAGGCGCGTTTAGAGTCGTCATGATTTCATGTAATCGCAACGAGGCGCGTCGAAATTCGTCAGCTTTGGACAGTTCAGAAACAAACCCAGATCGCAATTTATCGAATTCAGAAAGGATGTCTCGAAAATCTCGCTGGAAGTCCTTGTGCAGAGAACAGGATGTGCAGTACCACCGTGGGTTTTGATCTGACGACGGCGACAAACGATCATAGGGGCGTCCAAAAAAATCTTTTCCCAGCGACAACTTGGTCAGCGGGCTACTAGGGGATCCACAGGCCTGACAGGAGTGATTCCAGACGTCCATTTCTACCTCCTCACAACCACGAACGCGCATCATACAACAGGACTTTCCGGACTGTCCATGGTCCGTGGTTCGTGGAGATTTCAACAACAGTACCTGATTGGGCTGAGGTTCAGGCGTCTGAGGTATAATTAAGTGATTGGTGTTGGGGTGCTTAGCCAAGGAGAGGGGGAGTCAGCATGGTGATCGGTGTTCCAAAGGAAATTAAAGATCACGAGTATCGAGTCAGCCTAACTCCAGATAGTGCTGCGAGCTTGTGCCAAAATGGACACGAAGTTTGGATTGAACCATCAGCTGGTGTGGGGAGTGGGTTTTCGGATGATGAGTACCGTAAGGTCGGCGCCACGATCGCGAGTTCAAAGGCTGAGGTGTTCGAAAAGTCGGAGCTGATTCTGAAGGTCAAGGAGCCGATGCTGTCTGAATGTGCTCTATTTCGTCCCGGTCACGTCTTGTTCACGTACTTGCATCTCGCTGCTGTTCCAGATGTCACGAAAGAATTACTCGGCCGAAAAGTTACTGCGATTGCCTATGAGACAACTGAGGCCAAGGATGGGAGTCTTCCTATGCTCAGGCCGATGAGTGAAATTGCGGGTCGGATGTCGATCCAGATCGGCGCGCACTATCTTGAGAAAACCCATGGGGGACGCGGAGTCTTGTTGGGAGGGGTTCCAGGGGTAGAGCCGGGGCGAGTGGTGGTCCTAGGAGCTGGAGCTGTCGGAGCATCTGCCGTTCGCATGGCCGTGGGGTTAGGAGCACAGGTGACGGTGATCAATCTCGATATTGAGCGGTTGCGTGTCCTTGATGATCAGTATCACGGGCGTATTGTCACCCGTGCTGCGAGTCCTGCCGCTATTGAAGACGCCGTCTGTTCGGCAGATCTGGTGATTGGTGCGGTGCTTGTTCCAGGCGCCAAGGCCCCCAAGTTGGTGTCGCGTGTGCTGGTTTCACAGATGAGGCCAGGTTCCGTGATCGTCGATGTCGCAGTCGATCAGGGCGGCTGTATCGAGACAACTCGACCAACGACCCATTCTGACCCAGTGTATCTACTGGAGGAGGTGATCCATTATTGCGTAGCCAACATGCCCGGAATTGTTCCTCGCACATCCACCTATGCTCTCACCAATGCGACTATGCCGTATCTGCTTCGCCTTGCCTCCGAAGGGGTGGAGCGAGCTATTCGCTCCGACCCCGGTTTGGCTAAGGGAGTCAACTTGAAAGAGGGAAAAGTGACACATTCAGGTGTGGCGGAATCACATGGGTTGCCTTTTACCCCTCTCTTGTAAGACAATCACACCTTCGATTGAGTGCTTGGTCTTGTCGGGGCGTAGCGCAGCCCGGTAGCGCACTGCGTTCGGGACGCAGGGGTCGGAGGTTCAAATCCTCTCGCCCCGACCAACCCAAGCATCCTCTTCAACTATCACAGTGCCCCGTGTACAATTGGTTCTTCTCTCCTCATTCACTTACAACCAGTGCCAGGATTATTCGCGTCAGTGATCTGTTAATGGCGCTATTCGGGCCATAGTCGGCTGAACATCTCTCTTTTTGATCGTTCGACGATTGAGAAGAAACTCCATGCGACGTGCATCAGTGACCCTGTCAGTGGGGTACCGGCTAGTCATCGTCCGTCATAATGATCCTACAGGCAAATCAACGGGTAACTTCTCTACATGGCATCTGGCACTGGTTTGTTGGTGGAGTAGTCGAGAGAACCTCTTGAGGTCGTCCGTGCCCTTCTTGGTCCGTTCTGTTGACTTTGGGGGACATTAAACCCTCAAGAAATCTTGTCATTATGACGACATAGTCTGGGCGTAGATTTTGTAAAACGCGTGACGCCTCTGAAGAGGTGTGAGAGTATCCGCAGAGCGGAGCCGCAGGGCCTCGTCGGATGTAGAGATTTGGCTGGAGGCAGATGAATCCACCTGCCGATGAGTTGTCGGTGTGGGCCCGTGTCCTTGTGCATGGTCGTGTACAAGGGGTGGGGTTTCGTGCCTTTGCGGCACGAGTAGCCTCAGATCTTCGACTATTCGGCGGCGTGCGTAATCTTTCCGATGGCCGAGTCGAGCTCGAGGTTGAGGGCCAGAAGGCTGGGATCGAAATGCTTGAGCGTCAGCTAAGGATCGGTCCTGCTGCTGCTCGAGTGATGAAGATTGAGACGGAGTGGGGAGCAGCGACTGGGCGGTATTCCGGGTTTGAAATTTGGTATTAGGCCTTGCTGAGGAGCTATGAGTCGGCAACATAACGAGGAATTCGAGGCGAGTGAGGCGCGAAGACATCTGGAGGATGAGACGGGTGCCTCTGAGTCTGGAAGTTTTCCGGAGGAGACTGAGCGAGAAACAGGTCGAGCGGAAGGCCTTGATACGCTCAAGAGCTATTTGCGCGAAGTCCGTCGATCGACATTGCTGACATTCAAAGAGGAGCAGCAACTTGGAAAACGCGTCATGGCCGGCGATGAGCGAGCTCGTCAACACATGATCGAGTCCAATCTGCGCCTGGTGATCAGCATCGGGAAGCGGTATATGCATCGGGGATTTCCGTTTTCGGATATTGTCGAGGAAGGAAATCTCGGGCTGATTAAAGCAGTCGAAAAATTCAACTATAAGCGGGGGTTTCGGTTTAGCACCTATGCGTCCTGGTGGATCAGGCAGTACATTGAACGTGCGATTATCAATCAAGGGAAACTGGTTCGACTCCCTGTCCATGTAGTGGAACGGCTGAATCGCTATTTAAATCGCACCGAGCAATTGGTACAGGCCCTCGGGCGCGAACCGAGAGCTGCGGAAGTTGCACTCAAGATGAAGACGTCGGAAGAGGAGGTCTTGGATCTGAGGCAGTTGGTCCGCACGACCTGTTCACTCGATAGTCCGCTCAATGATCGCACGGATACGTTTCTCCGTGATGTGATCGAGGATCCGACGGGGCTGTCCCCTGACGAAACCGCCGATGGGGTTCGGCGCCGAGCGGAACTTATGGCTTGGGTGAGGGAGTTGCCAGAAAAAGAGCAAACTGTTATTGTGTCGAGGTTCGGGCTTGATGGAGGAGAAGCGAAGACGTTGGAAGAGATCGGGCGGACCATGGGGTTGACTCGAGAGCGTGTTCGTCAGATCGAAATGGCCGCGCTTGCACGTCTTCGTCACACCATTGAGCGAAAAACCATGACACAGGCAGATCTGCTCTAGATTTCGTGACTACTGTCAACTATCAAGCGCTTATCCGCGAAGTGCCGGACTTTCCAAAGCCCGGTATTCTCTTCTATGACATCACCACGTTGTTGAAGCATCCAGCCGCTGTTCGAAGTCTGTCCGATGACTTGACGGCCAGGTACCAAGATAGAGGGGTTCAGAAGGTTGTCGGCATAGAATCCCGCGGATTTATCTTTGGCGGGATTCTTGCGGCGAGGCTTGGAGCGGGATTTGTTCCAGTCCGGAAACCGGGGAAACTTCCTGCTGATTGCTATGAAGTCAAGTATAGTCTCGAGTATGGTAACAACAGTCTTGCAGTCCACCGCGACGCGATTGAGATCGGAGAGCATGTGCTGATCGTCGACGATCTTCTGGCAACTGGAGGGACAGCGGAAGCGACGGTGAATCTTGTCCGGCAGCTGGGAGGAACGATTGTCGGACTTGATTTCTTGGTTGAACTAAAGAGTCTGAATGGACGCGAGAAACTCGGTGGGTACGACGTGCATTCGACCATTACGTATCCGTGAAGAGGAATGGGGCGTATCGTTTAATCTCCTCTTGTTAAAGGGAACGCGGGCCATGAGCGAAAAGCCAGGTTTTAGCCTTCTAAACGACCTAACTGCGGAGCATGCATCACTATGGTGACGAAGGGGCAGGTGAAGAAGAAGGGCGAGCTGAAACCGAAGTCGGTTGAGCCGATCACCAAGAAGCTTCAACCGGCAGCGGCTGGTATGGCAGCTACAGCGAAACCATCGGTCGAAGTCGATGAAGGACCTGTGCGGCCGAAAGAAACCGCAAAAGAGCGAGAAGCACGTGAACAGCGACAGGAAGTGCTTCAGAAAATGCTCCTTGGTAAGCGCCAAGAAATTATCAAGGAGATCGAAGGGAGTCTGGGACAATCGCTGACTGAAGATCAGCAGCGACGCTTGGAGTCGGCGCGCGATGTCGGGGACCAGGCACTGATGGATCTTGAGCGTGAGCTGGGTATTTCATTGATGGAGATGCGCAATCGCCGTCGGCAGTCAATTGATGAAGCTCTCACGCGTCTGCACGAGGGGACTTATGGAATTTGTGCGGAGTGCGGAATCGAAATCAGCGAGAGGCGGCTCCAAGCGGTCCCTTTTGCCAAACTGTGCGTGGAGTGCCAATCACGTGCCGAGTTGCTGGAGAAAATCGAACGAGAAGAAGATCGCGACTAGGTTTCCAATTCTGTCTCCTGCCGCATCCTCCCGCACCGTCTTCTGCCTATGACTGGGCAGCCTCTGAAACGAGCTGTTGTACTTGCCAGTGGTGGTCTGGATTCCACCGTGACGGCGGCTGTTGCCCGACATGCCGGGTATGAGTTGTATTTGTTGACCCTTGCCTACCAGCAGCGCCATGCTGTGGAGATTGAGCGGGCGAAGCAGGTGGCCTGTGCCTTGGAGGCTGAACATCATTTGGTGGTGCCTGTTGATTTGCAGGCAATCGGTGGGTCCGCGCTCACTGGGAATTTCCCGGTTCCCAAAGATCGCGGTGACTCCGACCGTAGCCGCGATGTGCCGGTGACCTATGTGCCCGGCCGAAATTTGATTTTCCTCTCCATCGCAGCCGCACAGGCGGAGGCGGTGGGTGCTTCAGTGATTTATTTTGGGGCTAATGTAGTGGACTACTCTGGTTACCCTGACTGCCGTCCGGAGTTCATCAAGGCCGTGGAAGCGACGTTACAACTCGGAACCAAGCTGGGCATGATGGGTGGCCGCTTTGAAATTCGAGCACCTCTCTTGCGAATGACCAAGGCAGAGATCATACGGCTTGGCTTGGATCTCCATGCACCACTTCACCTCACGCACAGTTGCTATGATCCAGCGGGCGCAGTGGCTTGCGGACGGTGTGACAGCTGTCTCATTCGACGGCGAGGGTTTGCGGAAGCGGGAGTTGTGGATCCAATTCCCTATGCGGTATCTTGAGTGAATAATTTTCTGGAAACAGGTGGAGAATTTCTATGAGGTCGTTACAAGTCTCGGTACTCAGTTCAGTAATCTTGATGCTTGGGATTGCTCCGGCGTGTAGCCAGAGCGGAGTGGAACCAAACGCACCGGGAACCGGCTCTACAGCTCCGGTCGAGTTTCGGGAGGGAGAGCAGAAGTTCACGGCACACTGTTCCCGATGTCATGGAGTTGGCGGAGTCGGAACAACCCAAGGTCCAGCGTTCCTTCATAAGGTCTATGAGCCGAACCATCACGGAGATGTGGCTTTCCAGCGGGCGGCAGCCAACGGGGTCAAGGCCCATCATTGGCAATTTGGCGATATGCCAAAGATCGATGCCGTCAAGCCTGAGGAGGTGGACGAGATCGTAAAATATGTCCGTTGGCTGCAGAAACAAGCCGGAATTTTTTAAGTCAGTCGAGTGCGGCACATCGGTGCGATGGACCATGATATGAAGAGGCTATCGTCGAGCCGGCATCCACTTTTTGGCTCGTGCTTCAGCTTCAGCGATCTGTTCAGCCGTCATGTGTTTGGCTAAGGTGTTGCGGGATTCAGCGGCTCGTTTCTCGCCGTAGGCCGCCGAGAGATTGTACCACATGTGAGCTTCCACAAGATTTTGTGAGACCCCTCGTCCTCGTTCGTACATCATGCCAAGTTTAGCAAAGGCCAACGCATTGCGTTGGTCTGCTGCTTTCTGAAACCAAAATAAGGCCATTGGGTCGCTGAACGGAGCCCCCTGTCCTAACGAGTAGAGTGTGCCAAGATTGACCTGTGCCCCGGCATGGCCCTGATCTGCCGCTTTTTTAAACCAATACTTCGCTTCCTGATAGTTCTGTGGAAGCCCTTGGCCTTCACTGTAATGGATGCCTAACTGGTTTTGGGCTTCCGCCTCGCCCCCCTGCGCACGCGTGAGGAGATCATTCACTGCTGGTCCACTCGCAAGTGGTTGAGACGGAGGTTGGGGAGGAGAAATACAACTTGATAAAAACCCGCACAGCGTGAGTAGACCGATCAGCGGAAGCAACATGCTGGTCGATAAAGAGCTCCTGTGATGGTGTGACTGTACTGACATCGTTGGTGCAGTGAACCCTACGAGATGTATCCTACTCAGCTCATGTCTTGAAGTTCAAGAAAGGAATGGGTGGAGGCCTATTGAGGAAATGTGAACCCCGTTGACCATAAACCTGGTCGTTGGATGAATGGAGGGACAGAGTATTCGATCCATCAATTAAGCAGGAATCTGAGGGAACGGCTCTCTTAATGATTACTCTTGAGGTGGTTCTTGCCCTTTGGGTTTCCAATTTCGTGTAAGAAATTGTGCTTGAGCAATCTGCACCGGTGTCATGTCGTGCCCTAGTCGATTCCGCCATTTTGCGCCAGCTTCATGGCCATTAGCCGCGGCAAGGTTATACCAGAGGTAGGCCTGAACCAGGTCCTTAGGAACGCCCCGTGCTTGTTCATAGTGGGTGGCGATGAGAAACATCGCGGCTCCATGTCCTTGGTCTGTAGCAAGACGGCACCACCGGAGCGCCTCCTGATAATCTTGTGGCATCCCCCGGCCGATGTCCGATAGTAGGCAAAGCCGATAAAACGCTCCAACGTGCCGCTGAGTAGCCGCCATGCGGTACCACCGCACGGCTTCTCGATGGTCAGCTGGACGCGCATTCTCATATCGTATGCCAAGATGGTATTGGTCTTCGGCGCTCCCTTGTTCTGCAGCCGACTGGGACTCATCGATTCGTGAGGCGGTATCTCGCACATCAACGTAAGGGGATTTGGATGGATCGATGCATCCTTGTAGACTTCCGATGATGGTGACGGCGAGGATATAGCGCAAGCCGGTGGTCATAAGTAAGATTCCTTTTCGCAATCCCAATAGTGGCTCACAAACGGCAGTCGGTTGTGTTATAGCACAGCAGAGTGACCTCATCCAGCATACGCGATTCGCAGGTTGGTGATCTAGAGGGCATGCTCATCTGAGTCAGGTGCAGACGATAGCTGGACCAGGCGATGGCGTTGAACCATGCCGAGGTTGACGTGTCGTATGATGTGGGAACAGGCTGTGCATCACCGAGATGGAAGGATATCTGTTCGATTCGGTGGCGCGGAATGGTCAGGCTCACTTTTCTATGCTCGTAGACGTATTGAATCGCCGATAGTGTGTCAAGTCCACGCGGAGTACCGGATGTTCTCCATCGGTCGGGATCACTCCTAACTCGGCTCAATAGTAGTGGCAGACGGGTTGTTCATGTCCGACCTGTTCCTTTGAGACCAGTAGTGAGGACTCATTCCTCGGGCGGTTGCCTGTTTCTGTAACCGCCCCGTTGCGTTCCACTTGCGGTTGACACGCCATATCGAGGGTCGTAGCCTTGTGTGATGCGATACCGGTATCTCCATGGTGAGGACGTACTCCGACACTGTGGAGCGATGTGAGCGCTTCCATGAAACAGATCCTGTGGGCTGTTTTATGTCTGGGGGGCATGCTGGTCCTGCCATCGCTCTCGGTCATGGCCCAACAGGAATTTATGCCCTTGCCGGTTCACAAAGGGGCGCTCTTGGTCGCAAGCCCATCATTGGAGGATCCCAACTTTACTCAAACCGTTCTGCTCATTGTTGACCATGGGCCACGTGGAACCATCGGCCTCATTTTAAACCGTCCTACGAATGTCCTGTTAGCAGAAGTGTTGCAGGATCTTCCGATGTTGAAGCAGACCAACCACCGATTATTTGGAGGAGGACCGGTCGACCGCACACAATTGGTGTTGCTGTTCCGACTCAGGCAGATCTTGCCCGATGCGCGGCATATTGCGAATGGAATTTATGTGGGGACACCGACGGTGCTAGAACGGGTCATCGCCGGTCTCAAGCCGAATGAAGCTTTCCGTGCCTTTGCTGGTTTTGCCGCATGGGCCCCGGGGCAACTCGACTATGAGATGCGGCAAGGCTCATGGGGTGTGTTGTCATCCAGCACGTTCGATATCTTCGATAAAAATCCTGAGACGTTTTGGTCAGACGGCATCGGCGTGCTTCAGGCTCCAAGAACTATTTCCCACGAATGATAGTCGGAGAAGCTGGCGGTCTTGTTTCGTTCGGTACGGAGGCCTCCGATGGATTCGTCATGGTGAAACACGGCTATCTCCTACCAAGTGGGTATGACCTTCGCATACATTCAGACGACGCTGTGGTATAAGACCACCACGGCGCTGCTCTGTGTTGTGAGGTCAGGCATTGGGTAAGTGGTATGTGATGGCGAGCGATTCGATCATCGGTGAGGATATGTCACGTGTCTGATCCTCAAAAGATTGTTCGACATTTCCGACAAATCCTGCTGTGGCCAATGCAGCTTACTCCCATTCGGGAGGATGCGCCGATCCAAAAGCATTGGGAACTGCTCCAGGCAACTAATCCAAACAATCCGTGGCGAGAGGTGCTGGACGAGTTTACGGGTGATCCGCGGCAGTTCCAGGAACGACATTACAGCGAGTTTGTGACATTTCTGCCCTACGTTCAGCGGTTTCTGTATGGTGAGGGAAAGCGAACGAGCTCTGAAGTTCGCGAGGAATCTGCGATCCGCGTCTTTCGGCGAAGTGATATTGCGAAGGTGCGCATGGTATTTCCAGGCCCCCATGGAACTCCTGTGACATTTTCGGTGGCTCATGTGGATTTATATTTTTTCTACGACATTGATGTGGCGATCCTGGTGGTCGAGATCTCTGCCGACGATGTGCCGCTTGTACAGGTGCAGAATTCACTCTTTCGCTTTGGCCGATGCTACCCCACCTACTGGGAGCGTGACGGGCATGGTGGGCATTGTCCTAAGCATGTGGAATGGCTTTCTTCGGATGGGACGGTGCTCGCTGTTTCCGACTATGATCACCGTGAGAAATATCTCTCGTTCGTCTGCCAGCACCGGTCACTGAGCCTGGCCTCCCACTGGGAGTTTCTGCTTGAACCATTGGTGTTGCACCATTCAGACAAAGCCGGTCTGATTCGGTACCGGCAGCTCGAATACCACCTGATGCCGGTCATGGCGTATCTGTCTCTCGACGATCCAGGTGCATTGACGCGAGGGGAGTTTACGCGAGTGGGGTTGGCGGCGGCACCGGGTAGCGCTGACACGTTACCGTTTTCAGATCGCTATCTCCGTGACTTTGAAGAACGTCATTGTTATGACCGGTATTGGAACGGACAGGGCCCAGGTTCACCAGGCGCCCGTTTTATGTGCACGGGCCGTGTGTTCACGATGGTGGGGGAGGCAGGAGAACCGGCGTTCGAAGACCGTAAGACGAATTTGGAACAATTCCGCCACGAATATTTTCTGCTGTTTCTGATCCCGCATTTTCATAAGGCGGCCCTGTTGATGCTGACGAATCGCCTCGTCGAGGCGATGCATCAGCTTGACCTCACCAAGTTAGATTCGGTCCGGCAGTTTCGCCGTGTGATCCGCCAAACGCTCGGTATCTTTCTGCGTTTTACCCATCGCTACTGGTCTCATCAGGTATCGGATCATGGGCAGGTGAAGGAATTGTATCGGATGGTCAGTGAACATCTGGGCACCGGTCGACTCTACGACGAACTCCGCTCGGAGTTGGAAGATATGAGCCAATATCTCGACAGCGATGCGCTCCGCCGGCAAGGAGAAACGATGGTTCGCCTGACGGTGGTGGCGACGGTCGGCTTGATCGGGGTGGCAACGACCGGTGTATTGGGCATGAACCTCTTCGACTTGGGTGCGGAACCGTCCACCAAACGCATCGGGTATTTTCTCATCGTGCTGATTCCGGTGATCATGGCCACACTGTATACCGTACTGAAATCAAGGCGGCTTTCGGATTTTTTGGAAACCTTGGCTGAGGAGCATAGGTCATCAAAAGACAAACTTGCCGCATTGCTGACGGTATGGCGGAGCAAACATGGACGGGATTCGTAATCAACCGGAATCTCTCATCTCCTCAATGCAGCGCCATTCCTGCCATACCTCATCGCATTGCCTGTCGTTTGGGGGACAGCACGTCACGGCCGTCTTTCCACTGAGAGAAGTGTGAGCGTGGGAGACCCCTGTGACGAACCTTGACAGCGCATCACTGACTCAGTAGGATAGCGAAACCTTTAATGCTCATCCAGTGAGGTGAGCAAGGAGTTGCGCGGTGGGTCCTCTTCCGACTCAAGTTGGTTTTCAATCGACCTTCTCTCCATTCCTGGTGAGGAGGTTTTTTTATGTCTGAAACTAGGGGCCAAGCCATTAGTCTTCAGTTCTCTCCCGCGTTGATGGCTAATGGCCAAGCGCTGCAGACTGACAGCTCGTTGTTGCTATGACCGCTGATTGACCGCTGATATGGACAAGCCACTCGAACGGAAAGATGAAAAGCTCATCATGGATGCCGGGGATATCGCCCGAGCCTTGACCCGCATTGCGCACGAAATCCTGGAGCGGAACAAGGGGGTGAAGGATCTCGCACTGGTCGGGATTCGAACCGGCGGTGTCTATCTTGCGCACCGACTTGCCAAACGTGTTCACGGCATCGAAGGCGTTCAGATTCCCATCGGGGAATTGGATATTACGTTGTATCGAGATGACTTGGCGTTGCGGAAAAACCAGCCGATTCTGAGAAAAACGTCGGTACCGTTCGATATGGCGAACAAGATTGTTGTACTCGTTGATGACGTCCTGTTTACCGGAAGAACGATACGAGCCGCGATGGATGGGCTTATGGATTTAGGGCGTCCGGAAGAGATTCAGTTGGCAGTGTTGGTGGATCGTGGGCATCGGCAGTTGCCGATCAAGGCCAATTACATCGGGAAAAATCTGCCGACTTCTCGAGATGAACAGGTTCAGGTGTTGTTGGAAGAGGATGGAGAGCATGACCGCGTGGTCATTTTGAAGGCAGGATGATGGTCATGGAATGGAGGGTTCCATGAGCTTGAAGCGCAAAGATCTGTTGAGCCTCGCTCCGTTGGCGGTCGATGAGATCATGCTCATCCTCGATACCGCCGATTCCTTTAAGGAAGTGACGGGGCGTGAAATCAAGAAAGTACCGGCGTTGAGAGGGAAGACGGTCGTCAATCTCTTCTTCGAGCCGAGCACGAGGACGCGGACGTCCTTTGAATTGGCCGCCAAGCGGCTGAGCGCCGATGTGATCAACTTTGCACCTTCCTCCAGTAGTGTGGTGAAGGGGGAAACGCTGCTCGATACGGCGAGAAATATCGAAGCGATGCAGGCGGACATTATCGTATTGCGCCATTCCTCGGCGGGCGCCGCCGAAGCGTTGGCTCAGGGAGTGAAATCGTCTGTCATCAATGCAGGCGATGGATGGCATGAGCATCCCACGCAAGCGTTGCTCGATCTCTATACGATTCGACAACGCGGAATGAATTTTCGAGGGTTGCGCGTGGCGATTGTCGGCGATGTGTCGCATAGTCGTGTGGCTCGTTCGAATATCTATGCGCTCGTCAAGCTCGGCGCCGAGGTCAGAGTGGTGGGGCCGCCGACGATGATGCCATGGGGTGTCGAAAAGCTGGGAGTGAAGGTGTGCCACAATATGGATGAAGGGCTGCGCGACGTGAATGTCATCATGATGTTGCGGCTTCAACTCGAGCGGCAAGGGCGCGCACAGTTTCCTTCAATCCGAGAATATTCGAGACTCTACGGGCTCACTGCCGAGCGTGTGCGGCTCGCTGACTCCGCTGCCATCGTGATGCACCCCGGCCCTATCAATCGAGGGGTGGAGATCGCTCCGGATGTAGCCGATAGTTTATCGTCCGTGATTTTAGACCAAGTCGCGAATGGGGTGGCGGTGCGGATGGGGATTTTGTACCTCATGTCCGGAACCAGTTCGTGAAGCGGATGATCCGGCGATCGGTCGAGTGAGCGAACGATTAGCGGAGCTTGAACACAGAGGGTGACGTGACGGATCATCAGAGCAGAAGATTCTGAAAAATCGTAGAAAGGGCGTATCGTGTCGATTTTGATTAAAGGTGGTCGGGTCATTGATCCAGGTCGGTTTGTCGGAATGGCCGACGTACTCATCGATGGCGGGAAGATCACGGCTGTGGCTCCCCAGCTGTCTGCTCCCGCCGGCAGTCGGACGATTCAGGCGGAGGGAAAGCTTGTCGTGCCGGGATTTGTCGATCTGCACGTGCATTTTCGGGAGCCGGGATTTGAATACAAAGAAACCATTCAAAGCGGCAGCGCCGCGGCAGTGGCCGGAGGATTTACGACCGTCTGCTGCATGCCCAATACAAGTCCGGTGAACGACAATCAAGCCGTGACTGAGTTTATCTTGGAACGGGCTCGGCTGGCCGGTCTCGCGAATGTGTTGCCGATCGGGGCGATCACCAAAGGATCCGAAGGGAAGGAACTGGCCGAAATCGGTGACTTGCGGCGTTCCGGTTGTGTGGCCATTTCCGACGATGGGAAGCCCGTGATGAACAGTTTGGTGATGTGGCGTGCCATGGAATATGCGTCGGCATTTGACCTCACCGTTGTTGATCACTGCGAAGATCTTCATCTCGCCGAAGGCGGTTGTATGAACGAGGGGTTGATTTCCACCGAGCTTGGATTGCCCGGTATCCCTGCGGCAGCCGAAGATGTGATGGTGGCGCGCAATCTGTCGCTGTCTGAGTTGACAGGGGCTCGCTTGCATCTTGCCCACATCAGCACCGCCGGGTCGGCGCGAATGGTACGGGAGGCAAAGGCTCGCGGGATCCCTGTGACGGCGGAAGCCTGCCCACACCACTTCACACTGACAGAAGAACTGGTTCGCGGTTACAATACGCATGCCAAAATGAATCCGCCCTTGCGGACGTGGACCGATGTCCAGGCGATCAGAGAAGGATTGCGCGACGGTACGATTGATGTGATCGCAACGGATCATGCCCCTCATGCGACTCAGGAGAAGCAGCAAGATTTTACCGAGGCTCCATTTGGAATTGTCGGACTTGAGACCGCGCTCTCGCTGACGTTGGGATTGGTGGAGGAAGGGGTTCTGTCGATCGAGCAGGCCGTTCAGAAGCTCACGTCTGCTCCGGCAGCCGCATTCGGACTCAAAAAAGGGACATTGGCAGTGGGTGCGGACGCCGATGTCGCCATCGTGGACCAGCAGGAACAATGGGAGGTTGATCCGTCGAAGTTTCGGTCCAAGAGCCGAAACACACCGTTTGTCGGCTGGAAGGTGAGAGGGCGGGTAGTGACCACGATCGTAGGCGGCCGTGTGGTATTCGAGGCCAGCCCCGTGGAGCGGTAGTGCCGTGCGGCGCATGCCCCGATGGGGGATGATCTGTTGTCTCACGCTCGAGGGGGTAGCCCTCGCGGTGTGGGTCGGGGGGATGATTGTGCTGAGCGGTGCGGTGATTCCGGCGGTATTCAATACGTTCGGAGGACAAGACTCCGGAGGGATGTTTTTGACCCGTGCGTTCGAGGGGTATCATCGGTTCATCATCGGGGCCGGCGGCATTCTCGTTGTGGCGTTGTTCGGTCGATGGTGGAGCGGTGAGCCTCGTGTGGTGGTTCGTGTGAGCGAGATCACTGTATTGGGCATAATGGTCATGATCGCAGGGGTGATCATTCTGGTGTTGCATCCTGATGCAGCGGCGCTTCAAGCGCAGGCATTTGCAACAAAGGATGAGGGAGCCAAGAAAGCCGCGTTCGAGGCATTCTTTCGCGTGCTGTTGCCGATTCGATCGCTATACATGGTCAACTTGGCATTGGGCCTTCTGCTTGTTGGGATCAGAGCAAAACACGTGATGGACTACGACGGAAGGCAATCGTGAAAAAGGCGGTTTTGGCATTGGCGGATGGGACGGTCTTCGAAGGCCGTGCGCTTGGTTACGAAGGTGAAACAGTCGGTGAGGTCGTGTTTAACACGGCCATGACCGGCTACCAGGAAATACTGAGCGATCCGTCGTACAAGGGACAGATCATCACGATGACTTGCCCACAAATCGGGAACTATGGCGTGACGCCGGAAGATGTGGAATCCCGTCGAGCCTGGGCTGAAGGGTTTGTCGTGCATGAAGCGAGCCGATTGGTCAGTAACTGGCGAGGTAAGCAGACCCTTCACGAGTCGTTGGTAGAGACTCACGTTGTCGCCATTGAGGGGATCGATACCAGGGCGTTGACAAGGCATTTGCGCGAGCATGGGTCGCAACAAGGCTGTATCACGCATCTTGACCTCGACCATGACCGGGCGATTGGGCGAGCCAGACAGGCACCCGGTATCGTTGGGCGAGATCTCGCTGCTGAAGTGACCTGTGCGCATTCCTACGAGTGGACGACCGGGACGGGTGATTGGGCACCATGGCCAAACGGTGAAGAAACAGGAAGCGGTGCACGCTGGCGGGTTGTTGTCTATGATTTTGGCATCAAATACAACATCCTAAGACGATTGGTGGATGTTGGATGCGATGTGACCGTCGTTCCTGCCGCCACGTCAGTCGAAGCGGTGGCAGCCCTCAAGCCGCATGGAGTTTTTCTTTCGAATGGTCCCGGAGACCCTGAGGGGGTTCCGTATGCCGCAAAGACAGTGGAGCAACTGATCGGTCGCTATCCCATTTTCGGGATCTGCTTGGGGCATCAGATCCTTGGCCTCGCGTTTGGACTCAAGACCTACAAGTTGAAGTTCGGCCATCATGGAGCGAATCACCCCGTGATGGATCTACGAACAAGAAAAGTGGAAATCACTTCGCAGAACCATAATTTCGCCGTGCAGGCTGAACCGATGCTCGTTGACATACCCAAGGTTTCGCCTGTGATCGATACGCGATATGGACGACTTGCCATGACACATGTCAGTTTGAATGACTGCTCGGTTGAAGGGATGGCCTCTCTTGATCATCCGGTTTTCTCGGTCCAATACCATCCGGAGGCAGCACCGGGACCGCACGATGCTGCGTATCTGTTCGGTGAGTTTGTGCGGCGTATGGAGAACCACTATGCGTAATGCTGTTGTGATGGGTGTGATTGGTCTGATGTTGTCCGGCTGTACCTTCAATTTCCCCCTGTTTCCTGGCCCTGGCCCATTACAGGAAACGCAAGTCGACGGGACGGGAAAGGCAAAGGTTCTATTGATCGAGATTTCCGGGATGATCAGTTCGCAGGAGAAAGAGGGATTCCGTCCAACCCCCAGTATGATCGCAAGCGTGAAGGAGCAACTAACCAGGGCTGCGAAGGATGAGCAGATCAAAGCGATAGTCCTGCGCATCAATACACCCGGAGGTACGGTCACAGCCTCGGATATCATTTATCATGAATTAAAGACGTTCAAAACCAATCGCAAGGTTCCCATTATTGCCTCCATTATGGATCTGGGGACGTCGGGTGGCTACTATATTGCAGCGGCAGCCGACAAGGTTCTGGCGCATCCGTCATCCGTCACCGGGAGTATCGGGGTCATCATGCTTACGGTTAATGCCAAGGGGTTGCTCGAGAAAATTGGAGTCGAAGCGACGGCCGTGACGTCAGGTCCTCGCAAGGATATGGGCTCGCCGTTTCGAACCATGACGGTGGAGGAACGAGCCATTTTCCAGGGGTTGATTGATTCATTTTATCAGCGATTCTTGACCATCGTGCAGGAAGGTCGTACCAATTTGCAGATGGAACAGATCAAGCGGCTGGCTGATGGTCGTATCTATACGGGGGAGCAAGCGAAGGAGGCCGGTTTGGTCGATGAGATCGGCTATCTCGAGGACGCGGTTGAGGTCGCTAAGAAACAAGCCGGTCTGACGGAAGCCCGCGTTGTGACGTACCAGCGACCAGGTGAGTACTCGAACAACGTGTATTCGAAGCTAGTGGCACCGAGCGGACTCGCCAGTCTTGCTGAGCTCGATCTTGCGACAGTTGTGCGTGGGGGAACTCCTCAGTTTATGTACCTGTGGATGCCTTAGGAAAAAGAAAGATGCCGATGGTGTGGCTGGTGTTAGAATGAAGGGGGAGAGTGCGGTAGGAGTGACAGATGGTGCAGCCGTCGGACCACGAGATCGACCGATTGCTCGCAACGCCCGTTGGTCGTCGGACGTTGCTACTCGGAGGTGTTCGCAGAGCGCTGGGGCTCTCGAGTCTCCTGACAATGGGGTGCGTGGGAACTCTGGCCGCGGCAATGAGCGGATGTGTCAGGGCCCCAGGGACCGCTCGGGATCAGTTTATTTATATTTCCGAGGAAAAAGAAATGGCGATGGGGGTCGGTGCCTATCGGGAATTGCTTCGAAAAGCACCGGTGAGCGACGATCCTGAGTTGAATGAGTTGGTCAATAGGGTGGGGAATCGCATCGCGGCTGTCGCGAAGAAACCGGAATATCAATGGGAATTTGCGATCATCCGAGATGATCGCACGATCAATGCCTTCGCTCTTCCCGGTGGAAAGGTTGCAGTGTTTACGGGAATTTTGAAGATTACGAAGAACGAAAATGGCTTAGCCACCGTGATCGGTCATGAAGTGGCACATGCTCTTCAACGACATGGCGCAGAACGATATAGCCGGAGTATTCTGGAAACGATTGGTCAGGTCGGTGCGTTGGCTGCCGGAGCCGCAGCTGGCCGACCGGATGCAGCCATTGCGGCGATGAGCGCCTATGGTGTCGGGGTGTCATTACCATTCGGACGAAAACAAGAATCAGAAGCAGACTACATCGGGCTCAAACTGATGGCGCAGGCTGGGTACGATCCTCGAGAGGCAGTTCCGTTTTGGGAGCGAATGAGTGGATGTCCCAGGCAGATGATTGACAAAGTGTGTTTCCGATCTCAACATACGATTCCCGAGTTTTTGTCCACACATCCCTCTGATCTGGCGCGTATCAATCAGATCGAAGCCTGGCTCCCTGAGGCCATGAAGTACTATCATGCCACTCAGGAGAATCAGGGGCCAGTTCCGGCTCCCTATCACCCCGTCATTGGTCCAGAACTTCCATCCAGTTAACGACTGTCAGTAGATCACCATGCCAAAACGCACGGATATCCAATCGATTCTGATGATCGGCTCAGGCCCAATCGTGATCGGGCAAGCCTGTGAATTTGATTACTCCGGTACACAAGCCTGTAAAGCTCTTAAGGCCGAGGGCTATAAGGTCATTCTCATCAATAGTAATCCGGCCACAATCATGACCGATCCAGAGCTGGCTGATCGGACCTATGTGGAACCGATTACGTTGGAGGTCGTCGAAAAGGTCATCGAACGAGAACGGCCTGATGCCTTGCTGCCGACCATGGGCGGACAAACGGCCTTAAACACCACGATGGGCTTAGTCAAACGAGGCGTGCTCGAGAAATATGGAGTTACCCTTGTGGGTGCGTCGGCGGAGGCGATCCATAAGGCCGAGGATCGAGAGGCATTTAAGCAGGCCATGCAACGGATCGGGCTGCGTGTGCCGAAGAGCGGGACGGCGCATAGTCGACAGGAGGCCGTTGCCATTGTGGAGACCGTCGGGTTTCCCGCGATCATTCGCCCTTCCTTTACGATGGGAGGGACCGGTGGAAACATTGCTTACAATCGTGAAGAGTTTGAGCGGTTGATTGAGTGGGCACTGGCCATGAGTCCGGTGAGCCAGGTCTTGATCGAGGAATCGGTGATCGGTTGGAAAGAGTATGAATTGGAGGTCATGCGTGACCTGAAAGACAATGTCGTCATCGTGTGCTCCATTGAAAATTTTGATCCGATGGGGGTTCACACCGGGGACAGCATCACCGTGGCGCCGGCCATGACCTTGACCGACAAAGAATACCAACACATGCGGGATGCGGCTCTGCGCATCATTCGCGAGATTGGGGTCGACACGGGCGGATCGAACATCCAGTTCGGTATCAACCCGGCCAATGGTGAGATGGTCGTCATTGAAATGAATCCTCGGGTATCCCGAAGTTCGGCGTTGGCATCGAAGGCGACCGGGTTTCCAATTGCGAAGATCGCCGCCAAGCTTGCCGTCGGATACACGCTGGATGAGATTACCAACGATATTACCGGAGTGACAAAGGCGTCGTTTGAGCCGGCTATCGATTACGTCGTGGTCAAGATTCCTCGATTTGCTTTTCAGAAGTTCAAAGGGGCCGATCCGACCTTGACGACCCAAATGAAGTCGGTCGGTGAGGTGATGGCGATTGGGCGTACTTTTAAAGAGTCGTTGCAGAAGGCCATTCGTTCGTTGGAATTGGAGCTGAACGGGCTGGTGTCGCGGTTCGGCCTGGATCGCGGTGTGCCGACGGGATTCAATCGTTCGGAGGCCATCGAGAAACTTGAGGGAGTCCTCCGCACGCCATTACCCGAGCGACTGTGGTACCTGGCCGACGCCATGCGCATGGGGTTGACCGACAAGGAATTGAGCGCAACGACGAAAGTCGATCCCTGGTTCTTGGATCAGGTGAGACAGTTAGTGGATTTTGAACGAGCCCTTGTCGGGCATGCGACCAACCCGATTGAGTGTTTGAGGGGAGAACTCCTCTGGGAAGCCAAGGAACTCGGCTTTTCGGACGATCGCATTGCTCACTTGCTGGGCTGTGAAGCCGGGATGGTTGCGAAGGCACGCATGGAACATCGGGAACGGCGCGTGACCTATAAACGAGTCGATACCTGTGCTGCGGAGTTCGAGGCTCAGACGCCGTATCTCTATTCCACCTATGGCCGCGAGTGCGAAGCAAGGCCGTCTGATCGAAAGAAGGTTGTCATTCTTGGTGGAGGACCTAATCGTATCGGACAGGGTATCGAGTTCGACTACTGCTGCGTGCATGCAGCCATGGCGCTTCGGGAAGAAGCGATCGATACGATCATGGTGAACTGCAATCCAGAAACCGTGAGCACGGATTACGACACCTCTGATCGCCTCTACTTTGAGCCGCTCACCCATGAGGATGTGCTGAATATCGTGCATCGGGAACAGCCGCTTGGTGTGGTGTTGCAATTTGGGGGACAGACACCTTTGAAGCTTGCGCTTCCGCTCTCAAAGGCTGGTGTCAAGATTCTCGGCACCAGTCCTGATGCCATCGATCTGGCGGAGGATCGTGAACGGTTCCGTGAACTGTTGAATAGGCTTGACTTGCGTCAGGCGGAGAGCGGAACCGCTCGATCGATCGAGGAAGCGGTGCGGATTGCCGGGCAGATCAGCTATCCGGTCATGGTGCGTCCGTCGTATGTCTTGGGTGGACGGTCCATGCAGATTGTCTATGACGAAACCGGCCTGTTGGAATACATGCGGTCGGCGGTCAAGGCATCGCCCAACCATCCCGTGTTGATCGATAAATACCTGGCCGACGCGATCGAAGTTGATGCCGATGCGATATCAGATGGGGAAACCGTAGTGGTCGCAGGCATTATGGAGCATATTGAAGAGGCTGGGGTCCACTCCGGCGATTCAGCCTGCTCGCTTCCTCCCTACACCCTTGAGAAGCCGATTGTTATTGAGATCGAGCGTCAGATGAGAATGTTGGCCAAGGAGTTGGGAGTTATCGGGTTGATGAATGCTCAATTTGCCGTCAAGGGAGAGACGATTTATGTGTTAGAGGTCAATCCACGCGGATCCCGGACCGTTCCGTTCGTGAGTAAAGCGATTGGTGTGCCGCTTGCAAAGCTAGCGATGATGGTGATGATGGGGCGCTCGCTGAGGGAGCTTGGATTGACACAGGCTCCGGTACCTGTGCATTTCTCGGTGAAAGAGGCGGTATTCCCATTCAATAAATTTCCAGGGGTCGATGTGCTGCTCGGGCCGGAGATGAAATCGACTGGAGAGGTGATGGGCCTGGACGAGGATTTTGGATGGGCATTTGCAAAATCCCAGGCGGGGGCCGGGGCTGTGTTGCCGACCTCGGGAACGGCGTTCATTAGCGTGAAAGCATCGGATCGTCCTGCTGCGCTCGAAGTAGGGAGGGCGTTGAGTCAGCTGGGGATGCGAATCCAGGGAACGAGTGGGACTGCCGGCTATCTCCGAGAGCATGGACTTCCCGTGGAGATTGTGAATAAAGTGGCCGAAGGCAGACCGCACATCGTTGATCACATTAAGAACGGCTCAGTGGCCATTGTCGTCAATACGGTACGGACGGCCTCGGCGCATGTCGATTCGCTCGCCATCAGACGAGAAGCACTCCATCGGGGAATTCCCTATTTCACGACCATGCGAGGGGCCCACGCCGCAGCGATGGCGATCGAAGCGATCCTGAAAAAAGATCTGTCGATCCGGACATTGCAGGAGTATCATCAGGCTTAACCCAGTTGAGGAGCAACCGGAGCATGCCGACACCAATCACCAAGAAAGGTTTTGAAGCGTTACAGGCTGAACTCGTCCGACTGCGCAAAATCGAGCGTCCGAAGGTGATCGAGGCGATTGCGGAGGCGAGAGCGCACGGCGATCTCAGTGAAAATGCCGAATACGATGCCGCCAAAGAGCGTCAGGGTTTCATTGAGTCACGGATCTCCGAACTCGAGGGAAAGATCGCCGACGCGCGCATTGTGGAAATCACCGGGCGCACCAGCGAGACCATCGTCTTTGGGGCGACGGTATTGGTGGTTGAGCAGGAATCGCAATCCAAGAAACAGTATACGCTGGTGGGGCAAGATGAAGCCGATATGAAGTTCAACAAGATCTCAGTGCAGTCGCCCGTCGGTCGTGCCTTGATCGGGAAACGTGTCGGCGATTTTGTCGAGGTGAAGACTCCCGTCAAGATGGTTGAATACGAAGTCGTGGAGATCAAATTCGAGGAATGTTGACGTGCCGGAGGCACGACCCCTCATCGCCTTGCTGACGGATTTTGGAGAACGTGATAGCTTTGTCGCCAGCATGAAGGGAGTGATCCTCTCGATCAATTCGTCCGCGCTGCTTGTCGACCTCTCTCATCAGATCACATCGCATCAGATTCAGGAGGCCGGGTATTTCCTGAAGTCCTGTTATCGGTACTTTCCGGCAGGAACGATCTTTGTCGCCGTCGTTGATCCCGGAGTCGGGACCGAACGTCGGGCATTACTCGTGTCTGCTGCGGGGTTCTTGTTTGTCGGTCCGGATAACGGGTTATTCACGGAAATTTTGGAACAGGAGGTCGGAGCCAAGGTCTGGCAGATCACCGACCCACAGTATCGCTTGGAAACGGCCGGATCGACCTTTGATGGTCGAGATGTGTTTGCTCCGGCTGCCGCCTGGTTGAGTAAAGGTGTCCCGCCGTCGTTTTTTGGACCGACCGTCCAGGATCCGATTCGACGTTCCGTCGCGATGCCGGTCTGGCACGAGGATGTGCTGATTGGAAAGATCGCGTCTGTCGATCGATTTGGAAATCTTATTTCCAACATCACCGCGAGGCAGATCCGAGAATTTCGAGGTGTGACGGGACAATCTGTCGAGATTCACATCGGAACCTATATCATCAATGATTTGGTCGGAAGTTACAGCCAAGGCCATCGTCAGAGTCCGTCTGCGCTGATCAATAGCGGTGGGAACTTGGAGATTTTTCTGCAGGAAGAAAATGCGGCACGTTGTCTTCAGTTTGCCGTGGGCGAAGAAGTCCGTCTGTGCTGACCTGATCGTCCTAGCCCACATTATTCATGAACACTTCTGCTGCAATCGCCGATCCGCTGTTCCGACGAGCCTGCGGCCAGCGGGCTCGCCCCTTGAACCCTCAACGTACTGCACGAGTACGCTTCGGGTCCTCCGGGCTACGCGCGCTGGTCTCACGACGCGGCTGAGCGATTTCGCCACGAACTGTCAGGAATAATGCGGGCTAGCTGAGTCGCAGTTTCTTCAAAAAGCCTCGTTCTTACCCACCCACCCCGTCGCGCCAAGACGCGGTCTTCACCGAACAAAGCCACAGCGAGCGAAGAGGTACTGTGCCTTCGCCTTCTATACGTTGAGCCTCTGAGCGATGCGAGAACGCAGCTGAAGTGATTTCCAGCAACCTGCTGTGTCAGCGGATCGCCTTGTCGATATGATCACAGACATAGCTGGCGAACGGGAGTGAACAGGTAAAGGCCGGAGAAACCGCGTTCAGCACGTGCATCGAACGATGGTCGCCTTCGAGGACAAAATCCATTTCGAGTTTCTTTTTGGTGATGTCGAGGAGTTGCGCGCGGATGCCGGGTCGCCCCCATGTGTGATAATTGCGTTCGTCTACTCCCTCGGCGAGGACAGAGGCCAACGCCACCATTTTGCTCCTAGAATATTTGGCCATCTCCTCCAGCGCCAACCGTCTGAAGTCGAATCCCGCTCCGGTCAGCAACCCGAGTCCTCGGCTCGCGACTTCTACCAGCTCGCCGAGATTAAAATTCCCAAACCCGTCGTAGTTTTCACGCCACATGGCCGGGATGGCGGTTGGGCCGATCTTGGCTTTCCCATCCGCCGTGATCGTGAAGTGAACACCAAGGAACGGGTTTCTGAGATCGGGGACAGGATAAATATTCGTGCGAATCGAACCGGGAGGTTCATCCGAGTACAGATAGAGCCCCTTGAACGGGAGGATGCGATATTTTTCAGAAAAGCCATAGTCCATGGCGATTTTATCAGCGTAGAGACCTGCGGCATTCACCACATAGCCGGCGGCAATGCGGTCCTGGTTTGTTCGAACGGTCCCGTTGTCTCGCCCTCGATAGGCCGTATCGCACTGAATGTGAACACCCTCACGAAGCGCATCCTGCTGCATCGCATTGACGACATGGAGAGGGTTGACGGTCGACGTGCGGGGGGAGAACAGTGCTCGTTGATACGTTTTGACTCGAGGTTCGATCGATTTCGCCTCTGTTTCCGTGAGGGGTTGGAGTTCAATGCCGTTGATCCGGCCTCGACGGAATAACTCGTCAAGTGAGGGTAAGTCCGCTGCATCCTTGGCGACCACGAGCTTCCCGCATTTATTGAGGGAGATCTGTTTCTCTTCACAGTACGCCGTGAGTCGCTCATTCCCAAGGCGTGTAAATTTAGCTTTCAGGCTGTCGGGTGAGTAGTAGAACCCCGCGTGGAGGACCCCGCTGTTGCGCCCGCTGGCATGGGCTCCACAGGAGGGCTCCTTTTCAATCAAGAGGATGCTGGCATCTCCGCGCCTGGTTCGGAGTTCACGTGCGATACTGAGGCCGATGACTCCGCCGCCGATGATGAGAAAATCACAGGTCTTCATAGAAGGCATGTCGTGCTACCGGTTGGTTGGCGTACCCTGGGTTAAGGATAAATCTATTTGCAGAGTCTCTATGGATTGCTTGAGAATTTCCACCGTTTTCTTCAATTCATCTTTGGAGATGGAGAGTGGTGGGATGAGTACGAGGACATTCCCGATCGGTCTCAAGATCAATCCCTTTGATCGGGCGATGGCTGCCACGCGGTGGCCGGCCTTGGCGCTGAGTGGGTAGGGGGTCTTGGTCCGTTTGTCCATGACCAATTCAACTCCCGCCATCAGTCCCCGCTGACGAACGTCGCCGACCTGAGGGAGCGCCGCGAGGGGTGCGAGCCATCGGCTGAACAGCTTGATGGTGGAAGAGAGTCGAGCGAGCGTCTTTTCCTGGCGAAATACCTTGAGATTGGCGAGCGCCACGGAACAGCCCAGAGGGTTACCGGTAAAACTGTGGCCATGGAAGAAGGTCTTGAACTCGTCGTAGCTGCCGAGAAAGCCCTGATAGATCTCATCTGTTGTCAGAGTTGCCGCCAAAGGCATGTATCCACCGGTGAGTCCTTTGCTGATGGCCATCAGATCCGGCGTGACCCCTTCCTGCTCGCAGGCGAACATCTTGCCGGTACGTCCGAAGCCTGTTGCCACTTCATCGGCGATCAGCAACACGTGATAGTTCGTGCAAAGCTCACGGATTCGCGTGAGATAGCCGGAGGGCTGGGGGAGCATCCCGGCAGCAGCTTGCATGACCGGTTCGATAATGAAACCGGCTAAGTCCTTGTGGCGGCGTTGAAGAAGTTGTTCAATAGGGTCGAGACAGGCCATATTGCAGGAGGGGTACATCAGCTTGAGCGGACAACGGTAGCAATGGGGCGGCTCGGCTTCCAGAGTTGGGAACAAGAGCGGTTTAAAGCGCGAATGGAAGAGTGCGATATTACCAACGCTGACGGCTCCAATCGTATCTCCATGGTAGGCGAGTTTCAGATGGAGGAACGTATTCTTCTGGCCCGCCTCGGGATGGCGCTGTTGCCAGTACTGAACGGCCATCTTCAGGGCAATCTCCACCGCTGTTGAGCCGTTGTCCGAATAGAAGACGCGGGTGAGCCCTTTAGGCGCGATGCGGATCAACTCACGGGCGAGCTCAATCGCCGGTGGGTTCGAGAGTCCGAGAAATGTCGAGTGGGCAATCTTGTCGAGCTGCTTCTTGAGGGCGCGGTCAAGGGTCGGGTGGCGATGGCCATGGAGATTGACCCAAATGGAGGAGGTGCCGTCGAGATATTTGTTGCCCTCCGTATCGATCAGGTAGGAGCCTTTCCCACGCTCGATGATGAGCGGTTCCTCTTGCTCCCACTCCTGCATCTGGGTAAACGGATGCCAGAGATAGCGGCGGTCCCATGTTGCGAGTTGTTGAGTGGTCGGCTTGCGTGCCATGTGTGGAACACATTAGTTGTGGAGTGCATGGCTCATGGCGTATAGCAGAGACGAAGGCACGTGCATGTCATTGGGTGCTGGCGCAATACGCTATATGCCATCTGCTCTTCTCGGCGCCGCTGCGGGCGGCGCGTGATTATAAGTGGGGGTGATCTCTTTGACAACCCGGGAGGCAGTTACTATAATGAACCGATTTTTTACCCATGAGTTAGGATTTGCAAAGTCTTATACGCAACTTTTCCATAATCGCTCATATCGATCACGGCAAATCAACCCTCGCTGACCGGTTCCTAGAAGCTACTGGCGCAGTCACTGCTCGAGAGGCGAAAGATCAGATCCTCGATGCCATGGACCTCGAGCGGGAACGTGGCATTACGATCAAGGCCCATGCAGTGGCCATCCGGTACAAGGCCAAGGACGGGAAGACCTATGCGTTGCATTTGATCGATACGCCGGGGCATGTCGACTTTACCTATGAGGTCTCGCGAAGCCTGGCGGCTTGCGAGGGGGCCCTCCTGCTTGTTGACGCGACGCAAGGCGTGCAGGCCCAGACGATTGCCAACGTGAATTTGGCGATGGCGAACAACCTGACCATTATTCCGGTGATCAATAAGATTGATCTCGCGAGCGCGGACGTCGATGGGACCAAACAGTCGATTGCAGACGTGTTGCAACTCGAAGCCGATAATGCCCTTCCCATTAGTGCCAAGGAAGGCAAGGGTGTGCCGGAGGTCTTGGAAGCGATCATTGCTCGGGTGCCGCCTCCGTCAGGGGATCCGCAGGCGCCTCTCAAAGCGCTGATCTTCGATTCATGGTTCGATAACTATCAGGGTGTGATTGTGCTGACGCGCGTGGTCGATGGTTCCATACGGCCTGGTATGAAGATCAAGGTCATGTCGAACGATCGGACGTTCGAAGTCATGGAAGTCGGGTACTTTGCTCCCAAGCGTACGAAGAAGACGGAGCTGCTGACCGGCGAGGTGGGATATCTCTGCGCCAATATGCGTGAAGTGGCGGACGTCAAAATCGGAGATACGCTCACGGATGCGGTGTCGCCTACGCGTGAGCCGTTTCCAGGGTATAAAGACGTCAAACCGTTGGTGTTCTGCGGGCTGTATCCTACCGACACGGCCAGGTATGAAGATTTGCGGGATGCGTTGGTCAAGCTCCGGCTGAACGATTCGTCGTTCGTCTACGAACCGGAAACGTCCTTGGCCTTGGGGTTTGGGTTTCGGTGCGGGTTCTTAGGTCTGCTCCATATGGAGATCATTCAAGAACGCCTTGAGCGTGAGTATAATTTGACGCTCCTCACCACGGCTCCAACCGTCGTGTATCGCGTGATGACGACCAAAGGCGAAGTGTCGGAGGTCATGAATCCGTCGCAGCTTCCGCCGCCCAGCAGCATCGAGTCGTTCGAAGAGCCGTTCATTCTCGCGTCGGTCATCACACCGGAACGGTATATGGGCGCCATTCTTCAGCTGTGTCAGGAGCGTCGAGGCATTCAACGGAGTATCCACTTTCTGGATCCGACGCGGGTGATGATCAGTTATGAATTGCCCCTCAATGAGGTCATTCTTGATTTTTACGATAAACTCAAGTCCCGCACGCAGGGGTATGCGTCGCTGGACTACGAGTTGCTCGGCTATCGCGAATCCGATCTGGTGCGGCTCGATATCTTGCTGAACGGCGAGGCGGTCGATGCCTTGTCCTTTATTACGCATAAGGATCGTTCCGTGCAACGCGGGCGTCAGCTCGCTGAAAAAATGAAGGAATTGATTCCGCGGCAGATGTATGAGATCGCGATTCAGGCGGCCATCGGGAGTAAGATCGTAGCGCGTGAGACAATCGGTGCGATGAAGAAGAACGTGTTGGCGAAATGCTACGGCGGCGATATCACGCGAAAACGGAAGTTGCTGGAGAAACAAAAGGAAGGAAAGAAACGCATGAAAGCGGTCGGCAGTGTCGAAGTTCCGCAAGAAGCTTTCCTGGCGATTCTCAAGGTCGGAGACGAATGAGCTCGGATTCCAATCAGCGCAATGTGGACAAGTTGTCCAGCGGGTCAAGGCCCGGTGAACCGGCCTCGCTGACCGGTGCCAAGATTGCGAATAACGCCGACCAGGCTGGACGCAAGTCCATCGTGCGAGAGTATGCAGAAGCGATAATCGTCGCCATGTTGTTGGCGTTCGCCATCCGCGTATTCGTCGTGCAGGCCTTCAAGATTCCCTCAGGATCCATGATTCCTACGCTGCTGATCGGAGATCATATTTTGGTCAGCAAGCTGTCGTATGGTCTGCAGTGGCCGGCTGACTGCAAACTGCAGTGGAGTTTTCCGCCGGTCAATTGTTATACGTCCACCACCGTCGTGACGTTCGGCAAGCCGCAACGTGGCGATATCATCGTCTTTCGGTTCCCCGAGGATGAAGAGAAGGATTTTATCAAGCGCATTGTGGGACTGCCTGGAGACACGGTTCAGTTACGGAACAAGGTCGTCCTGGTAAACGGTCAGCCGCTTGATGACAAAACCTTTACCCAACGCATTGATCCCGGCATCATCGACGGGACGGTCAACCCTCGCGATAATTTCGGTCCCGTGACGGTTCCTGAGGAGTCCTATTTCGTCATGGGCGATAATCGCGACCAAAGCCTGGACAGTCGGTTTTGGGGGTACGTCCGTGAGGAGAAAATCCGCGGCAAAGCGTTCCGTATCTATTGGTCCTGGAATGGACAGGGAAATTGGACGGAGTGGGTTCGGTGGGAACGATTCGCCAAAGCCATTCAGTAAAGAAAACCGGGGGCGTTGTTCTTCCCAAGAAGGATGCACAGGGGAAGACCGAACCTCCGTCACCCACGGTACTCCGCGAGTATCTGCGTCGGTTTCCTCAGGCCTCCGTCCTTGTCATCGGTGATTTGATCCTTGATCATTATGTGATGGGACGAGTGAGCCGGATCTCCCCTGAGGCGCCGGTCCCGGTCGTTCATGTCGAATCGGAGTCGATCCGCTTGGGCGGGGCAGCCAACGTCTACAGCAATATTATGGCACTCGGAGGGAAGGCCTATCTCTGCGGGGTGATCGGAGCGGATGAAAGCGGGAAGCGGCTCCTCAAGGAACTGGGGAACACCAGGGCAAGCCTTGGCGGAGTTGTGACCGATCGCGAGCGGCCGACGACCAGAAAGAGTCGGGTCATTGCTCACAATCAGCAGATCGTGCGGTATGACATTGAAGGCCGAACTGAGTTGAGGGCACCGCTGCGTCAGAAGATCGTCCGGTTTGTTGAGTCAAAACTCCGTGAGCTTTCCTGTATCGTCGTATCCGACTATGCCAAAGGCGTCGTGTCATCGACCCTGATGGCGGAGATCACACGGTTGGCGGCGTTGCGTCGGGTTCCGGTCGTCGTCGACCCGAAGGTCGAACACTTTAATTTCTATAAAGGCGTGACGGTCATTACGCCGAATCACCTTGAGGCGACTCAAGCGTCGGGGATGCACGGGGACGACAATCAAACGATCAACGAAGCCGGAGCCATGATCCGTCAGCGACTGGGGTGTCGGTCCGTGCTGATCACGCGTGGGGAGAAGGGCATGAGTCTCTATGAAGGGGACGGGCAATCATGGCATCTTCCGACGAAGGCGCGGCAAGTCTATGATGTGACCGGTGCGGGAGATACGGTCATTGGGACGCTGGCGCTCGCGCTCGCGGCAGGAGCCGATATCAAGACAGGGGCCATGATGGCTAATTATGCGGCCGGGATCGTGGTCGGAATGGTGGGCACTGCGACGGTGTCACCTGCACAGTTGTCTGAGGCTTTTGGAGCATGACGAAAGCGTCGCGCACCGTGACCGTGGTGATTCCCGCGCGATACGGCTCATCCCGTTTCCCCGGGAAGCCGCTGGTCGAGCTGAACGGCAAGCCGATGATTCAGCATGTGTACGAGCAGGCGGCTGCCTGTCGTGCCGTGTCGGAGGTGCTCGTCGCAACCGATGATGAGCGTATCAAACAGGTGGTCGAGCGGTTCGGGGGGCGGGTCATCATGGTCGCCGGCGATTATCGGACGGGAACGGATCGTGTGGCTGCGGTGGCCCGCATGTTTGCGGGAGATTGCTTTGTGGACTTGCAAGGAGACGAGATCCCCTTGACGCCGGACCTCTTGACCGATCTCATCGAACCGTTTTTGGGAAGCGGCGCGGGGATGGGAACCCTGAAGCGAGTGATCGATTCGACGGACGATCTCCTCAATCCTGCCGTGGTGAAAGTCGTGACCGATACGAAAGGCGACGCGCTCTATTTCTCACGTGCTCCGATCCCGTTGGTTCGCGACAACCCACAGCCGCACGCCGTCGGAGGGCTTCACTATATTCATCTCGGATTGTACATCTATACGAAAGAGACATTGCTTCGATTCGCCTCCCTCCCGACCAGTCGCATCGAGGACGCTGAAAAACTTGAGCAACTTCGTGCGCTCGACCATGGCATTCGCATCCGTGTATGGGAAACCAAACATGCTTCACTGAGGGTGGATCGTCCGGAGGACGTGTCTGATGTTGCGGAACGACTTCAGGAGTATCTTGCGGTCAAGCGCGAGCTGAAGAGCAGCGGGATGTTTTTTAAAGGATGAGGTGTACAGCTGAGGTGGGTCAGCCTGACGTCCAGGAGAGGGGGGAGCCATGAATAAATTCATTTTTGTGACCGGTGGAGTGGTCTCATCACTTGGGAAGGGACTGGCATCGGCTTCTATTGGAAACCTCCTTGAAAGCCGCGGGTTAAAGATCACCTTTCTCAAGCTGGATCCTTATATCAATGTCGATCCCGGGACGATGAATCCCTACCAGCACGGCGAAGTCTTCGTCACAGACGACGGCGCTGAGACCGATTTGGACCTGGGCCATTATGAGCGATTTACTTCGCTCTCACTGACGAAGGAAAGTAATTACACGACAGGCCGGATCTATCATTCAGTCATTACGAAGGAGCGGCGGGGAGACTATCTTGGAGGGACGGTGCAGGTCGTGCCGCATGTGACGGATGAGATCAAACAGGCGATCACGCGGATCTCCAAGGGAGTGGACGTCGCCATTATCGAAATCGGCGGGACGGTCGGAGACATTGAAAGCCTCCCGTTTCTTGAAGCCATCCGACAGATGCCGTACGACGTCGGGCGCGACAATGTGCTGTATGTGCATCTGACGTTGGTGCCCTACATCGGCACTGCCGGTGAACTGAAGACCAAGCCGACGCAACATTCGGTCAACAAGCTTCGGGAAATCGGTATCCAGCCGAATATTCTCTTGTGCCGAACGGACCGGCATATTCCTCCGGAACTCAAGGGCAAGATTGCGATGTTTTGCAATGTGGACAAGGATGCCGTGATCACGGCGAAAGACGTCGAGACGATCTACGAAGTGCCGATTGTCTTTAGAAAAGAAGGGTTGGATGAATTGATCGTCCGTCAGTTGCATCTCGAGACCGGTCAGCCGAATCTTCGCGAGTGGGATGCGATGGTGCAGAAGATCAAACGGCCTAAGCACGAAATCTCCGTTGCGCTGGTCGGAAAGTATGTGGGGCTAAAGGAGTGTTATAAGAGCCTAGGCGAAGCGTTGGTTCACGGCGGAATCGACCATGAAACAAAGGTCAATATCAATTGGATCGAGTCCGAAGATATCGAACGGCAAGGGACGGAGCGCATTCTGCGCGAAGCTGATGGGATCTTGATTCCCGGTGGATTTGGGACAAGAGGAATTGAGGGGAAAATCACCACGATCCGATATGCACGGGAACGTCAGGTGCCGTTCCTCGGTCTATGTTTAGGGATGCAATGTGCGGCGATCGAGTTTGCGCGAAATGTGGCAGGGCTGTCAGGGGCCAACAGTGCGGAGTTCGATGAACAGTCGCCTCATCAGGTGATTCATCTCATGCCGGATCAGCAGGGTATCAGCGATAAAGGCGGGACGATGCGGCTCGGATCTTATCTCTGTAAGTTAGGAGAAGGGACGTTGGCCCAGAAGATGTATGGCGTCAACGAGGTTCGTGAGCGCCATCGCCATCGCTATGAGTTCAACAATGCCTATCGCGAACGGTTGGGTGCGAAGGGACTTGTCCTGAGCGGCCTCTCGCCGGATGGACGGCTGGTCGAAATCCTCGAATTGAAGGATCATCCTTGGTTTTTGGGAACGCAGTTTCATCCCGAATATAGTTCCCGTCCGCATCGACCGCATCCTCTCTTTAGCGGATTTGTGGGAGCGGCTCTCCGGAAGAAGTTGGGGCACTGAATATGAGGGTGAAGGCCAAGGCTCAGATTGAGGTTGCGGTGACGAGCCTGATCTCTGTGTTATGGCATTCTGTTCTCCACTCAACCTTGCCTTTAACCTAGGCGCGGTGACCATGGCACATCTTGTCGACATCGGTTCCTTCAAGGTCGGGCAGGGGCAGCGGCCGTTTCTGATTGCCGGTCCTTGTGTGATCGAGAGCGAGCAGCTCGTCATGGAGACGGCGGGGCGAATTGCCGAGCTGACGAAATCTTTGGGGATCCCCTACGTTTTCAAGTCGTCATTCGATAAGGCGAACCGAACATCCATTCATTCATTCCGAGGCCCTGGTTTAGAAAAAGGGTTGGCGGTGTTGAAGCACGTGAGGGAGCAACTGAGACTGCCCGTGTTGACCGACGTGCATACGGAAGAGCAGGCGACGGAGGCCGGGAAAATCGTGGATGTCCTGCAAATCCCGGCGTTTCTTTGCCGGCAGACGGATCTCTTGATCGCGGCAGCCAAGACCGGAAAGATCGTCAATGTGAAAAAAGGACAATTTCTTTCGCCGACCGAAATGGGAAATGCCGTCAAGAAAATCGAAGAGTGCGGGAGTCAGCGGATCGTGCTGACCGAACGAGGATCGTCCTTCGGCTACAACAACCTTGTCGTGGATATGCGGTCCTTCCCTATCATGAGGAAGTTCGGGTATCCTGTCGTCTTCGATGCCACCCACAGCGTGCAATTGCCGGGTGGGGGTGGGACGAAGTCCAGTGGCCAGCGGGAGTTTGTCGAACCATTGGCCTGCGCGGCAGCCGGGGCAGGGGTTGACGGATTCTTTATGGAAGTCCATCCGAATCCCGATGAAGCGCTGTCCGATGGACCCAATATGGTACCGTTGCATCAGTTGAAGGCGTTATTGGAACGGGTGGTGCGGATCTGGGATGCCGCACAACCGACAAGCTGAATGATCGTATAGGGTGTAGAGCAATGACAATGGGTGCAAGACGAGGACTTGCTGCACGATGACGGGAAAGTTGGCCGGGCGCGAATCAAAATCCGCCAAGCTGGAAGAGAGCCTGTCCGAAGGGCGACGTGTACTTGAGATCGAGGCTCGAGCGGTGGAGGCGTTGGTCAGTCGGCTCGATGAACGATTCGTCAAAGCCGTGGATGTGCTCGTTCGATGCAAGGGGAAGGTCGTAGTCTCGGGCATGGGGAAATCAGGGTTGATCGGGCAAAAGATTGCCGCCACCTTGGCAAGCACGGGAACGTCCTCGTTCTTTTTACATCCGGCTGAGGGGGTCCATGGCGATCTCGGCATGTTGGCTCGTCGGGATGTCTTGGTGGCGATCTCCAATAGCGGCGAAACCCAAGAGCTGTTGCAGTTGCTCCCATTTGTGAAACGCTTGGGGATTCCGGTCATCTCCATGACAGGACGGATGAACTCGACCTTGGCGAAGAACTCGGATGTCGCGCTGGATGTGTCGGTGGCGGAGGAGGCTTGTCCGATGGGGTTGGCTCCGACTGCGAGCACGACGGCCACGCTCGCACTGGGTGATGCACTCGCCGTGGCGTTGCTGCAGAAACGGGAGTTCAAAGCAGAAGACTTTGCCCGGTTCCATCCGGGAGGTAGCCTAGGACGACGATTGCTGGTCAAGGTGAAGGATCTCATGCATGCTGATCCGGAAATCCCAATCGTTCAAAGCACCGTCGGAGGGATGGCGGCCATGCTGGAGATGACGGCGAAAAAGCTTGGGATGACGACGGTCGTCGATCAAGACGGCGCGTTGCTCGGCGTCATTACCGACGGCGATGTGCGGCGGTTTATTCAGCGTGGAACGGACTTGGTGAATGCGACGGCGAAGGAGTTAGCCACACCCAATCCCAAATCGATTGGACCAGATGAATTGGCGGCAAAGGCGGTGGAGATGATGGAGCGGTTTTCCATTACGACGTTGGTCGTGACCGAAGACGGCCGCACCATTCAAGGCGTCGTCCATTTGCATGATTTACTCAAGAACGGGATCGTCTAACAGGATGTTGAAAAAGTCCACCAGCGTCGTTCGCTTGCGAAATGCGAACAACGAGATACAAAAGTGCGGCCTTGCCCGGGGAGCGGCGCGTCTTGGCGCGCCGGGGTTGGGTGGGTGAAAACGAGGGCCTTTTTGACTATCCTGTTGGTGTTTGTCAGTCGACTTAGTGTTTTGGTGATTTGGTAGGAGAAGAATGGGGCAATGAATCGAGTGCTGGAAATATGGCGTGATATCGGGCAGGACTCGCTCAATCTGCCGAATTTCCTGACACTCGTTCGCATTCTTTTGATTCCGGTCTTTATCATTCTCTTTGTGAATCCCACGCCGGATCAGTCACTGGCGGCGGCGATCGTCTTCACCATTGCCTCGGTGACGGACATGTTGGACGGCTACATCGCTCGGCGAACGGGCCAGGTGACCAAGCTCGGCAAGTTACTTGACCCCATCGCGGACAAGCTTTTGGTCTTATCAGCGCTCATCCTACTCATGAATGTGGATCGGGTGAGTGCGTTGGTTGTGTTATTGATCATTGCCCGAGAAGTGGCCGTCACGGGAATCCGTGCCATCGCAGCAGGAGAGGGAATGATCATTCCGGCGGAGACCACCGGCAAGTACAAGATGGCGCTCCAAGTCATCGCGGTCATCCTGCTGATTCTGGAAGGGACAGGGCTTGCGGAACTTGGCAATATGCACTTAGCCGGCACCGTCACCTTGTATTTGTCCTTGGTGCTCGGGTACATCTCCGGCGGGCAGTATGTGTGGAGTTTCTGGAAGCAGGTTGTGGCTAAAGGGCTCTAGTCAGGATGTTGAAACTAGCCCCCAGCTTTGTTCTCGCATCGTTCAGACCCTCAACATACCCCAGAGGGTATGCCTCGGCCCTTCACTCGCTGCGGCCTCGCTGGATGTCTAGTTTGAACATCCTGTAGTGCGTTGGATTGGACTCTACTATCAACTCTCCTTGGCATTCCCTGTTACTCGAGCAGATCTGAAATGGGTTTGAAATGCCCAGGTCTTGTTCAGTTGCGGCTTCTTCAACAACAGATCATTGTCTGTACCTGTCTCCTATTCTGGATCACAGCCTGCAGCGAGAACACCACACCTCCTCAGCTTGAAGCATATGTGTATCCTAAAGGGAATGCGCAGTGCCCAGCAGGGGCTCGATCAGGACTAGTTGGGGCAACGGATGGAAAAGTTTCGGCTGAGGGCATTCAGTATATGGTCCGTACGCCCTCAAACTACGAAGCCACGTTTGCTCATCCCTTGTTGATGGTCTATGCTCCGGCGGGAATGAGTCGCTGGGCATCAGAACGGCTCACCGGCCTTACGACTGAGGCGACTAGAACCGGGTTTGTGGTGGTCTATGCGGATCACAAACAGTTGAATGTTGCGACCGTTGAACAGCTTGGGAAGATTCCGGAACTGGTAGCCAAGGAATGGTGTATCGATGAGAAGCGAGTATATGCAACCGGCCATTCTGACGGGGGAACCGCGTCGCTGGCTCTGGCTGTGCTCGACAAGACGAAAATAATTCCGGCCGCGATTGCGCCGAGCGCAGCGGGATGGACTGGAAAGGATCTTGAAGAGTTTCAATGTCCTGCTCCCATTCCGGTCATGATCATGCACGGCAAGAACGACACCCTGTTTCCGGGATGGGGCGCACAAACCTCAGCCTGGTGGGCGAAGTGTCATGGCTGTGATGTTTCCAAGACCAAGACGGTTGAGGGAGGTTGTCGTGTCTATCAAGGCTGTGCCTCAGGCGGTGCGACGGTCTATTGCGAGGGATCGGGAGGCCATCGGGACTGGCCCAATCTTAATCGTGTGACACTGGAGTTCTTTGCACATCCGGAGAAGTTTTTGTGATGGTTGGAAGCGATTGAGAAGGCAAATAGCATGGAACAACTGGGACTTATCGCAGGACTTGTGATTGTCGGATATCTGCTGGGTGGGGTGCCGTTTGGAGTGGTCATTTCCAAAGCGATGGGGCTACCCGATCCGCGCACGGTCGGCAGCAAAAATGTCGGGTTTACCAACGTGTTGCGTGTTTCCGGCAAACCGGCCGGCATCCTAACGCTAATCGGGGATATGGGGAAGGGATGGGTGATGGGGTTTGCCGCGATGCACCTCTTGCAAGATGAATGGGCGATTCTTGTTGTCGCCTTGGCGCCCTTCCTCGGGCATCTCTTCTCACCGTTTCTGGGATTCAAAGGTGGAAAGGGCGTGGCAACGGCACTCGGCTCGGTTCTGGGTGTGTCGCCGTTGGTTGGGCTATTGCTCCTGCTGGCCTGGATTGCGGCAGTTGCTATTTGGCGGTACTCTTCCGGCGGCGCATTGACGGCCTTTGGACTCTTTCCCGTCATTGCTGCGCTGATCCACCCATCAATCGAGTTCATGCTCTTCTCCCTCGCAGTGAGCGGGCTGATTGCGATCAAGCACAAGGGGAATATTGAACGGTTGCGGAATGGGACAGAGAGTAGGATCGGGCAGCGCGGCTGATCCTCCGTGCTCGCCCACCGCGCACGCAAGACCCATCGAACTTGCATCTAATCTGGCGGCGCTCGGTGGACGCGCGCACGTAAGGATCCAGCCGCACTGCCATCAGGGAGGGGGGAGAGGGGAATGTTAGGAGGAGATCGACGATTTGTCTTTGCCTATCATTACGTTAGCTCATACTCCACGAATTGGATACTTCTGCACGATCGCCGCACAGTTTTGGATAATGCCTGGGAGGTAGCTTTGGTCAATTTCAAACTCAAACCCAAACCAGTGCGACTGTGTGAGGTTGTTGGGCGTGATCTCAACTTGAGTGCGAATGTGGCCAAGGCGATCCGCTATCTTGAGTGATATTTTAAGCTCAGGCTCTATCGGTTCCAAGGTGGATGATGTTGAGGTACCTTCAAGCATGGCAGCGCACTGATTGCCGAGAGCATCAATGTCCGTGACCATCAGAATTGCTCCTTGAGCCCAGACGCTCGCGCCAGATTCACCACAATGTGCTGTCACCCTGAGCCAGTTACCATCGTAGTAATCCTGACTCTCTGGGAACTGCCTTCCATATACCCATAGTTGAAATCCGCCGATCTTCAGGTCAGGTTCTCCCAGATCTGCTGGCGTCAATCTTTCGTTCATGTCTCCGCGCGACCAATTAAGTGGAATGTCCTCTGAATATAGCACATGGATGCTGTATGCCTACGGAGACTCGGTTTCTATAATCCATTAGTGCCGATGCCGCTCATGCTGCTGGCCGATCCAATACCGAGTGGTGTCAGAGTTTCCGCGTGATGTTTTGCTAAAAGTGTAAGTTTAGCCCAAAGGTCACCATGTGGCCATTGTCCTGAAATTGCTTATCCTGCAGCGAGGCATCCTTCGACTCAATTTTCTCCAGCCAGATATGGCGGTAGGTGCTGTCGAGCGAGAGATGTTCGCTCAGGAAGAGCTGCAGGCCTGCTCCCACATGGGCACCGAAGCGATGTTGTGTCTTGTCGAAGCCGTGAGGCCCTTCGACATTGGTGAAGTACCAGCCGGCCCCCCCGAGAATGAAAGGAGACAGCCGCTTCGTCCCAAATGGATAGATCAATGCGGTTCCTTGAACTGGAAAGGTGCGGATGGTGGTGGAGCTGATATCCGTCTTGCGATAATCAACCGAGCCTTCAACGGCCAGAAATTTGAATGGGTGGAGGCGAAGTTGCCCGCCGCCGAACCAGTTCGCGTCACCCTCTTTGGGATCAAAGTACGTCGCCCGACCGCCTATGGAGAGCAGCCCAAGATTCACATCATCAAAGATTCCCTCTGCCGCAGCTTGATTGGTTCCGCCTTCATAAAACATTCCCGCTAGTACAACAGTGAGAGTCGTCACTACTACTGGTAGTTTCCATGGTTTCATCGTCACACCCCGCCTCTATGCAAAATTTGGACATTGTTGACAGCCATACTCATTAGACGTGGGTGTCTCTTCTTCGTAAACGCTGATCGGAAAAATCTTGCGGTTACATAGTGAGCGAGATCAGAGCAGTTGTTCTGTGTGGGGAGGAAGAAAACTATCGAGCGACGATGCTTACTTATAATGAATGGAGGAGTTTGGAGAGGAGCTGTACACGGGCACTTTAGGTGAGGCCAATTCTGGCAACGATGCTGTGAACGGTAGTCAGCGGCAGCAGAGGTCGACGATTTGTTGTTTGGCTCACACTCGTTGAAGATGATCGATGACTGCTTTCGTGAACTGACGAAATTCGTCGAGATGATGTACGCAGATCTGAAAGACGACATTCCAGTTTATCGATTGATAGCTATGGACGGCGATATTCCTGAAACCAACAGCCTTTGTGAGACGGTCAGCCAAAGCAGGAGTGATGATGTGAAGCTGTTGGAGAATTGCGAAGTTCTCGGCCATTGTGGAAGGAGGGACTGCGTCAGTCTCGGCGATCAGATGAGAGGCGATGTCGACGGAAAGTTGGACGGCGCGCTGGAGATTCAGTGCGATGATGTCTTGTGCATCTGAGTCTTGAAGAAGTTGCTCCACCGAGGAAGGAGTCTTGTCAGCGATTCGGTCGACGCAACGCCGGAGCGATTCCAATTTCGTTTCGACTAGATCCCGATCCATGCTTGTCGTCTCTCCGACAAAATGCGGCGATAGTAGGGCATGACGTCCGCTTCTTCATAGACCATGCGCAGAATAAGTTCGGCGTAATGTGTTCGATCGTGACACAGTATTCTGCGTCCCTTGGTCAGGATCTGATGAAGCAAAGGATTGTGAGTTCGGTCAAGATCGATGAGATCCACAGGGCGACCAACGGCCAGTGCAAGGTCTTCAATAATGGCGATGTGAGTCTGAGTTGTTAGCGGCGTGGAGGATGCGACTGCGATATCGAGATCACTGTCGGTGCGATTGCGATCCTGAGCCATCGATCCGAAGAGTATAGCCAAAGTGATGGATGGATACCGGGACATCACGGACTCAATCTTTCGATCGAGATCAGCGGCATGTGTGGAGTTCGGTCGTTCCATGCTTTTGAGTATCACGAATATGACAAAGTCGCAAGGAGATGGGGGTGTATCGCTTTCGAAGTTGTTCACCGAATTGACTCTCTTTCACCCCCTTCATATAATGCGGCTCGTTTTGGGTTTGCCTTATCAGACCTGCACTTATGCGATCACTCTTCAGTGGAACCACAGCAGAAAAACTGGCTCAACTTCGAGCCGGTCTACGGCATGCTTTTGCCGTTCAGCCTGAGAATCAACCTCTCGCAGTTGAAGATGTTCAGTTGCTGGAGAGGATTGCCGACGTGATTGTCAATCGTCGGATGACGGCGCCGGCGACGATGTTCTTGGAATCTATGGGGCCGATGAATTTTCTGGGCTGCCAGGCACTCCATTTTCTCACTCCCATCCTTGATTGCGCGTTTAATACTAAAGAAGTCGAGCAGGTTGCGCGATTGCTCGAACGCCGGGACACGGTGACTCGTCTCATCGCCATCATTGAAACGAAGTCTGCTCCACAGGGAGCGGTCGCTCAATGACATACCGCCGTGAAGCGTCTTTCGTGAAGCGAATCTCGTTGCAGATTTCTAACGCTTCACGCTTCACCGTTCGGCAGGCTCACGGCCCTGAGTTTTATCGAAGGGCGTGCGACGAACGACGCACTCTTAGCCGGAGTGGTTGCTAATGGCACACCACGAATCGGCTAAGGTTGCCAACTCGTTTACCGTCATCGTCGCCACAGATTGTGGTAGTACCACCACTAAAGCGATTCTCATCGAAAAAGTTGGGGACACCTATCGGCAAACCTATCGTGGTGAAGCGCCGACGACTGTTGAGGCGCCGTTCGAAGATGTCACGCGCGGGGTGCTGAACGCCATTGCGGAAATTGAAGAGCTGTCAGGGCGTAAGATTTTGGCTGGTGATCAGATCATCACGCCTTGTCGCGATGAGAAGACGGGTGTCGATATCTACATCTCCACCAGCAGTGCGGGCGGTGGTCTCCAGATGATGGTGACCGGTGTCGTACAAAATATGACGGGCGAGAGCGCGCAACGCGCAGCGCTGGGGGCCGGTGCGATCGTCATCGATGTGCTGGCGGCGAACGATGGCCGGTTGCCGCACGAAAAGATTGAGCGTATCCGTACCATGAGGCCGGACATGATCCTGATGGCCGGCGGAACGGACGGTGGGGCTGTGAATCACGTAGTGGAGATGGCCGAGTATGTGGCGGCGGCGGAACCGCGTCCCCGATTCGGAGTCACCTACAAGTTGCCGCTAATCTACGCAGGCAACAAGGAAGCTCAACCACAAGTCAGGAAGATCCTTGAAGAGAAATCTGCGCTCGTCGTGACGGACAACATTCGACCGGTGCTGGAACGCGAGAACCTCGCACCGGCGCGGAACAAGATCCACGACCTGTTTCTGGAACATGTGATGCAGCAGGCGCCTGGCTATAAGAAGCTGATGGAAATGGCCGGCGCGCCTATCATGCCGACTCCAGCAGCCGTCGGCCTCATTATGGAAGCGATCGCGAAGCGAGAACATCTGAACCTGATCGGCGTGGATATCGGTGGAGCCACGACCGACGTGTTTTCCGTGTTCGAGGGGGCATTCAATCGAACGGTCAGTGCCAATCTTGGGATGTCCTACAGCGTGTCGAACGTCCTGGCTGAAGCGGGACTCGCCAATATCATGCGGTGGGTGCCGTTCACGATCGATGAACAGACGCTGCGGAACCGCATCAAGAACAAAATGATCCGTCCGACGACCATTCCGCAGACACTGGATGAGTTGCAAATTGAACAGGCGATTGCGCGTGAAGCCTTGCGGCTGGCCTTGATCCATCACAAGTCGCTGGCCACTGGGCTGAAAGGGGTTCAACAAGAACGGACGATTTCCGATGTGTTCGAACAGCAAGCTTCAGGCAAGTCACTGATCGATATGCTGAAGCTGGATCTGATCGTCGGAAGCGGCGGGATCTTGTCCCATGCCCCGCGTCGGATTCAATCCATGTTGATGATGGTCGATGCCTACGAGCCGATGGGCTGTACGAGGGTATCGGTCGACAGCATCTTCATGATGCCGCACCTTGGTGTGCTCTCGACGATCAACGAACAGGCTGCCACCGACGTGTTCGTGCGTGATTGCATGATCTATCTTGGTACCTGCGTGGCGCCGATTGGGCAAGGGAAAGACGGTGAGGTCTGTGCTGATATTGAGACCACGTGGCCCGATGGGAAGCTCACCAAGGAACAATTGAGGTTCGGCGAGTTGAAGTTGTTTCCATTGGAAGGTGAGCAGAAGGCTACGATCAAGGTTCAGCCTGCCAAGGGTGTCAATATGGGTGCTGGGGCAGGCGTGGCTGTTACGAAAGAAGTCCATGGTGGTGTGGTTGGACTCTTGCTTGACGGACGTGGGCGACCACTCAAACTTCCGGCTGAACAACAGGCTCGTGTAGCGTCCCTCACGAAATGGTTCGACGCGGTCGGGCTCTATCCGAAGGAGAGCTGATGGCAGATAGCATATGGCGTATAGCCGAAGAGCAGAATGCTCACGACAGATTGCGCGTTCGAGTTCAGTTTATTTTGGGTCACGCCGGTTTTTGTGTGAACCAGGCCATTAGCCATATGCCATCAACCATTGGCTCTTAACTATGGCTCATTCCTATACCCCCGGTCTCACAGTCACGGAACAGACGGTCATTCACCGTCGCCGGATGCTACCGCTCCCAGGAAAAGTAGTAGTCGCCGTCGGCGATCGGGTGCGATCTGATCAGGTGGTGGCCAAAGCGGAGTTGCCCGGGAAAGTCTTTCCGATCAACCTCGCTAATCAACTCAGCGTCACGCCTGGGGAGATGAAAGGGTATTTGACCAAACGAGAAGGTGATGCGGTCGCGAAGGACGAGATCCTGGCGGAGAATAACCCGCTGATCAAGTGGTTCAAGACGGAAATTCGCTCACCGGTCTCCGGCACGATCGAATCCATCTCGTCCGTCACGGGACAAGTCTTGTTACGTGAGCCGCCGCGAGTGCTGGAGCTGCTGGCCTATGTGGATGGCACAATCACCGACACGATTCCACAACAGGGTGTTGTGGTCGAGACGACCTGTAGTCTCGTTCAGGGCATTTTCGGCATTGGTGGGGAAACATCCGGTGACATTGTGGTTGCGGTACAAGCTCCGGATGAGCCATTGACGGCGAATCATCTCACGTCTGCCATGAAGGGCAAGGTGGTAGTAGGAGGCTCGTTTCTCTCAGCAGAGACGATGAAACAGGCGAAGGCTGTCGGCGTGGCTGGTCTCGTGGTTGGTGGGATTCATGATGAAGACCTCCGTGCCTTGCTGGGCTATGACCTGGGTGTCGCCATTACGGGCACCGAACAGGTGGGGTTTACGTTGATCCTGACCGAGGGGTTTGGGACCATTCCGATGGCCGCAAAGACATTCACGCTTCTCTCATCCCATGCTGGTCAGAAAGCCTCGATTTCCGGGGCGACACAGATCAGGGCCGGCGTGATTCGTCCGGAGATTATCATTCCGCAGAGAGACGGACAGCCAAAGACGGCCGGCCAATCGCAACGGGAAGGTATTCGACTCGGCGATCCGGTTCGGATTATCCGCGATCCGATGTTTGGGCGGATCGGTGAAGTGTCGGCGCTCCCGTCCGAGCTGACCAAGATTCCCACGGAGAGTGAGGTGAGGGTCTTAGAGGTCAAATTTGCTGACGGAAAGACTGCTGTGATTCCAAGGACGAATATCGAAGTGATTGAAGGGGCGTGAGTGAGAAGTGAGGGGTGAGGAGTAAAGAGTGAAGCGTGAAGCGTATCTCGTGAAGCGCCGGAATGCTCGCTCAGCCTGCCGGTTGTTAGGCGCGATTGTCTGGGCGATGAATGTATTGGTATCACCTGCCTTGGCAGAGGTGCCGATTACTGCTCCACAGGAGGTGCGGGTTTTTGATACGCCGAACGACGGAGGAGAAAGCCTCACGGTTCAGTGGGCGCCGATGCCATGGGATGGTCCAGACATCCGTTACCAGGTTCTAGTCGGAGATGCTGCTACCACCGACCCTCAGAACATGACGGTCGTCTCGGAGTTTCCAGCTAATTCCAAGTACGTCAAAGATGTGAAAACGGCTTGGTGGACAAGGACGGCGGAGAAGACGTGGCATCAGGCGATGGTGAAAAGTACGAAGGGTCTGGAGATCAAGGATGACCAGCCCTATGCCGTGGCGGTGGCCACCATTCAGGCCGATCAGCGCCGTTTCAGTGAGGTCCAGGTTGCGACGCCGGCGGCCAATTGGTTCAACTGGAACCAGCTCAATAATTTGGTCATCGGGCTGTCGTTCGGTGGCCTGGTCTTTTTTGCGATCAGTTACGCGAAGCGACACGAGATTTTCCTCCGTCGGATTCCAGGGTTGGATGCCGTCGACGAAGCCATTGGCCGGGCAACGGAGCTGGGCAAGCCGATTCTCTACCTCACCGGTGCCCATGATCTGCATGACCCCTCGACGATCGCCGCCGCGGTCATTCTCGGGAAGGTGGCGAAACGGGCCGCGCTCTATGAAACGGAACTGATGGTGCCTCACCGCGAGCCGATCACGATGGCGGTGTGTCAGGAGATTACCAAGCAGGCCTATTTGGAAGCAGGGAAGCCGGACCTCTTCAAGGAGGACGCCAACTTTTTTATCACGTCGGATCAGTTCAGCTATACGGCGGCGGTGGACGGCATCATGTTACGTAAGAAGCCTGCGGCGAATTTTTTCATGGGGCACTATTTCGCTGAGTCGTTGCTCCTGACGGAAACAGGAGCCAGTACCGGGGCCATTCAAATCGCCGGGACCGATGCGGACCACCAATTGCCGTTTTTCGTGACGACCTGCGACTACACCTTGATCGGTGAGGAGCTCTACGCTGCCAGTGCCTACCTCTCTAAGGAGTCGGTCCAGATCGGAACATTGCGTGGGCAGGACATCGGAAAGGCCATGATTCTCACGGCATTGGCCGTGGGAACCGTCTTGGCAACAGTGGGTGTAGTCACCGGCGCGCAATGGCCGCAGTACTTTCTTGATCTCATGAGGGACCTGAAATGATCTTTTTGCGCCGGCAACTTCCGCTGTTGATCACGCTGGTCACAGGATTGCTGTTTGCCGCCCAGTACTATGTGCCGCATCCGGCGTCAGAGCAGATGCTCACGTCTGCCACCAAGTGGATGCAGATCGTCGGCGGGTTTGCGTTGATTTTGGGGGTGACCAGCCTGTTCCATCAACATGCGGTCAAGATCAAACGCCATGAAGCAGGCTGGGGGTATAGCCTCGTACTCTATGTCGGTATGCTCGGCACCATCGTGGTCGGGCTCTGGGCCAATGGAAAAGAAAGCATCGACGGCACAATGACGGCGTTCGGCTGGGTCTACAACTTCATGATGGTGCCGCTGCAAGGCACCATGTTCGCCATTTTGGCCTTCTTTATCGCCTCGGCCGCCTATCGGTCGTTCAGGGCCAGAAGTCGCGAAGCGGCGGTGCTCTTGGTTGCCGCTGTGATCGTCATGATGGGACGGGTGCCGCTGGGGGAGTATCTGATTCCCCTCAGTGGCGATGTGTCCTCATGGATTTTGAACGTACTGAACTCGTCCGTCCGTCGGGCCATTCTGATTGGGGTCAGCCTTGGAGCCATCGCCCTGTCATTCAAGATCATCTTCGGCGTGGAACGATCGTATCTGGGTGGGGGAAAAGAGTAACGTGAAGCGTCGTTCGTCTTTCGTGAAGCGCAGGTTATTCCGGACGAGATAAGCTTCACGCTTCACGAGGAACAGACCATGAGTTTCGCGGAGCGCATGCTCAAGATCGATCGGCGGATCATCTTCTTGATGATCGGTCTCTGCACCCTGTTGCCGTTACTCTATCCGGTCGGGTTGCCGATCAAGATTTCTTCGGAAGTGCGTGGTGTGTACGATCACATTGAGTCGTTACCGGAAGGGTCGGTATTCCTGCTCTCGATTGATTTTGACCCGGCCTCGAAGCCGGAGCTGTACCCGCAAGCGATTTCACTGCTCCGACATGCGTTCAGGAAAAACCTACGTGTCATGACGATGACCTTATGGGTGTCCGGCACCGGAATGGCGGACCAGATCGTGACGCAGGTCGCCAAAGAGATGGGGAAGGAATACGGAAAGGACTATGCGTTTCTCGGTTGGAGTCCCGGTGGGCAGGCTGTGATCATCAATATGGGACAGGATCTCTACTCGGCTTTTCCCAGTGACTATGGCGGCAAGCCCACGAAGGGCTTACCAGTATTAGACGGCGTGCGCAATTTGAAAGATGTGACGTACCTGGTCAGTCTCGGAGCGGGGCGACCAGGGGTGGAAGAGTGGTACGTGTTCGGGAAGGATAAACATAAGTTCGAAATGGGTGGAGGCTGTACGGGTGTGATGGCCCCCGGGCTATATCCGCTGTTACGGAGTGGGCAGATCAACGGCCTGATCGGTGGACTTCGCGGGGCGGCGGAATATGAAAGCTTGATCGGTCAAAAAGGCAAAGCGGTGGCCGGGATGGATGCACAATCAGCGACCCATGTGGCGATCATTGCGCTCGTGATCATGTGCAACCTGATCTATTTTTCACAACGTCGAGCCTTACGGGCCCAGGGGCACATCTGATGTGGAACAAGTTAAGACTAAGGTTGAGGTGAAGGGTGAAGCAATTGTGGCAGTCCTTATCCTCAGCCTCGATCTCAACCTTTGCGTGGGTTGGTGACTGATGGATGCAACAGTGTTCGGCGCATGGGTGGCAACAGGATTAACGCTCCTGATCTTTTCCTTTCTCTATAAGGACACCCCGCTTTTTAAATTCGCCGAACATCTCTACGTCGGGGTCTCGCTTGGGTATACGATCGTGAAGACCTACGACACCGTCATTCTCCACCTCATCGTCAAGCCGATTGTCGAGAATGGAGAGTTCGCTCTTCTCATCCCCGTGGCGATCGGGATGCTCATGTTGACGCGGTATGTGCCGAAGGCAGCTTGGATGTCCCGCTATGCCTTTGCGTTCATCGTAGGCATGGGATCAGGGTTGGCCATTCCACGGACGATCTCGTCGTTCATTTTGAAACAAATCGAGGATACCGTGCGGCCGCTCTTGTCGATTGTGGGACCGGATGGGCTCACCTTTTCAATGAACTTGCTCAATCCGGCCAGTAACCTCAATGCCATCATTATCTTGCTGGGGGTGAGCTCGGTGCTCTTCTATTTTTTCTTTTCGATCGAGCACAGCGGAGCGGGGAAGGCGGTGGCGCGAACCGGCATCATGTTCCTGATGATCTCCTTCGGCGCCGGATTTGGGTATACCGTCATGGCCCGCATGTCGCTCTTGATCGGACGGCTGAGCGATCTCATTGAGTTTTCAGACGCCTCCTACGGGCGGCCCACCATCTGGTTGGCCCTCTTGACCATGGGGACTCTCGTTGTCCTCAGTCGCCGCACGAAGCCTGAGCCGCCACACGAAGGGTGAGGCTCATGGTGAGGCGAACAGCCCTGTGCTGATTCCGTTCGTGGCAGTACCCTCTCGAAGATGCAGATGATCGGCATCACCCGTCCTGAGTAGAGCATAGTCTTCAACCAGGTTTATTGGTGCGGGAGAACCAGCAGCAGGCTGAATAGCAACATGGAGTCGTTGTGTCTGTGGCATGCACGGTACAAGAGTTGGGACCATACGGCTGGGAATGTATTGCGTTGGCCGCGCGGTGGCGTTACTCGCGTGCCGGCTGACGCCGTCTCGCAAGTTTCTGCTGAGTAGCCTTTTCGGATACCGCCCGTTCAAACATCGCGGCAGTAATCTCGGCATTGCTTGGCCACTGGCCCCGCCGCTGCCCGGCATGCGTGTGATAGTCCGACAGCCGACCAGGATCAGGCTGTACGACTTCGCTGCCACGCAGAAACAGCAACCCAACGGCATCCGTGGGCATGCGGCTGACAAAGGCATCAGCCTCATCAAGCGCCGTACGAAGCCGTGCCAGGATCACCGTGGGATCGAGAGGCTGACTCGTGTGTAGGGCATGCCACTCACTGGCCGGGTAGCGGGCATTACGGCGAATTTCAGCAATCAGGCCTTCAGGCGTAAAGCCAGGCGACTTTTCCGCTGCTGCCCACACAACCGCGCCAAGAGGGAGAATGGTATTGTGAATCGTCACCAGATCAACCAAGTCGCGCACTTCTCGGCGGCCAACCGCCGCCATGACTTTATTGGTGGCCAGATCAACCGGGTGGAGGAGATAACCGAACATCTCATCCTGCACGGCCGGGAAAAACCGAAAGTCACTGTCTGCCACCCACTCAAGTCTGGTGGCCGTCTGATGGCGCGTCACTTCAGCGGTATAGATCACGGGCAGTTGCCGCAGCCATGCGACACGGTAACCCGCCGCGTCAAGGATCTTGGCGTCAGTCAGGGCTGCCTGGACAACCCGCTCCTCACGATCGTGGAAGATGTCGATATCGCCTGAGTACCGAGGTGCATCCTGATTGAGCGCCGTGGCCCCCGCAACATAACTTTCCGGATCGCGCTGCGCGGCGAGCAACCGAAGAATCTCGGTCTGGATCTTAGTGAGGGGCACGACACGCCTGTTCAATTTGTTCAGCCAAACGACGGGCCTGTCGATCGCCTTCGATCCGTAAGGCTCTCGCAATCACCAGCGCGTCCGCAGGCGTCGGATCATCGAGTACCCGCTTATCCCAGAGCGCCCGCGCACCAAACTGTTCGAAGGCCTGTCGGTACAGGCTGGTGTAGTCACGTGTGGGTTGTGCGTATCCCATACTGCAGATTCTTAACATGGGTCCAGCCGGCATTCAATCGTAGAAGGGAATTGTGGAGCCCCACGGCTTAACAGCCGTGGTCCCTGTTGTGTCTTCGGCGGAACCCGCCGAAGCAGCCATTTCACGCTGCGAAGGCCGGGCGCCAAGGCTTCGGCTCGCCGCCCAGAGTCTCGGCCGACGGGTCGGAGGACACCCACTGCGCATTCCTCTACAGCGTGACAGCTGTGGCTTCCTGCGGAGGTGGGTGAACCAGACGCGAGACGATCAGGCTGCGGCACTGGCAGGATCCTGACCCATGAGCGCAGCAAGATGGGCGTGGCACATCAAGATTGACTCCCACCAGATGCGGTCGCTCCGCCATCGATTGACTCAGCCCATCAGGTGATGCGTCCCGGCAACCAGCTCCTCGCTCGGCTTTTCCCACCCAGGTCTTTTCCGGATGCATCTCTCGCCCTTCGATACGACTCAGGGTCATGAATATGTCGAACGGTGGGGCGTGAACTGAACAGACGGTGGAGATGTGGACGCTAATCGGATCGGGGCAAGGGGGGTTAAACTATCGATAGGCAAAGACATCCATCCGAATGGACTTGATCGGCGTGGCTTCCCCGTGCACCATGCGCCGAACTTGTTCTGTGGTGTTGCGGCTGAACAGCGGTTCGCCGCAGTGGAGACAGACGGTGGCCGGAATCTGCTCAACCCGTACCGGTTTGCCGTCGATGTCGAAGACCTCGCTGACCAGTTCCTGGCGGCCTTCGGTCTTCCCACACACATGACAGCGAAACATGGCTACCTCCGTCTGGCGTCATCATACCACTCCATGGGTAACCTTGCCCTTGGTTCCCAGTTGCAGCCGATCCGGTTCCTCCCCTAGAATGTCAACGCTATGACGACGAGCGTGATCAAGGATCCTGCGCAGTATCCGGTCCTGAGAAATCTACAGTTCTCTCCCATTAAGCAAGGAGAGGATCAGTTGATGGTGCTCTGGGATCCGAGCGGGCTGAGTCAAGAAAAGTTGGTGCTGCCACTGAACTTCTTTTTCATCGTGCAGCATTTTGATGGAGAACATTCCATCCAGGAGATCGGTGCGCTGTATCTGAAACGGTTCGGCGAGTTTCTGCTCCCGAGCAAGGTCGAGCAGCTGGTGGCGGACTTGGACCAAAAGCTCTTTCTGGAAGGTCCAAGGACTGAGACCGCACGGCAACAGGCTCGGAGCGAGTATCGACAACGGCCGTTCCGTCCGGCGGTCTTTGCCGGACGAAGTTACGAAGCCGATGGCGCCAAGCTGCTGAAGCAGATCGATGGATTCTTCACCTCAAGTGAGGGACCGGATTTTAAGCCCTCGGAGCATAAGGGTACGTTGATCAAAGGGCTCGTGGCCCCCACCTACGATCTTAAGCAAGCAGGGCCGGTTTATGCATGGGGATACAAAGAGTTACAAGAAGCTCAGCAGCCGGACGTCTATGTGATCATCGGCACCGCCCATGCCGGGCTTGAGCATCTGTTTGCCGTAACGGACAAAGATTTTGAAACGCCACTGGGCCTCGTCCCAACGGATCAATCGATCGTGCAGCGTCTCAAGGCCTTGGTGCCGGAGTGCATGGACGAAGAGATCGCGCACCAGTCCGAACATGCCATTGAATTTCAGCTGCCGTTTCTCCAGACGAGTGTCAGCAAACCATTCACGATGGTTCCCGTTCTCTCCTCGTTTTCAGCGTCCAGTCTACAAGATACAACTGTTCAGCATTCCGTGGAGCAATTTCTCACGGCCCTCCGGGATACCATTACCGAGTCTGGAAAGAAGGTCTGTGTGATCGCGGCAGGAGAATTGGCCCATCTCGGCTTGCGCTACGGCGATCCTGCGCCTCCTACGGATTTTTCGTTCCACCGTTCCATGCAGCGGGACTTGGAAATGCTGAAGCATGTGGAGGAACTTAAACCGGCGGAGTTCGCAGCCTATATTCAGAGAGAACAGGATCAGCGTCGCATTGCTGGCTTCTCACCCATCTATAGCCTGCTCCGAGTGATCCAAGCGGAAAAAGGGCAGGTCCTTCGCTACGACCGCGGCATCACCGACCAGTACAATTCTACCGTGACCTACGCCAGCCTCGCATTTTTCTGATAGAGGCAGCTCAGCCCCAGATCATTTCTTGGTTTGTAATAGAGAAACATCACTCTCCGGAGAGGTCTTAGAGGGACGCGTCTCCTGATCAAAACTCAGTTCCATTGTCCCATCCTGCCCCAATCTCGCAGCACTGAGCGTCTAATAAGTTAGACAGTAGTAACTACATGATTTGTATGGATCTATAGAGATTCTGCCTGCAAGGTGTCTTCCTCTGTAGAAAAGTTCCACAAAGTCTTGTGAGTGGTGTTGCGAACGCGAGGTAACCACAACCTCTTGTATCTATTGAAAATTCTCAATCCATTTGATCGTTTGTACAAAAAGGCACGGTGATTGCTGACAAGCATTGTTGCTGGTGAAGGTCTGGGTGATTTTGGACCGGCCTCCGAATGACCCATTCCTTCGCAAGAAGGAACCCTTCACCAGCTCTTTATCCCTCAAGGGCACTTGAGGCCGGAGTCATGCTGGAGGCCGGTGTTTCAATATTCTATGGAGTGTGTATGGAGGGGTGTCAAAAATACACCTCAGCCGTACTGAGGAGCTTGACATCATTTCTGTCAAACGGCTACATAGCATGATTTGAAAGTGGGATGAACTGAAATAGCTAATATTAAATAGTTAAGGTGATAATACAGCGAGAATCGATGTTGAAGTGAGAGAGGATCCATAAGCGTTTTTCAATAAAGATCATCCGCTCAAAGGGATGAATCTAAGCGAGGGGAGGCCAAATATGGGAGTGTTGTCGTTTAAACCTTTTAAAGGGCTGAGGCGATCAGGTATCGCACGGATGCTCCAGTCGGTCGTGATGGCTGGGGGTCTGATTGCGGCGCCGGGATTGTTTGCTGCCGAGTCGGGGGGTGCTCCTCATGGGGGGCACGCGACGCCGGTGGCGATGCCAGGCTGGGCCCAACAGCTGAAGGGGCAGACGGTGGTTGAGAATGCCATCGAAGGGCGCGCCGACAACGCGCAAAAGATGGAGATGCAGCATCATCGCCTGATGGAGAAGCTTGGACAGCAGGCTCAACATGATGCGCAGGTGCAACAGACGTCCGGTGCATTCAACGATATGTCGATGATGCACCAGTACATGGGGCAGGACGGAAGCAGCTTCCTCCTCATGACGGATGCAGGTAAAGGTGAACCGGTGTTGAGCTCGGGAGGGAAGTGCCCTGCCGGCGTGCCGGTGAAACAGTTCGATGTGTCGATGATCAACATCGAGATCACCTTGAATCGTTGGCTCGATTTTTATCCGGGCTACATGTACGTGCTGACGGAAGATCTTTCCAAGGCCCGTGCGGAAGAAACAAAAAATAAAGAGGCCCGGGAGAAGGACGGGTATGATCCAGGTGCCGTCACAACCGGATTGCAGGGTGACGTGATTCAGCCGCTCGTCATGCGGGCAAACCCTGGAGATTGCGTAAAGATGACGTTGCGCAATCAAATGGAAGGTGAGGATGGGAGTCTCTTCATTCAAGCGTCCAGCATGGTTGTGAGCTCGACCGGGAAGCCGGCGACCACCACGAACCCAGAATCGATTGTGGCGCCGGGCAAGGCTCAGGAATTTGAATGGTATCTTCATCCCCAGATGCAGGAGGGGGTGCGTCAGTTCCATTCCTTCAGCCATGACCGCGAACTGACAGTGTTGGGGCTCTTCGGGGCCTTTGTTGTGGAGCCGAAGGGCTCCAGGTACGTCGATGCGTTGGGAAGTGGAGGGCCTGCACCTGAGGTGAAAAGTGGCTGGCAGGTCAATATCGACAACGGGTCAGGACCGGATTTCCGTGAGTTTGTGCTTTTCTACCATGAGATCGGAGACGAAGCGTTCCGACCATTGAACAAGAAGGGCGATTTTCTTCCACAGCGTGACCCGCTGACGGATGCGTATCGTCCTGGTGGTCGTGCGATCAACTATCGCAGCGAGCCGTTCGGGATCGATCAGATGCATCTTCAGCACGAGTACTTCGGGTTCGAAGATGAATCAATGGCCTACAGCTCCTATACGTTCGGTGATACGCCGACCACGATCGCCCGTGGTTATTTGGGCGATCCGGTCAAGTGGCGGGTGGTTCATGGTGGTTCCGAAGTGTTCCATTCACACCATCCTCATAGCGGGACGATTCGGTGGCAGCGGAGCCCGGGCACTGAGCCCAACAATCTTTGGGCCATGGGTGCGGATGGTCCGGTGAAGTATCCCATCGTCAGGACGAAGTCTGATCGTGTAGACGTGGAAGTCATCGGTCCATCGGAAGCGTTGGACCTCGAGCCGGAATGTGGCGGCGGCGGCTGTCAGCATCTGGCCGGTGAGTTTCTCTATCACTGCCACGTCGCACATCATTATGTGGCCGGCATGTGGGGGTATGGTCGTTTCTACAATACGCTCCAAGTTGGTGCGGCTCACACGGACAGCATGCCGGATCTCCGGGAATTGCCGGATCGTCAAGGCCGGATGAAGCTTGGTGTTTCGTCCGATAAGCTGATCGGGACCACAGTCGATTGGTTTGGAAAGACGTTCAAAATCGTTAATGCGGGTCAGAAAACGAACTGGAAGTCTGATCCAGTCGTGGTGAACATCAAGGATTGGGTTGAGATGTTTGTCCCGGCACAAGGAAAGCCGGGCCATACCGATGATGAAAAGGGGCAGATCCTTTCCTATGATTCAACGGTGTGGGATTGGAAGTGGGACGGAAATATCGCGCGTGGTGAACGTGAAAGTACCGCGCAGAATCCAAAATATGCATGGGCGGCCAAGTGGGATGACAGCACCAGGCCTGCCATTCTGTTTGATCCAACCACCGCCAAGATGGCGTGGCCATTGTTCAAACCGCACTTCGGCAAGCGTGTGCCGTTCTCGGCAAACCATAGCGGCGCGCCCTGGTTGGAGCCGATTCACCAGGATGAAAATGGTGAGCGGACCTCCGAGCCGGCCAAGCCGGGTGAGCAGGGCCGATGGAGCCTCTGCCCGGAGAATGCGAATCGTAAGCACTACAACATCCACTTCGTTCGGATGCCAATCACTCTGGCCAAGAAGCAGGGGAAAGAGCCGGCCATGGTCGACAAGGACGGCTTGATCTACGTGCTTCATGAAGAAGAGCGTTTGACCAGAGCGAATGACGATCTGAAGCTCCCCGCAGTCATTCGTGCCAATGTCTATGACTGTGTGGATGTGCTGCTGACGAGCGAGTGGGACGACGACGACTACACGAATTTCCAGTCGTCCAAGATCAACATCCACCCCCATTTCTTCCAGTTCGATACGGGGAACTCGGATGGTGTCATCTCAGGGTTTGAATATGAAATGTCGGTGCGGCCGTTCACCATGTGGGGGAAGAAGACCAAGCATGGGTTGCCGGCGCCGATGGTGGCGAAGCTTGAAGGTGCAGTAAAGGCGGGAGCCAAGTCGTTCAAGATCAAGATGGCTCCAGGTGCCACGCCCTTCCATGTCAATACTGAAGTCATGGTCGGTATGGATTGTTTGGAGAAGGGGAACGACCCGACGGCCTCGTTGCCACGGGACAAGAGCTGTCAGGAAGTCGTTCGGATCAAGGAGATCAAGGGTAATCAGGTGACCTTCCATAAGCCGCTGAAGCACAATCACCCGGCGGGCGACTTGGTATCGCCGGAGTTTGTCCGCTATCGGTGGTGGGTGGATGTGGATATGGGCACCGTGTTCTGGCATGACCATGCCTTCGGTGCGACGACCTGGCCTCATGGCGGGTTCGGCGTCACGATCGTGGAACCGTTCGGATCCACCTATCATGATCCGAAGAACGGCAAGTTGGTCTACAGTGGCCCGATTGCAGACATTCATAGCAACGAGCCGATCGGGGCGGGCGTGAGTGGGAGTTTCCGTGAGCTGATGGTATCGATCCATGACACGGTGCCACATACCGTGAACGTGATCGAGGCCGGTAATCCTCCAGGACAACCGGTAGAGGTTGCTCTGGAAGCTGGGAAGACCGTGTCATTCCAGATGCCGGAAAAGATCCTGAATGCGCCGAACAAGTACATCAACGGTGGAACGCATACGACCGGCAGCGGCTTCAATTTCCGCGCGGCTCCGTTTGCACAACGCCTATCTAATAATCCGGATACTTCGAAGCTGTTCAGCAGCGCCATCCATGGAGATCCTGGCACGCCGTTGATTCGCGCGTACACAGGTGACACACTGGTAGTTCGCCTGTTGCACCAGCTCATGAATGAGTCCCACGTTTGGACCATCTCCGGTCATACCTTCCTCACGGAACGATATGCGGCGGATGCCAATCGGAAGAACTCCATTCACGTTGGAATCGCCGAACGGTACGATTTGGTCACAAAGGCAGGTGGATTCCAAGGTATGCCTGGTGACTATATCCACTTCAATGGTAGAAGTTCACACTTCGCGGAAGGTGGATGGGGGATCTTGCGGGTACTGGACAAACAAGTGCCCGACCTGATGCCTCTGCCCAAGGGAACTAATCCTTTGAGCATCCCTGCCACGCCGAGCTCAGTTTGCCCGGCGGATGCACCGGTCAAGAACTTCAGTGTGGTGGCATTGGATCGCCCAATGAAGTTGAATCCGAAAGCGCCGGATGCAATTGAAGTGGATTTCGAGCGGAAGATTGAAATGACCATGCCGGAAGGCAAGATCTTCGCGCTGGAAGGAGAAGCCACAACGGTGTCCAGCGGTGCGACACCGCATCCGCTGACGCTACGTGCCAATTTGGGCGACTGTATCAAGGTGAACTTGACGAATAAGATGAAGGCAAGCCGGGCATCGTTCTTTGCGCCAGGGTTGGCCTTTGATCCCAGGGACAGCCAAGGGTTGAACGTCGGCAACAATGGCGGCGACCAGACCATTGGTCCCGGTGAAAAACGTCAGTACACCTATTATGCTCATCCGTCGAACAAGGAGACGACCTCCTTGGTGTGGGATGGCGGTAATATCGTTGTCAACCCACGGAACGGATTGTATGGCGCGATCATCATCGGCCCGCGCGGGTCACAGTATCGTGATCCTGTGAGCGGTGCAGATGTCTCACAGAAAAACGCCTGGCGGGCGGACGTGATCGTGGATACGACGCTGCCGGATAACGTCGGGAAACGGAACTACCGTGACGTGGCCCTCTTCTTCCAAGATGAGGACAACATCATTGGGACGGCATTCATGCCGTACGTGCAGAATGTCGCGGGCTTGACGTCGGTGAACTACCGCGCAGAGCCGTACAAGTTCCGAGAAGATCAGGGCTGTTCGCTGGGGAAGATTTTCCAGCCTTGTGTCGTGGACAAGCCAGAAGATCCAGTGACGCCGTTGATCGAAGCGCACGCAGGCGACGCGGTCAGGATTCACGTGATCGGCGCCAATAGTGAGCAAAACGGGATGTTCGGAATCGAAGGCCATGAGTGGCCGATCGAACCCTACATGCCGGGCGCGGATATGATCAGTGTCGTGGAGTACGCTGGTTCCGAAACCCTCGATGTCTTCCTTCGGGGCGGTGCGGGTGGTCCGTACCGTCAAGTTGGTGACTTCGTGTGGTCGAATCAGCGGCTGCCCTACACGCAGTCCGGGCAGTGGGGCTATCTCCGGGTATTGCCGGCTGGTGATACACGGATACAACCACTGGGCGCTTTTGGAGCGGCAGCCAAGCGGGCTGACTCGGCACCGCAGCCCAAAGCAACTCCGACTGCAATGAAATAGCGGAACGGAGAGAGTATCGTACAAGTGGGGGAACCGCCTGTTTCACGCGGTTCCCCCACTTGCGTTTTGAATGACGGTAGCTCTATCGTGGTGGATGATCACACTGAAAAATCAGGATGGACAAGGAGTGATTATGAACATGGTGAAGTGTTGGCAATTCATCGTCGGGTCGATCATCCTCGCGGTGGGCAGTCAGGCTGCGGCGTACCAAGAATACACGGTTTCAGACGGTGGAAGTATCATGGGAACTGTCTACCTCGGGGGGCAGGTTCCGAAACCGAAAGGCTATAATCTGACAACGCTGCCCGATCCCTTTTACTGCGGCCGCATTTCTGATGGGCAGGGGTGGCGAATCTTGCAACCGTTCAATGTGGGTACCGGTGGAGAACTTCGAGAAGTCGTGGTGTATCTCGAAGGGGTGGAGAAGGGCAAGCCGTTTGATGAGACGAGCACCCCTCAAGTTGAGGCCAAGGACTGCTTGTTTCTTCCGTTCACCATGGCGGTGCGAGACGACAAAACGGTGACAGTCGTCAATATGGATCCTGTGATGCATGATATTCAGGCGTACGAAACGTCGAATCTTGGCGCACGAGTCCTGTTCAATGTGCCGCTACCGATGAATCCGCAGCACCCACGAAACTTCAAAGATCGTAGCGATGCGGCGATGTATCACAAACACATGGCCGGGGCTCCAACGAAGCAACTGGTGAATCTCAGCAAAGGGCGGCGGATCTTTGTGATGCAGTGCGGGTTTCATGCCTATATGGAGAGTTGGGGGATCGCGGTGAGCAATCCGTACTTTGCCAGGACGGACGATGAGGGGCGATTTGCCATCACCAATGTTCCTCCAGGGACCTATAAGTTGGTCGTTTGGCATCCGTATGTACGGACACCGATTGAGCAAACCATTACTGTGCGTCCCAAGGAGACTATGGAAACGACGCTGATGGTCCAGGCTCCAACCGGTCGACTCTATGCCAATGAGGTCTTAGAGCATGACTATGTCCGGTACAATGTGACGGAAGAAGCGCAGAAAGAAATCGATCCCATGATCCAAAAACAGAGGCGCTAAGGGGTGGTCGGATTGAGTCAGGTTGAGGGGCAGGCTCCATCACTCGTCAGCCTCATGCGATACCCATGGATCATCGTCTTGTGTAGCCTGCTGGGGCTCATTCCTGCTCTGGTCAGAGCTGATCACGAAAGCTCCAAGCAGCCGCCTCTATGGACTCCACAAGATGAAGCTGAGCGATTGGGAGCGATGGAGGTGCCGGGTGGAATGGTCTTGGTCCCGTCAGGATCATTTCTTATGGGGAGTGATCCGCGAAAGGATCGTGCCGCCGGTCCGCAGGAACAGCCACAGCACGAGGTCTATCTCGACACGTTCAGGATCGACCGGTTTGAGGTGTCGAACGTTGAGTATCTTAGATTCGTTCTCGGCACGGGAGCAGATTGGCCGAAGTTCTGGCGAGAGAATCCCTTTCCGGAAAAGGCCGCCCTCCATCCCGTGATCAACGTGAGCTGGCATGAAGCCGACGCTTTTTGCCGGTGGGCCGGTAAGCGACTTCCCACTGAGGCTGAATGGGAGAAAGCGGCACGTGGGGTGGACGGTCGAATTTTCCCCTGGGGGAACGAGCCGGCCGGTTGGATCAAAAGTAATATCGCCCACCCTGGGTCGAAGCGAGGATTCAAGTACCCGCCGCTCGCCAATATCAATCGCTATGACAAAGGTACCAGTCCGTACGGTGTGTATCAAATGGCGGGTAATGTCAGCGAATGGGTATCGGATTGGTTTGATCCGGAGTATTACCGGCATGGTCACGAGAAGAATCCGCAAGGGCCTTCCACCGGAGAACTGAAGGTCTTTCGTGGAGGGTCCTGGAACGAAGATCCGGAGGTGGCTCGTTCCGCCGGTCGCAATGGCGGTCCACCTGATCGGGAGAGTTACTTGACGGGGTTTCGCTGTGCGCAGTCAGGACATGATGGAAATGCCGAGGCATCGAATATCGGCCGAGATGGTACTGCACCGACCGTGATGCGACTTTCCGAGTGACGGTCGATGCGGCGATGAGTTTTCTTTGAGGCGTAGGGAGGGGAATGATGAGGGGAACAGGGGGCAGCACACGGGGTTGGGCAAGTCGGACCCTGATCTCAATCGGTGTCCTTGTGGTTATGTCCAATATCGCCTGGGGGTTGGATACGCAGGACATCACGGTTGACTGGACCGAAGCCGGCAAGAAGCTTGCCGCTGAGCGAGTCGCGAATTGGAAGACGAAGGCCGAAATGGTGATGGTCCCAGCGGGAGAGTTTCTGATGGGCAGCGATAAGAAGACGGATCGACTTGCCTATCGGAGTGAGATTCCTCAGCGGCGTGTCTACCTTGATGCCTTCGAGATCGGCAAGTACGAAGTGACAGCGCTCGAATATCTGAAGTTTGTATTGGCCACCAACCGATCTCCCCAACTCGATTGGCGCTATGATGGAGGCAACTTCCAAGAGTCGATGGCCCACCATCCGATCATGCATGTCACGTGGCATGACGCCGACAACTACTGTAAGTGGGCAGGCCAGCGGTTGCCGACAGAAGCGGAATGGGAGAAGGCGGCGCGCGGGGTAGATGGTCGGCTTTTCCCATGGGGTCAGGAGTATGCGGGACCGACGCGGGCCAATTTCGGACGGACGGGTCTTTCAGGGCCTGTCCGCGATCGTCCTGAGCGATTGCTACTCTACCCCCCGATTATCTCGGTCGATAAGTATGAGAATGCAGTCAGTCCCTATGGGCTCTCTCAGACGATCGGTAACGTCGCAGAGTGGGTGTCCGACTGGTACGATCAGGACTACTACAAGAAAGCGCCGGATCGAAATCCACAAGGGCCGGAAACTGGAACACAAAAAGCATTTCGTGGCGGCGGTTGGATGGACAGCACCACAACGATGAGAGTCGCAATGAGGAACGGGACCGATCCGAACACGAAGATCAATTGGTTGGGATTTCGTTGTGCGAAGTCGGTGTCCGGCGATCAGTCATCGAATAAAGTTTCTCACATGGCAGATGAGTCGTTGACCTTCGAGGCGAGGCGCTGACCGATCATACCACGCGGTGCGTGATCGGGTCTGCTTCTGTTCGGCGAGCAATTCTATAGGATGGTAGTTCATTGAGCGAGTAGGGGTAGGAGTGTCTATGTTACGCACGGGATTCGATTCGTACATCATGTGCCTTGCAGCGACCAGTCGGCGTCCGGCAGCCATTGTGCTCGCGGTCCTGCTTCAGGCAGGCGTACCGCATCTAAGTGAGGGAGCGCCGGGAGGCAAGACAGAGGTATTGCCCGTGGAAAAAGCTGCGCCCGCTGCAGTGGTCATCGAGGCTGCCGGGACTGAGCAAGAGTTGAGGCGCCAGATGAGAACAAAGACCGGTGTGTCGGAATTGGAAAATGGTGCAATTCGGTTCTCGCAGGCACCAACGGGAAGTTATGGGTTCATTGCTCCCAAGCAGCTTGGAATGGCATTGGTGACGCAGAGTCCGGATTTAATGTTGGAGCGGATGTCTTCCTCGTCTGGATCCTATGAAATTCATAAGCTCGCCGATGGGAGCGGACTCCTGGTTGGTTTTGTGGGAAACGAGACTGTTCCCCAGATCAGGGCGGGCGAACGTCCGAAAAGCGTACGACTGTCGCTGTATTCAAATCCTTCCGATAACGCCACGATTATTGCCGCAGTTCCGCTCATCAAGCTCATGGTGGACCAAATGCCGCGCCAGAGTGAGTCTCACAAACGAGATGGACCCGTTGTACTCGATATGGATTTGCAAGGCACCGCCAACAGAAAATCACCCGTCGCGAAGTAGCCACTGGAGTTGCGCGATGGTCGCGATGAAAGCCTTGACACTGCAGGTGAAGTTAAGTATGGTGCAGTCCTCAGTTTTTCGTTTATTGATGTCAATTTCAGATGTAACTCATCAGTGAGGTTTGCAGCCTAATCAAAGAGTCTTCATTGAATTCCCCAAAATAATCAAGAGAAAGGGTGGGTTGCTTCGGTAGCCGCCACGACTCACTATTCAACTTAGCAAGGAGGTCGGTCCATGCTTTGTTTCGGTTCACCTTACAATAGACTCTTGCGCTCGCTCGCTGGTATCGCACTTCTCGTGATGCCGGCAGTGACGAATGCCGAGAGCTCTTCGCATGTCGCGATGAATCATCAGCTGCCGGCTTGGGCTGAACAGCTCAAGGGGCAGACGATTGTTGAAGATGCGATGTCTGGCCGCGCAGATCGATCTGCAAAGGTTGAACAGCAGCACCAGCGCATCATGGATCATATGTCCAAGGATCCGCAGGTGCAGGCGGTGAATACCGGCATGTACAACACGTCCGCGATGATGCACCAGTACGGAGCTGGCGGGCAGGATCTGCTGCTCATGTCTGATCCTCGGGTAGAACCAGTGGCTGCGACTGGAGGCGGGAAGTGTCCGGCTACTGCGCCAGTGAAACAGTATAATGTTTCCGCGATAAACGTCGAGATCACACTCAATCAGTGGCTCGATTTTTATCCCGGCTACATGTATGCGTTGGACGAAGATATCGACAAGGTGAGGGCTGAGGAAACAAAGAACAAGGAAGCACGGGACAAAGAAGGGTTTGATCCAGGGGCGGTAATCCCCGGTGTGCAAGCGCAGTGGATCCAGCCCTTGACGATCCGTGCGAATCAGGGCGATTGTGTGAAGATTAAGCTGAGCAATAAGTTGGAGGGTGGCGAGGAAGTCAGTCTCCATATCCACGGTTCGTCGATGGTTGTGAGTAAGACAGGAGCGGCGGCCACCACGAGTAACGCTGATGCCATCGCTGCCAAGGACAAGCCGGTGGATTTGGAATGGTACATCCACCCTGATCTGCAGGAGGGCGTTCGTCAGTTTCATACATATAGCAACGATCGTGAATTGACGGTTATGGGCATGTTCGGTTCTTTTGTCGTGGAACCCAAAGGCTCCACCTACTGGGAACCGCTCGGAACTGGAGATGCGACTCCGGCCACCAGTGGCTGGCAGGTTATGATCAAGAACGGAACCGGTCCTGACTTCCGTGAATTCGTGTTGTATTACCACGAAGTCGGCGACGAAGCCTTCCGCCCGCTCAACAAGAAAGGCGATTTCTTGCCGCAACGTGATCCGTTGACGGATACGTACCGTCCAGGTGGCCGCGCGATCAACTATCGAAGCGAGCCGTTCGGTATCAACAACATGCACTTACAGCATGAATACTTCGGGTTTGAGGACGAGTCTATGGGGTATAGTTCCTATACCTTCGGCGACCCCTCTCCAACGATCCCTCGCTCCTACATCGGTGACCCGGCGAAGTTCCGTCTGGTTCACGGTGGGTCTGAAGTGTTTCATAGTCACCATCCGCATGGTGGATCCATTCGATGGCCACGGAGCCCGCGAGCCATTGATGACATGAATCTCTGGGCCACGGCGATGAATGGTCCGGTCAAGTATCCGGTCATCCGCGCCAAGACCGACCGCGTCGATGTGGAAGTTGTCGGTCCGTCCGAAGCCTTGGACCTGGAGACAGAGTGCGGATCCGGTCTTTGCCAACAGTTGGCCGGTGATTTCCTGTTCCATTGCCACGTGGCGCATCATTACGTTTCCGGTATGTGGGGATACTGGCGTGTCTACAACACCATTCAGCAGGGCGAGATGCGGAACGATGTGATGCCGGATTTGCGCGAACTGCCGGATCGCAAAGGCCGTATCAAAACACCGATTTCATCGGACAAACTCGTCGGTCAAACGGTTGATTGGTTCGGTACTCAGTTCAAGATCATCGAGAAGGGGAAGAGTAATTGGAAGGGCAATCCCGCCACGATTACGATCAAGGATTGGGTGGCGATGCAGTTGCCGCCGGCCGGGAAGCCTGGCCATAAGGAAGACGAGAAGGGGCAGATTGTCTCCTATGATGCGACGGTGTTGGATTGGGCTTGGGAAGGCAATCGTGCGATGAGCGAAAAGGAAAGTACGATTGTAAATCCTAAGTATGTCTCAAGCCATCCGGGTAAGCGGCATCCCATCATGTTTGAGCCGTTGACAGGGAAGGTGGCGTGGCCCCATCTCACCCCGCACTTTGGAAAACGGGTCATGTTTTCCCCGAATCACGTCGGGGCACCATGGTTGGAGATGATCCGTCGTGACGACAACGGCGAGGAGAGTCTCGATCAAGCCAAGCCCGGCGAGCAAGGGAATTGGAGCCTCTGTCCGGTGAATGCCGGGAGGAAGAGTTACAATGTTCATTTCATCAAGGTGCCGATCAAGATTGCCAAGGCGCAAGGGAACGAACCGGCCGTCATTGATCAGAACGGTTTGATCTACGTCTTGCACGAAGAGGAAGCTGCGGTTCGTGCCAACGACGATCTCAAGTATCCGTTGGTCGTACGAGGGAACATTTATGACTGCGTGGATTGGACGCTGACAAGTGAGTGGGATGACGATGATTATACGAATTTCCAGGCGTCAAAAATTAACACGCATTGGCACTTCCTCCAGTTTGATAATCAAGCGTCGGACGGTGTGATCACGGGCTTCTCCTATGAACAGTCCGTTCGTCCGTTCACGATGCTTGAGAAAAAGAATCCGAAGGGGCTTCCCGCGCCGATGAATACGGTGTTGACCTCGGCTGTGAAGAAGGGCGCGAAAACAATCTCGGTGAAGAATGCCAAACAATATCACGTCGGAACCTTGATCATGGTCGGCGCCGATAATGTGAAGGGGAACGAGATTGCACGTATCATAGCTATCAAAGGCGATCAGCTTACGTTGTCCAAGGGGTTAAAGAGCGATCACCCCGCCAGGGACATTGTGACGGTTGAGTTTGTTCGTCAGCGTTTCTGGGTGGATGCGGATGTGGGGACGGTGTTCTGGCATGACCACGCGTTCGGGGCGACGACCTGGCCACATGGCGGGTTCGGGACCTTTATCGCAGAGCCTGTCGGGTCAACCTATCATGATCCTGCGACAGGAAGAGAGATCCGCAGTGGCCCTATTGCGGATATTCACACAAACGAACCTGTTGGCCATGGAGTGAACAACAGCTTCCGTGAGTTGATGGTTCAGGTCCACGATACGGTACCGCACACCGTCAATATCGTCACGGCAGGGAATCCTCCGGGGCAACCAATCGAGGTCGCCTTGGAAGCAGGTAAGACGGTCTCGTTTGTGATGCCGGAAAAGATTTACATGACGCCGATGCCCTTCTTGAACGGGGGTACGCATACAACCGGCAGTGGTTTGAACTTCCGTGCCGGTCCAATCGCGCAACGGTTGGCGACCAACCCGGATGTTTCGCAAATCTTCAACAGCCAGATCCATGGAGATCCCTACACGCCGCTTCTCAGGGCGTATACCGGCGACACCATGGTATTTCGACTGTTGCATACCTTGATGAACGAGACGATGACCTGGACTTTGTCAGGCCATACGTTTTGGACCGAGCGGTATGCACCAGATGCAAACCGGAAGAACTCAATTCACGTGGGTATTGCTGAGCGCTATGATCTCGTAGTGCCGGAAGCCGGTGGTCCTCGTCATCAGGCAGGGGACTACATCCACTTTAACGGTAGATCATCAAAGCTCTCCGAAGGCGGATGGGGGATCGTGCGGGTGTATGATCAGGAACGTCCTGATCTGAAGAAATTGCCTGCCGGTTTCTCAAATAAAGGTGAGATTCCAAAGGCCTTGCCGGTATGTCCAGCTGATGCACCGGTAAAGAGTTTCAATGTGGTTGCCTTGGATTACCCGTCGATGACGTTCAATCCTAAAGCACCTGAGGCGATTGAAGTAGACTTTGAGCGAAAAATACAAATCTCTAATCCAGAGGCGAAGATTTATGCACTGGAGGATGATTTGGCTAAGGTGGCAGGAAACTACAAACCGATGCCGCTCACGCTTCGAGTCAATGTTGGTGACTGTGTGAAGGTGAATCTTAAAAACAAAATGAAGGCGAGTAAGGCTTCATTCTCCGCGATTGGTCTCGCGTTTGATCCAAAGGATTCATTAGGAGCCAATGTCGGGAACAATTCCGGCGATCAAACAATTGCACCCGGTGGTGAACGTCAGTACACGTACTACGCGGATCCATTCAACGGCGAAACCACGTCCCTCGTGTGGGACTGGGGCAACGTCATGACGAATCCACGCAATGGCTTGTTTGGTGCGATCGTGGTTGGTCCGAAGGGATCGAAATACCGTGATCCAAGAACGGGCGTCGATCTGACTAACCGAAACGCCTGGGCAGCCGACGTGATCGTGGACAGGTCCGTTCCTGGGAATGAAATGCGAGCGAACTATCGCGACGTCGCACTGTTTTTCCAGGACGAGGATAACATCATCGGTACGAGCTTCATGCCGTATGTGCAGAACGTTGCCGGGTTGACCGGTATCAACTACCGGTCTGAGCCGTATCTCTATCGGCAAGACCAGGGCTGTTCATTGGGTAAGATGTTTCAGCCATGCAAAGCGGATAAGCCTGAAGATCCGGGTACACCGATCATCGAGTCGCATGCCGGTGATCCAGTGCGTATTCATGTCATCGGGGCAAACAATGAGCAGAATGGCATGTTCAGCGTTGAAAAGCATGAATGGCCGATTGAACCATTTATGCGCGGCGCAGACCAGATCAGTGTTGTGGAATTCTCCGGCTCCGAGGTGCTCGATGCCTTCATTCCTTCGGCTGGAGGGCCATATCGATTGGCTGGCGACTATGTGTATAGCAACCAGCGGCTACCCTATTCTCAGTCCGGGCAATGGGGATTCCTGAGGGTCTTGCCGAACGGCGACAGCAGGATTCAGTCGTTAAACGGAAGTGGAGTTGGGTCAAAGCATGCCGAGGCGAATCATGAGCCAAAGGTACTTCCGACGGCGATAAAATAGAACGATTCGCACATCGGTTTCGGAACGAGGGGAGCCGTGCTATGAGCACGGCTCCCCTGTTTTTTGTGCTCATCCTCGTAGTGCGCTGATATTGTGTGGGACAATCGGTATAATAAAGTGACTATTTCGGAGAAACGATTCCGTACTCACTCAAACGATCGGTTCGGCCGTCGAAGAGGATTTGTAAGGCTGGCGATAGTGGACTGTACGTCTACTCGGTACGATATCAGCCACATGAAGGGATTCAGCATCGGATTGGTGATTTAAGGTTTAGATTCGACTAGTTACCGACTAGAAGGAGAGAGAGTTGGGCACAAGACGCGTAATCATCGCCTTTGGCTGGGGAATCTTCACGCTGTTGCTGGGACTTGGCTCTGTGTATTCTTATGATGTGATAGAGGTGGAGCATGGGGGTACAATTGAAGGTACGATTACCCTCGATGGAGTGGTACCGGAACCAAAGGGGTTCAATCTCATTACCTTCCCAGACCCAATGTATTGTGGGCGTATTTCCAATGGGCGTGGATGGCGCTTGCTTCATGATTTTGTCGTCAGCCGTCAGGGAGGATTGAAAGACGCCATTGTGTTGCTCGAAGGGATTGAAACCGGAAAGCCCTTTGACCTATCGGTTCCGTTGATAGAAGCGCGGGACTGCATGTTTCAGCCGTTTATGACGATTGTTCGAAATGGGCATGCGGTGGAAGTAATCAATATGGACCCCGTCATGCATGATATTCAGGGCTATGAGACGTCGCCTGAGGCTGGTGCGCGTGTATTATTCAATACGCCTCTCATCATGAACCATCAGCATCATCGAGGCGATCTGCACGCCATGCATAATCATGCGCCCGGTAAGTCCTTGATCGGACCGATCTATCTGAACAAGGGTCGACGGACGTTCTACATGCAGTGTGGCTTTCATGCCTACATGGAAAGCTGGGCGATGGCTGTGAACAATCCCTACTATGCTGTCACCGATGCGGATGGAAAGTTTGTGATTGACGGTATTCCGCCTGGTACGTATCAGTTGGTGGTGTGGCACCCACAGACTGGGCCGGGCACGACTAAATCTGTTATTGTTCAACCGGATGGGAAAGTCGTTGAGAGACTTTCTTTGCCGGCTCCGAAAGGAAATCGAACTCCGTATAAAGTGATGGACAATCCCCGGTTTGGTCTTCAGTCTCTTGGGTATACCATCGATATCCGACCGTTGGTTGAAAATCAGCAATAGCCATAGGTGTGTATGCATGCGGCAAGGAGCGCCGGTCGGTTGGTGCTCTCTTTCCTTCTCTATGTTGTGATGACCTCGATCGGGGAGGCTGGCGATACGCTGCCTTTTGAGCCGGAATTTTCCGGTAGCCTTGTGAAACGACTGAACGGCAAGACATACCAAGCCCAGGTATTCGGGAAGGGGGATCGGCTTAGGCTGGAATATAAATACGCCGTTCGAACTGAGCTAGGCTTTTCAGCGCTTGAAATTATCCGAATGGATCTCGGGGAGCGATGGTATGTCCTGCCTCAACAGAAGTACCTCCTGGTCTTGCCTGTCACGGACGACGTCCCATCGATACGCCAGGAGCTAGTGGGGGAGACGAGTAGAAATCCTGTCGGTGATGCGATCGTAGCCGGTCGTGCCGCGCGATTGTTCGACGTCCACGCAGAACGGGATGGAGTATCTGAGCGATTCTATCAGTGGGTTGATGTGGAGGCCGGTGTCGTGCTCAAGTTAGTCAGCCAGGATCGAGATTGGTCATTTGAGTATGAACGAATCAGGATATCGCCGCAGCCGTATCTGTATTTCGAGCAGCCGCCAGGGTATCGAAAACGCCGAAGCGAGACGATCCAATGATAGGAGAGATAGCACAGTGCGTGTTCTGAAGATTCGACGTGCGGTAGCCCTGATCACAAGTCTGATGCTGCTACCTTCCATCTCTGCCCCTTCTTTGAGTGGGGCTGTGCCTGACGTCTCACAGATTCAGAGACACTACGATGCCAAGGAGTATCCCAAAACTCTTGAGGAGTTGGACCGGCTCGATCGGGAAACCGCGAGTGCGCCGGATGTTCGTCGGCTTAAGATTCGTACGTTGCTGAGGCTCGGCAAGCCGAAGGATGCCCTGACAGAATATGACAAGCTGGCGGAAGTTGTGGAGCAGGACGATCAGTCGCTCCTTCGTGAAGTTGCACTTGGATTTGTTGTCATACTCACGAATGATATGCGCGAGCAGATGCGTGGGGCGGCCTACACGGCTCTGAAGGATTGGCATAGTCCTGAATCGATGCCGTTCTTGGAGGGAGGACTGACCGATCAGTCAGGTCTCGTCAGAGCATTAGCAGCTGAGGGCCTTGCGAACTTCGATGCTGGTCGACGCTTACCGAAGTTCCGCCAGGCGCTGGAAGATCAAGCTGCGTTGGTCAAAGAGGCGGTGCTCAAGGGATTTACAAAGTCACATGATGCTTCGGTCATCTCACTGGCTGAGCCCTTGTTGAAGGACCCGGAAGTACGGGTTCGTGTTGCGGCAGCCGAGGTGCTCTGTCATCTCAAGCGGTCGAAGGGATGTGATGTGTTGCTGCGCTATGCCAAAGCACCAAATCCAGATGAACAAACTGCAGCCATTCGTGCATTGGTTGAGCGCCAATCGACAGAGTTGTTCCATATCCTCAAAGATGCGAGTGAAAACCAACAGCCATCGGTGCGTGGTGCTGCTGCGACAGGATTTGGTCGTCTGCCGTCAGCAGAAGCGCTTGTCATACTGAACCGGCTTCTGAGGGATCCGCTTCCTCCGGTGCGAATTGCTGCTGCGGTGAGCTTAGGGAAGTTTCATGGTTTGAACGCTGAAGAGCCCCTACGTAGGGCACTTGTTGAGCGTGATGCCGCTGTCAGAGCGTTCGTGATCGGAGCACTACTCGAGCATGGAGAGCGATATGAGGTAGTGGCCGATTCCGTTCAGACTCTCATCAACGTGAAAGAGCCCGCAGTTCGTGCCGCCGTAGCTCGGGCTCTGGGGCATGCCGGACAAGCTAATCAAGAATCGGCGCGGTCAGCCTTGATGATATTGATTCAGGATCCGGTGCCTCGTGTGAGGATTGCCGCGATTCGGTCGATGGCAAAGATTGAGGGACCACGCGCACGTACGGTTCTCAAAAATAGTTTGCATGACGAAGATGATGCAGTTCGAGCGACGGCAGGAGGCGTACTGCTTACTGCCTTTCCCCTGGCTGAATAAACGGCGGAGTGTGTATGGCTGTAGGTATCGATGTTCAGGGAGATCGGGGGCTGTAGAAATTCCCTGGAAGGAGCTATTCAGATGTTGATTCGATATATGACCTCCTCAATCATGTTCGTCCTCGTTCTCGGTCTCTCGCTTTCATTTGCCGAAGATGGAATCTCGAGCAATGAAACTCAGACGCCATTGAGTAAGGATGGCGCACCGACGGTGCTCGTTCCTGCCGGATTATTTCCCATGGGGGTTCCTCCCGGAGACCGTGATGGGGGGCGGGATGAGTATCCACGTCACGAGGTCTTCTTGGATTCATTTTTGATCGATCAATTCGAAGTGACGAACGGTCGCTATCTGGAATTCGTCAAGAGCACCGGCCATCGTGTCCCACAGAACCCAACAAATCCTACGAGAAATCTTTGGCAAGGTGATACCATCACAGAGTCACTTGCTGAGCGTCCTGTGATCAACGTTGATTGGTTTGATGCAGACGCGTATTGCAAATGGGCTGGCAAACGACTTCCCACGGAAGCCGAGTGGGAAAAAGCAGCAAAAGGGACATCCGACCGACGGTTCGTCTGGGGAAATGTCGAGCCGACTGCAAAGCATTTGAATTATAACCAGCGGTGGATCGGCGAAAAGACACTTATGCCGGTCGGCAGTTATGAAGCGGGCAAAAGTCCTTATGGTGCGTATGACATGGCCGGCAATGTGTGGGAGTGGGTGAATGATTGGTATGATGCTCGGTACTACGAGAAAAGTCCTGAGAGGAATCCGAAAGGTCCTGAAACCGGGTTGAAGAAAGTCATTCGAGGAGCTGGTTGGCAGAATGAAACACCGACGGTCCGAATCTTTACCCGTGTCGAGAGTGACCCGACTATGCGCAATGAGTCCACAGGCTTCCGATGCGCCACAGAGGGCGTGAGGAAATAGGAACCGGAGATCGACTCTGTCGTCATCCCGAGGTTCAAGAGAGCAGACCGTTCATCTCACATGTGCACTAACACCGCATCTCCTGTGAGACCGGACCGTTTCCATTCAGGAGAACCAGGGGAAATTCGTACCTATTGCGTAGGTTCCTGTGAGGGTTGTACATCCCGTGCGCAGCGAAAGCCGAGCCAGTTCATCTTCGTGCTTGGATCAGTCCCATTCCGTTGAGCCACTCGGACACTTGGTGTGCTATCGATCCAGCTTCCGCCACGAAAACTCCGTTGAGACCCCTTGTCCGGTCCTTTTGGATTTCGGTTTGGTGCGGTAGCATAGTATTTAGGATCATACCAATCGGCTACCCATTCAGCCACATTACCGGACATCTGGAAGACACCGTATGGACTGACGGCATTGTCATACTTATCAACGGAGATGATCGGCGGATAGAGCAAGAGTCGTTCTGGGCGATCACGTACGGGACCGGATAGGCCCGTCCGACCAAAGTTGGACCGTGACAAGCCTGCGATCTGATTTCCCCAGGGATACAGCCGTCCATCTTCTCCTCGGGCGGCTTTCTCCCATTCAGCTTCCGTGGGGAGTCGCTTGCCGGCCCACTTACAATAGGTTTCGGCATCGGCCCAAGACACGTGCATGACTGGATGGTTCGTCATGGTTTCCTGAAAATTGCCGCCGTCGTATTGCCAATCGATGAGCGGTGGGAGATCATGTGCCAGGATAAATTTCAGAAATTGGACGGTCGTTACTTCGAACCGATCAATTTCGTAGGAGTCAAGATAGACGGTCCTCTGAGGGAGTTCGGCTTGATAGGCATTCCGATCGGCCCTCTTGTCGCTTCCCATGAGAAACTCACCGGCCTGAATCAACACCATCTCGTCATGAGCCGGCAGCTTGGCCCGTTCCTCCGCAAGCTTTTTCCCTTCGGGTGTCCATTGTCGGACGACATCGGCCACGTCCAATGCGAATGCAGCACTTCCGGTGATGAATCCCATCAGCACAACGCTTACGATCACTGCTAACAGGTGCACGGCCCATCCTCCTTGTTCTCTGATATCGTTATGTTACAGGCCAGGACCGGTCTGTTCCGGCGTCGGGGTATCGAATCCTTCCAATGGTTGGAAGTTGACCGGTAGGTTGAAGAGATAGTCTGATACCGACCGCATTTTGACATGGTGATATTCCACGATCCAACTGCCGTCTTTTTTGGCCAGCTTCATGGGAAAGTGAATATCGCTAGCCAGCCATTGGTAGTACTCGTCGATGCGCTCCCCTTGTTTTGTTCTGACCTCATAGAGGATCGTGGGGTGCCCTTCTCGCATTTCCGTGCCGATTTCCTCACGAGAAACTTCTCCCTCTAGGCGCTCTTTGACCATGAGATCCTGGTCAGGACTATAGGGGACAGACTTGAAATGCTTCATTCTCGACAGCAGCAGCCACACCACCTGTTTATCCTTGCGCACGATGCTGACGTTTACAGGCCCCATGGTATGGTGCTCGATGCGCCACATTGCATCACGGTAGTAGATATAGGCCTTCCGTGTTTTTCCGTCGATCTTGATCACTTGGTCTGCGGTAAATTCGAGCGCGAATGCCGACTGCCAGGGCATCAGCGCATACCACATCAGTGAGACGGCAATCCACAGCAGACGCATGGCGCGAAATCCTACCATACTGGTCTGTGCATTTTCATTTCGTGCCATTGAGTGCATGAGTCGATTGTTTCACGGAGATAGGAGTAGGGGCTAGGGGGACGGTGTCACAGGCGTCCGTGCACATCGAAAACCAATCGCGGCGGAACGTTGATGGGGAGAGGCGCCGCCCCTTGTTGCTGTTCTCAGCATCACTCGCTTACTTTTCCACGAACCTCCACGGACGCTTTTGTAGCGTCCGGTGGTCGGACCGGGGGGATTACGATCCGGCATGTAGGCATAATAGTCAAACCCAAACCAGTCATGCACCCACTCTGCCACGTTTCCCGCCATATGGTGGATTCCATAGGGACTCTTGCCCTCTTTGTGAGAATCGACCGCCGCGAGAATGGGAATTTCATGGACGTGATGTTGCCCGAACATGGCCAGTTTTTGGTTGGGCATCGCGTCACCCCACGGATAGAGATTACCCTCCGGCCCTCGCGCGGCCTTCTCCCATTCGGCTTCTGTGGGCAGTCTCGCGTGCCTGACGGAGCAAAATTTCGCGGCTTCATCCCATGTGACGTACAGAGCGGGCCACCGTGTGAGAGCTTCGTCCTGGATGGAATGGATCGTGATGACATGCCATAGCAGTTGCTGCAACTCGCTCGAGGGATACGTTTTCTGTTGATGTAAGAAGGCCAGGTATTCCCCGAGACTCACCTCATCGCGATCGAGTTCATATGCGTCCAACCAGACGCGGTGTTGAGGAAGTTCGGTATCATCAAACTGTGTCCACCTCCCATACGGATCACTATCAACTCGTTTACTGCCGATCAAAAATGGACCGGCTGGAATAGCCACAATCGGTGAAGGTTGGGACAGGTTTGCGATGACAGTGAGATGACGGGCTAGTTCCGGAGAAGGTTTTGATTCTGCCTGCACGACGGTGGAAGTTCCGATGAGGAGGAAAAAGGAAATGAGTGTCGTGGAACAGGTATGGTAACCCAGCATATACAGTCCGACCGTGAGTCCCCTTAGCAGAACCGGGCGATAGACATTCGCCGTTGATGACTGGTCATCAGGCGGTTTACCCAGCTGGGCTCAAGCTACCACAGAGGTCGGCTCGACTGCATCTATATGAGTGAGGACGATCGCAGAAGAATTTACTCATCAAGTGCACCATGCCACGGCGCGAGGTCTGCGCGAACGTGTGTCGAGTCGATGTCGAGCTGATCTTTCATCTCGTCCTAGGGCGTATCATCAGTTAGCGGCGGGATAATGGTCCGGATTCACAAACGCGTCTGCGAGTGATGTCCTATTCAGAGGCCCGGGGAGGGGCTTCTGGATGGCACGGCGCTAGGCGGTACGTGATGACCAGGGGAGCACATTAAGGATGTTCTGCCTGACCGTGCGGGCCATGTCGGGGGGACGGCCAACGAGAACGGGCGGTTTGTTGAAGCGGTGTTATGTCGTTACCGTGCCGGGATCGCATGGCGTGATCTGCCGGAGCGGTTCGGAGACTTCCGGGTGATCCCTACGCGCCACACCCGCTGGAGCCAACGGGGCGTTTGGCTGAGGATTTTTGAACAACTCGCGGAGGAGGCCGATAACGAATAGGTGTAAAAACTAGCGTTTTATCTTTCAGACAGTGCCTGATTCTTGAGTGAACCCGGCTGTTGCATTTTCAGCGTTGTCCGTTTCAGCTATGGGGCCACAAACGCGACAATCCCCTTAACTCAGGCCGTGATACAGTAGGCCGCTGTAAGGATGGCACGAGTCGGAATGATTGAACCGAGGAGACGATTTTCGATGAAATCTGCCACTGTCTGACAGATCAAGTCTTGAGTTCTAGAGAATAGGCGATGATTGATTCCACCATTCTTCGTGCCCACCAGCACTCAGCTGGTGCAAAAGGGGGGGGACAGGGTAACGGAACGCATCGGGCGCTCAAAAGGCGGATTGACGACAACAATCCATGCGTCGTGCGATGCGCTGGGCAAGCCCACGATCTGGCAGGAGTTGATCGGCTGCTCCCTACTCTCCTTGACACCATTCAGGCATTGCGGGGGGGATAAAGCGTACGATGCGCAGGTGCGAGTCCTCGACCTGCTGGCAAACGCGGGCATCAAAATCGTGATCCCGCTCACATCAAACCGTACGGAACCGCGCGAATACGATCAGGAGCTGTATAAGGCCAGACATTTGATCGAGAATTTCTTTGCCAAACTCAAGCAATACCGCGCGATTGCCACCAGATACGACAAACGCGCCGCCAACTTCCTCGGCGCCATCTATCTTGCGGCCTCGGTCATATGGCTTAACTGATGACACGCCCTAAACACAGCTAGGGAAGGTCTGATTTATTCCCCGGTGGTGATGTGCTATGAGGAATGGCGCATTGAACAGGAGCCACACACATGCACCAACAGACCTTTGCCGAAGTCTCATTCGAACAGTATCGTAAGCCCACTCGCCGCGAGCAGTTTCTCAACGAAATGAACCACGTGGTGCCGTGGGCGGAATTGGTGACGGTCATCGAGCCGGTCTATCCCAAGGCCGACGGCCCGGGGCGTCCGCCGGTGGGTATTGAACGCATGCTGCGCCTGCATTGTCTACAACAGTGGTTCAACTTGTCAGATCCGGCCGTAGAAGAAGCGCTGTACGACTCCCGCGCCATGCGGCAATTCGTGGGGATTGATCTGGGACGCGAACCCGTGCCCGATGAGACCACGATCTGCAAGTTCCGACATCTCTTGGAAGCACACCAACTGGGCCAGCGACTCTTTGCACAAATCGGGACGTATTTGGCCGCCCAGGGGTTGAAGGTCAGCCGGGGCACCATCGTGGATGCCACCATCATCAGTGCCCCCAGTTCGACGAAGAATCGCACGAAGGAGCGAGATCCCGAGATGCATCAGACCAAGAAAGGGAAGCAGTGGTATTTCGGCATGAAGGCGCATATTGGCGTGGATAGCCAGACGAAAGTCATTCATTCGGTGACAGCCACGGCGGCCAATGTGCACGATAGCCAAGTGCTGCCGAAATTACTGCATGGCGCGGAGACACGGGTATGGGGCGATGCGGCCTACAGCGGGCAACGCGGCGTCATTCGGCAGCACGCGCCCAACGCCAAAAGTTTTATCCAGACCAAAGCGCATCGGCATCGGCCGCTGAGTGAGGAGGCGCTGGCTCGCAACCGCACCAAGTCAAAAGTCCGAGCAAAGGTGGAGCATGCGTTCTTGGTGATCAAGCGGATCTTCGGCTGGGCCAAGGTCCGGTACCGGGGACTCGCGAAGAATACTCACTGGCTCCAGATCAGTTGTGGCTTGGCAAATCTGTATGTGGTCCGTCGTCGGCTGTTGGCCGGGACATAGGGACCGTGTGTCCACAGAGCTGCAGTGGGCCAGCGGACAGTGGGGGCACCCTACGAAAAGGATCCAGAACTAAGCGGATTTCCCCTGATGGCCACGTCACAAACAGATTTCTGAGCAGAAACGTGAATTAATCAGACCTTCCCTAGGTAATCTTGTTCGAATTTGAATGGGGCGGTGCTGTCCCATTCGGTTACTTCTCGCACACCACTACTATCTCCTTCTGATTACAGGGTTTTGTGACCACCGATGATTTTAGGGGGCGTCCGTATCCCATTGAATCATCGACCGATGGAATGTTCGCAGCGTAATCTCATTTAAATATCTAGGTTCGGCGTGCCTCGAAAACAGGAATGGGACTTGCTGTTGTTGGAAGGAGGGAAACAGGCCGGTGTCTCCCAGCATGTTGATTTGTCCGATGGGGGAGGGAACGGTAGGATTGGCCTCCTCTCGCTTCCTCCGTGATGAGCGGGCCCCCATCGGACTCATAAATGGTTATGACAACATGGCTGGTCTTTCTTGTATGCAACATGGGTGTTTCACCGATCTGGGAGAGGAGGCTAAACGTATGGGTATTTCAAGAGGGCATGTATGGCCGAGGATATTGGGGATTGCAGCCAGCTTCATAGTGCCTTTGGCAGTATCGATGGCGTGGGCTGCGGAACAGCATGGTCACCAGGGCAGCGCGGAGCAGGCATCTGCGAAAAAGGTGATCTATCGTGAAGGCGGGGCAGTCCTTCATGACCGCATGATGGACGAAATCAAGCGGCAGCAGGAATTCATCGGAAAGAAGGGAAGGTACGACACAAGTGCCAACAGCCACATGATGCAACAGGGCGTGTTGCTGGTAGCGGATGATCCGGACAAAGTCTCGGTCACCAACGGACAGCGCTGTCCGGCGACTGCACCCATCAAGGACTACCACGTCACCGCGATCAACATTGAAATCACCCTGAGCCGGTTTCTTGATTACTTCCCAGGGTACATGTATGTCCTGAACGAAAATCTGGATAAAGCACGAGCCGAGGAGACGGCGAACAAGGAAGCACGGGAAAAGGAAAACGATCCCGGCGCCCTGTCGAACGGTCTGCAGGGTGATGTGATCCAACCGCTCGTCATCCGGGCGAATCAGGGTGATTGTCTCAAGCTGACCCTCCATAACCAGATTGCCGATGAGCCGACCAACCTCGTCATCAACGGGTCGTCGATGGTGATTTCATCCACCGGCAAGCCGGCAACCCCATCGAATCCGGATACGACCGTGGCGGTGGGGAAACAGCAAAGTTTTGAATGGTACATCAAGCCGGATACACAAGAGGGCGCACGGTTTCTCCGGTCACATGCCTCACGTGAACAATTCAATCTTGGATTGATCGGCATGTTGGTCGTTGAGCCACGCGGCTCACGCTACCTCAGTCCGTTCGATGGAAAGCCGATGGCGAGCGGCTGGGAAGCCATGATCGAAGATCCGAACGGGGCGGATTTTCGTGAATTCGCGATCTTTTATCATGAGGCAGGCGATGAGGCCTTCAGGATTTTGAACAAGAATGGTGAGATGTTGCCGCAGCGCGATCCTCACACCGACTCGTATCGACCGGGAGCGCGTTTGTTGAACTATCGGAGTGAGCCGCACGGTACACGCATCGAACTCCAAGCCCATATGGGGTTCTATGGCGATGAGTCTATGGCCTATGGGTCCTACACATTCGGTGACCCGGCTACGACCATTCCGCGTTCGTATCTCGGTGATCCGGCCAAGTTCCGGATGGCGGGTGGCTCAGAGATCGTGCATTCGCATCACCTCCATGGCGGGTCCATTCGCTGGGCACGTCAGCCCGGGAACAGCAACCTGGATTTTGCTGCTTCCAGTAATGGTCCGGTGAAGTTCCCGCTCATTAGCGACACCTCTGATCGTCTCGACGTGCAGTCCATTGGGCCGACGGAGATTTATGATCAGGTGATCGAGGGCGGTTCGGGAGGACTGCAGGCGTTGGCCGGAGAATTCGTATTCCATTGCCACATTCCGCAGCACTACGTGACGGGCATGTGGGGATTCTGGCGGGTGTACAACACCCTGCAAGCACCAGGGTTCCAGACGGATGTGATGAAGCCGTTGGTTGAATTGCCCGACCGTGTCGGCCGTATGAGGACCGGTGTCGCAAGTGATAAGCTCGTGGGGACGATGGTCGATTGGTACGGTGGTAAGAAATTCGAGATCACCAAGGACAAGTCCGATTGGAAAGCCAACCCAGCCAAGGTCTCCATCAAGGATTGGGTGGAGATGCAGGTGCCGCCGCAGGGCAAGCCGGGGCACAAGAACACAGAGAAGGAACAGACCCTGGCCTACGACTCGACGGTCAATGACTGGGCTTGGGACGGAATGAAAGCGCTGAGTGAGCCTGAAACGACGTACGAATGGGTGAACTACAAGTCGTCGACGCCTGGCAAGCGCCAGGAGATTCTCTTCGACCCGCGAAGCGGAAAGCTGTCGTGGCCGTGGCTGCGGCCGCATCTCGGCAGACGAGTGCCGTTCTCGCCGAGCCACAGCGGGGCGCCCTGGTTGGAGCCGATTCATCGTCGTGATGATGGCAGTAACTCAACCGAGCCTGCCAAGCCTGGAGAGCAGGGTCCATGGAGTCTTTGTCCGGAAGGCGCGCCGGTCAAGAAGTTCAACATTCATGCGATCACCTTGCCTATTACCTTGAAGGGGGCGACGGCCAAGACACCGGCGATCGTCGATCCGGGCGGATTGCTTTATGTGCTGCATGAAGAGGAAGCCGAGGTCCGTAAGAATCGAGCGAAGCAGTTTCCGCTGGTCATTCGTGGAAACGTGCAGGACTGTATTGACGTCGTCTATAAGAGCGAGCTGAAAGATGATACGCGGCAAGGGTTCTCCAGCAAGACGAACCTGCATCCGCACATGTTCCAGTTCGACACGCAAGCCTCCGATGGACCCATCATCGGCTTCTCCTATGAGATGTCACTCCGTCCGTTCACGATCTTGAAGGACGAGCACCCAGGCAAGGGTATGCCGGTCCCGATGAACACGACGATCGAGGCGGATGCCGCCAAGGGGGCGACCAGCATCAAGGTCAAGGATGCGTCAAAGTTCCACGTCAAGACGGAGTTGGGCGTGGGAATGGATGAAGTGAATGGATTCGAGTCAGCCCGTATCAGCAAGATCGACGGCAATACGATCACTTTTGAGCGGCCGTTGCTGCATGCTCATAAGAAGGGTGAGATTGCCTCGGTCGAGTGGATCCGCGAGCGCTGGTATGTGGACGCCGACTTCGGCACCACGTTCTGGCATGACCATGTGTATGGTCTCGATTCGTGGGGGCATGGGCAGTATGCTTCATTCATCACGGAACCGCCGCGATCGACCTACCATGATCCGGTCACGGGGAAGGAAATCAGGAGCGGCCCCGTCGCGGACATCCACACGACCGAACCGGTGTCCGCCCATATCAGGGGGTCATTCCGTGAGATCGTGACCCATGTCATGGATTCCAACCCTCGGGCGGCGGAATTGATTACGGCCGACAATCCACAGGCCAGGGTCGGCGCAATATCCGTGGATGGGACGCCGTCGGCGGTCTATCCGGCCAAACTCAATCTGTCGCCGATGAAGTTCTTGAACGGCGGTGAAGCCACGACCGGTGGCGGGTACAACATGCGGGTAGAGCCCTTGTCTGTCCGTTTGGCAAACAACCCGGATCCTTCGAAATTGTTCAGCAGTGTGATCCACGGAGATCCGGATACGCTGATGTTGAGGGCCTATCTGGGCGATCCAGTGGTGGTCAGATTGCTGGAAACATCGGCCAACGAAGTGCATTCCTGGCACCTCAGCGGTCACTGGTTCCCGATGGAGCGCTATAGCAAGAACTCCATCCCCCGCAGCTCGCTACACGTGGTGATCGGGGAACGGTATGATGCGGCTATTCCGGCCGCCGGCGGACCACAACAGATGGCGGGCGACTACCTGTACTATAGCGGTCGGGCGTCGCACTTCGTTGAAGGCAGCTGGGGAATTGTCCGAGTTCTGGACAAGGCGGATGCGACACTCAAACCGCTTCCAGGGCGCAGTGAGATTCCGCAGTCGGCTAAGTCGGTGTGTCCGGCGGATGCACCAGTGAAGAGCTTCAACGTCTCGGCCATCGACAAAGCGATCCGCTACAACAAGGGGACGCCAGGGACGATGGAAGTCGACTTGGAGCGTAAAATGGTACTGGGGAACGAAAGCGGGAAGATGTATGTGCTCGAAGGCGAAAAGACCAAAGTCGCGTCGGGCAACCTTGAGCCAAGCCCGTTGACGCTCCACGTCAACGTCGGTGACTGCATCAAGGTCAATCTGAAGAATGAGATGGCCAAGGACCGCGCAGGATTCCATGTGGATAACCTCGCGTTTGATCCGAAGGAGTCCATGGGCATCAACGCCGGCAATAATCCCGGCGATCAGACGGTTGCGCCGGGCCAGAGTAAGACCTATACGTTCTACGCCCATCCGGAGTTTGGGGAGAACTCGGCTCTGATTCAGGACTGGGGGAACGTGATCGAGAATCCGCGGAACGGACTCTTTGGTGCCGTCATCATCGGGCCGAAGGGGTCGCAGTATCGTGATCCGGTGACCGGCGAGGACCTGGCCCAGAAGAGCTCGTGGAGGGCGGATGTGATGGTCGATCGGACTGTGTCAGGAAACGAAAAACGGCAGAACTATCGCTCGTTTGCGCTCCTGTTCCAGGACGAGGACAATATTACCGGCACGAGCTTCATGCCGTACATCCAAAAAGTGGCCGGCGTGACGGCGGTGAACTATCGGTCGGAGCCGACCGATTACCGCACCG